>CALFUK010000055.1 GCA_937929945.1 uncultured Saprospiraceae bacterium
GAGAGAGTCAGGTGCCATCGAGCAGGATGCGGATATCGTGACCTTCATCTTCCGTCCTGACTACTACGACATGGACGAGGACTTCGAAGCACCTAAGGATGAGGCCGAGATCATCATCTCCAAGCACCGTAATGGATCACTCGGAAGTGTGAAGCTGAGATTCATCAAGCATTATGTCAAATTCGTCGATGGCGCTATGAATCGCTTCAGCAGCCCACTGGATGATGACAATGCCTTTGCTGATCCCTCTGGCGGCATCATTACGCGCCCTTCTAAGATGAATGAAGGCGGCGGAGAGGATATACCGTTCTAGTGTGAGGATTCTTTAGACTGTGACATTTATAATGAATAATTTTAATCTTGAATTTTTAGTATTCACACGGTGATAGAAAGGCATCACACAGCTAATGCCGCCTTAAACTAATCACGCCAGAACAAAAGCACCCGATCAATTTTATTCCATTCAAGCAATTATAGCGCTCAATTTTAACTAAAATCGGTACAAAAATCCCCCCAAAGAGCGATTGTTTGGGAGTAATCAAAATTTTAATTTTACTGACACAAAAAGGAAAAATGATTTGTAATCATTTTCCCTATAGTTGAAAATTAATTTTGAATAATTCTTCAAACAAAACCAATGAATAGTTTAATCAGATCAATTTCGATTTCACTTCTTTTAGTTTTTTTAAATTTCAATTCAATCTTTGCTCAAATTGGACCAAGGGATTGGACTAAAACTAATTCTGGTCAAGAGATGAAGAAAAGATATGACAATCACCAATCTTTTGAAATTTCGATAGCTTCTTTCAAGAAGGCCATGAAATCGCAAAAACAAGAAATAGAAATTCCAAACCCAAATGGAAAATTTGAGACTTTCATTATTGAACCTTCCCAAATTCCTGCGCCGGAGGTCGCTCATCTATACACCGTTCAAACCTTTCAAGGAATGAAAAAAGGAGATCCTACCGTCCTTATGGCTTGTGATATTAGCGATGGTGGATTTCATGCTGCAGTATATGCAGGAAAAGAAACTTATGTAATTCAGCCAGTTAAGTCTATAGCACCTGAAAAGGTGGCGGTGTTTTTCATGAATGATGAAAAAGAAGAAGGCTTTAAATGCATGGTCGACGAGTCTATAACTGATGTAAAAGAGTTTAAGGCAAATAGATCCGTCATCAATAATATGAAATATATCTACCGTTTAGCTATATGCGCATCTGGTGAATATTCTCAAGAATATGGAGGCCTAAATCCTACAAATACCTCGGTGCTGAATTCAATGGCCTCAGGTGTAAATCTTTTGAGTCCAATGGTATTACGAGACTTAGGTGTTGAATTCACTTTGGTTTCTAACAATGACATGGTTTTTCTCGATCCTAACACGCATCCATTTAATGTGACAGGAGGTGCTTTACTGGAAGCAACAGAGGCAGCTTGTGATGCAGCGATCGGAAATGGAAACTATGATATTGGGCACTTGGTGCTGCATCGTGGCGTGGGAGGGCTTGCACAGCTTGGCGTGGTTTGCAATTTTTTCAAAGGGGAAGGCTTTTCTGGCACAACGAGGGGCTTTAATCGACTTTGGTTAAGTCTGGTGCCACATGAACTCGGTCATCAAATGGGTTCTAGACATAATTTTTCTGCATTTTGTAGTGGAGGCAACCTACCAAATAGTTCGGACGGATACAGATATGAACCTGGCTCTGGGTCTTCAATGATGGCCTATGCCAGTGCCTGTACAGGAATCGATATATACGCCTTTGATAAAGACTTTTTTTTCCACTATGCTTCGATAGAACAAATTCAAAATTATCTGCAATCAACAAATTGCGCAATAACCAATGGCAATGGCAATCCTGATAATCCAGTAGCAGATGCCAAAGCAAACATTACCATACCCGCCCAAACGCCATTTGTACTGGTTGGCTCTGCAACTGATGGAAATGATCCACAAAACAGCCTAAGCTATGGTTGGCAACAATACAATGGAGATGGACCAGTTACTAGTGGTCCTCCAGACTGCAATTGGGACGACGATTCGCCAATATTTAAATATGTACCTCCGACAGCAAATAACTACCGTAGTTTCCCTGATTATGGAGAAGTATTAGATGGAAACAATAACAATGTGGAGTGGGAAAAACTTTCATGTGGAGCACGCACCATGCAATTTGGATTACTTGTCAGGGATAATAATAATTCATTTGGTAGAGTTGATCATGATCTAATGACGGTTAACGTTACTAACAATGGTCCATTTGCAGTCACTGCACCCAATGGAGGTGAAACCATCAATGGAACAAGTACAGTAACGTGGAGTGTAAATGGTACGGATGCAAATTGCCCGAGTGTTGACATACTTTTATCATTGGACGGAGGAACGACTTACACAGTGGTGGCTGATGCTACCGATAATGATGGGTCTCAAAATATTGCCTTTCCAAATAGTTCAATCTCTGCAAGAATCCTTGTCAGATGTGATGTGCCGGGTGGCTATAGAGCGGCATCAACCTTTTATGATACCAGCAATGGAAACTTTACCATTACAGGAGGTGCTCCAAGCTGCAACGACGGCATCCAAAACCAGGGAGAAACGGGTGTAGATTGTGGAGGACCTTGTGCACCATGCCAGACCTGTGATTTGCATACCTTGACACTCGTCACCGATAATTTTCCGCAGGAAACTTCTTGGGAAGTGAGAGACCCAAACAATGTGATTGTAGCTCAAGGAGATAGTTACACTAACCCAAACACAACGGAAATAGAAACGTTTTGTCTGCCAAAAGGAGTTTGTTTTGATTTTGTAATTATTGACTCTCAAGGAGATGGAATCTGTTGTGGCTTTGGCAATGGTTCTTACACAGTGACCAATCAAGCAGGTACAACCGTAGCTACTGGTGGACAATTTACAAATACAGAAACGACACAAATTTGTGTGGCTGGTGGAGCTACATGCAACGATGGCATCCAAAATCAAGGAGAAACAGGTGTAGATTGTGGAGGTCCTTGTACCCCATGTCAGACCTGTGATATGCACACCTTGACACTTGTCACAGATAATTTTCCGGATGAAACTTCTTGGGAAGTGAGAGACCCCAACAATGTAATTGTCGCACAAGGAGATAATTATACTAATCAAAACACCACAGAAATAGAAACTTTTTGTCTGCCAACAGGCGTTTGTTTTGATTTTGTAATTTTTGACTCACAAGGAGATGGAATCTGTTGTGGCTTTGGCAATGGTTCTTACACAGTGACCAATCAAGCAGGTACAACCGTAGCTACTGGTGGACAATTTACAAATACAGAAACGACACAAATCTGTGTTACTGGCAACAACAACTGTTCTAACAATCTAAACTTTATCGGCCCTGTTGATAATTTCAATAACACACAAATTTTGAGTACCAATGAAAATATCACCGCAAGCAATACCATACTTGCTGGTGCAAATATTTCATATTTATGTGGAACAGTAAATGGCAAGTATGTAGAGCTAAAAATGAACTTTACAGTTCAAGCAGGAGCTGAATTTTTGGCATCTCCAGATGGATGTCAGAATTAGAACGAGACCATATATGTTGAAATAGAAAATATTGCTTTCATTTGTTGCATGTAGATTTTAATAAATAAAAGGAAGCATTTGAGAATCGGGAAATAGTAATACGATTATAGCAATATTGGTCTTTCATGTGCTGCATATAGTACTGAAAGAGAGAATATATTCAAGCCTGCATTATTTTAAATGACAGTACGATCATGACGGACTTACTGTCTTTTAAAAAAGACTTACTTATCTTAACGAAATGAAAGTTCAAGATCGCAGACAATTCATTAAGGCCATAGGCATTGGAGCCACTTTACCTAAGATCCATACAGAGAAGCGGTTATCATTCGATCAAAACACACCCAATAATTTTGAAGGACGAAAGAAAGATAATTCTGAATCTTTCTGGAATCTGGTCCAATCACAATTTGTCTTTGCTCCTCAATTAAAGTATTTTAATAATGCCTCATTAGGAGGCAGTCCTTTGACTGTTCAGCAAGCAACAACAACTGCAAGAAATACCTTAGATGGCTTTCCATCAAAATATATGTGGGGAGGTTGGGATGAAGAAAAAGAAAAAGTAAGAGGAAAAATAACAGACCTATTCTCTGTCTCAGCAGAAGAAATTGCTCTGATCCATAATACCACAGAAGGCATGAATTTAATAGCTAGGAGTTTTGATCTTAATCCTGGCGATGAAGTCATTTTGGCGGACCACGAACATACCTCAGGCCGCATTTGCTGGGAAGTATTCCAAGAGAGAAGGGGTGTTAAGATCGTCACGCCAGAGCTGCCCTTACTTCCTGAATGTATTGAAGATATTGTTGAGGTATATCGGCGAGCGATCAGTCCTCGGACGAAGATTATATCTATGTGCCACATTGTAAATACCAATGGCATGATACTACCCGTAAAAGAAATATCAGAGATGGCGCATGAGCGTGGGATATTGGTGGCGGTGGATGGAGCACAGTCAGCGGGCATGATCGATGTGGATTTGAAGGACTTGGGTTGTGACTTCTATACAGCGAGTGCTCATAAGTGGCTCTTCGCACCTAAGGGTATCGGTATCCTCTATGCGAAGCAGTCAAACCAGCACCTGCTTCATCCGCTCATTGTCTGTCGAGGCCATCGAGATCATACCATCCGCCGCTTGGAGAATTACAATACCCGAAATCTGCCGGAGCTCTTAGGACTAGGAGCAGCTGTTGATTTTCACCATCAGATCGGCAGAAAAAAAATAGTTCAACGTGGCTATACTCTAAAGGCTTACTTCAGATCGAAAGTAGTCTCTCATCCAGCCTTCTTATTAAAGACACCTGCATCAGATGAGCTTTCATCAGCGATCCAAGTGGTAGAAGTCTTAGGCAAAGAAGTCCGGGATGCGAAGACTTATCTTTTTGAAGAGGGCCACATTGATTGTCGTCCAATGTCATCGTTTGGACTGAATGCACTGCGCTTGTCCTTTGCTGTGTACATCACTAAGGAAGATGTGGATGAATTGGTGCATGATTTAGAAAGGTGTAGTCGGAGCTAATTAGTAGAGAATATTAAGATCCAAGCTTAATGGGGCATTTTTAAAAATATGGCGGCAAGCGGAAGTTTATCTAAAGTCTACAAGAAAAGGCATCACATCAGATAAAAGATAAGACGATTATGAATATCAAGAATTTTAAAACAGGATATGATACACTGAATCATAGCTGGTACATTTTGTTCGAATTGGAGAGCGGCGCACGCCTGATAGATGGATATTCCAGAACAAGTTGGAGTATATGATGACAGTCCAGCTATTGGATCAGATGGATACTCTGACCATATAAAAAATCAATGGTTCGTCCTACTTGCTGAATGTCGAAGTTTATTTAGATCATTATATTAGACCTGATTAGATTAAAGGACTTATACAATATCCAGGGAATATAGCTTTCGCTAAGTTGCTCCTAGAAGAATAATCTTGCGAATTGTTCTACTTATTTGACTTTATATATATAACGTGTTGAGTGGTTAGAATAGAATAAAGAAAGATCGTACATATTATTGATTTTCAGTATATTAAGAAAAATACCACTTCATCAAAATATACTGCTATGTACGATCTAAAAGTAATATACAACAAGGTTAAGGCTACTGTACAATCTGAAGCCAAAGAATATTTTGTTTTTGATGATAATTATAGGAACTACCCCAATAAGCCAAAGATGTCAGATCTGGAAACTGTCAGCTTAGCCATTACAGCTGAATGCTTGCAAATAGATAGTGAGAATTATTTATGGTCCAAACTGAAAAAGGATTACCCAAAACTCTTTAAAGGCCTTCCTCATAGAACAAATTATAATCGAAGACAACGTAGGTTAGTCGATTTAATATCACTATGTAATCATAAACTATCTGATGTATTATATGAACAGAAGCCAAACGATACTTTAATAATTGACTCTATGCCAATACCTATTTGTCATATAGTAAGGGAAAGAAGCTCTACAGTTTGCAGGCATGAGGCACGTGATGAAGTGTTAGCTGCTAAGGGTAAAAATATCATCATGAATGGCTGGTTTATTGGCTATAAGCTACATTTAATTACCACAAGTACAGGTGTTTATAGAGACATGCTAATCACAGGAGCTAATGTGCATGATAGCTATTTTCTAAAGTTAATTACAGCAAATGATAGTCATCTGTCAGGACACACTCTATTGGGTGATAGAGGATATATAGGCAGAGCAACTCAGCTCAGACTATTTGATGAGGCTGATTTGAAATTAGACATACCTTATAGAAAGAACCAAAAAGACTTCAAGAAGTACAGCCATGCAAAGAAAATAAAACGCAAAATATTGAAGTCTACTTTTCACAATTGTGCGATGAGTTGATGAGTTCATGATGAAAAAAAATTATGCTAAGTCATTTAGTGGGTTACATGCAAGAATAAACTCTAAATTGGCGGCTAAAACATTTAAGCAATATTGGAATCTTAGAAATAACAAACCATTAAATCAAACCAAACATGCTTTGGCTGCTTAACCACTCAACGCGTTAATTCAAAGACTGCCGTTAGAGATCATAAAGAAGAAAATAAACAATTAACCAAGTATGCAATTTGCGTATTTGTGAGATAATGCCTATCTTTGGCCATGAGAATAAATTTAGTCAAATGGGTCAACATACTAGAAACCGTACAGGACGATAAAGAAATGCTCAATGCATTTTTGAAATTCTACGAGAAACTAAGGGTCGTAGAGTGGAAAACCCCAAATGACGTCCTCAACACGTTCAACTCTGCGGATATAGTAAAATGTTTGCCATCAAATAGAATTGTATTTAATGTTGGAGGGAATAAATACCGACTTATAACTGGCTATTATTTCGGCAAATCATTAGTAAATCTGTATGTAAAATTTGTCGGTACACATAAAGAGTACGATAAGATTGATGTTTGTAAAATAAATATATTTAAGCGATGAAAAAGATAATTTACTCCATTATTAAGGATAGAAATCAGTATGATGAATACTGTAACAAAGTTGAACATTTAACAGATAATTACAGAGATGAAAATAATGATGAAATTGAGTTGTTATCTTATTTGATTCAAAAATTTAATGATGAACAAACTGATAAGTATTTACTGAATTTAGATCCGGTTGAATTACTACTAGATCTACTAAACGAAAACAAGATTAGCCAAAAAGAATTATCTAAACGAATCGGCATATCACCTCAACTAATTAATGACATAGTCAAATATCGGAGAGAAATCACAAAAAATATTGCATATAAACTTAGTGAAGAATTTAGTATGAAATTTTATGCATTCTTGAAACCGTATGAAATGGGTAAGGCCAGTTAAACAAAAGTTACGATCTCTAACATTGTGTATGATGTCAGCCGACCCAAAAGTCGTCCGCCACATACACTGTAACGTTATCGATAATTCCTCAGATCCGGCACCTCCAAAACCCCTACTATAAAAGACAGAGCTTTCTCCAGAGCGGATTGATTTCCAAAGCTAACGAAGACTTAGTATCTTAATATCCAGCTCATTCAGAGACCGGTTTTTTGAGTGGTATCTCTGATTGCCATTTGTATGGCAGACCATGAAGCTGATCAATGAAGAGGACCTGGTTCCCCTTTTCAAAGGGAATACAAGGGGTTTGCCTAGGAATCAGCTTCTAAAAGAAGACTCTTTTTTTGGTACTGGGGATTATTAATTCCGTTCGAGAAAAAATTGAGATAAAATGAAAGAGAAACCCTCTGTATCTCCCTTGATAGGGAGACTTGGTTCTTGGTCTTAATAAATTGTATGGCAGACCAAGAAGTTGATCAATGAAGAGGACCTGGTTCCCCTTTTCAAGGGGAATACAAGGGGTTGGCCCTTAGTATCAGCATCTAAAAGAAGACTCTTTTATTGGTATTGGAAATTATTAATTCCGTTCGAGGAACAATTGGGATAGATTGAAGGAGAAACCCTCTGTATCTTCCTTGATAGGGAGACTTGGTTCTCGGTGCTAGTAACCATTATGGTAGACCAGATGGAGAAACTGCTACGAGAATCGATTATTTATCGCAGCATACTACTCCTCTTCATCACCACCTACCAGCAGGTCTTTCCCTTGCAAGAAGAGATACCAGCGAAATAGCTTTTTCATGTCTTTGGTGTAGACCCGATCTTCATCATATTCGGGCAAGACTTCTTTGAAGTAGGCTTTGATCTCATCATCCTTGGCGCCGGCTACGGGGATCTTAGTCTGGTCCTTGCCCTGTAGGATTTTGAAGACATCCTTTAGCGGGATGGTATCTGTCAGAGTGTAGATGGATATCGACTCCAGTGGGGTGAATTGGTGCTTTCTGGCGGACACGAATCGTGATTTGCCAGAGTCTAAATCTTCTACAATAAGGCCATTAGATCGATTGGCGAGCATTTTAAACAAGCCTGGTAGTCCAGACACAGATAATATGAGGGATAAGTCCATGGCTCAAAAATATATCAATTCGACTAATATGCTAATAGTGAGCTCAATTTATCTTTCAATCGATCAATAGCGAGGTACGAACTCTCTAAAGTGGCAGAAAAGGGAATCGGGCTGTCGATGCTGGCTACTCTGGTGACGGGCCCATCCAGAGACTCGAATAGATGCTCATTGATGTAGGCAGAGATCTCTCCGCCGATGCCACCAAATAGATTGTCCTCGTGCAGAATCAGGACTTTATTGGTCTTGCGGACGGTCTGATCGATGGCCTCATAGTCCAGTGGACTAAGTGTCCTCAGATCCAAGATGTCGGCGCTGATCTGCTCCTCTGCTACCAGCTGCTCTGCCCAGATGACACCCAGGCCATAGGTGATGATGCTGACATCAGTCCCTTCTCGAGCTAAGCGGGCCTTGCCGATCTCCGTGTGGTAATACGATTCTGGTAGGCTGCCTGTCATCGATCTGTACAGTGCCTTATGCTCGAAAAAGAGTACAGGATTAGGATCGTCTATGGCCGCCAGCAGGAGCCCCTTGGCGTCTTCTACGGTGGAGGGATACACCACCTTGAGCCCTGGTACATGGGTGAACCACGCTTCATTCGTCTGAGAGTGAAAAGGTCCGGCATTCACACTGCCTCCGCAGGGCATCCTGATCACCACATCTGCATTTTCGCCCCAACGGTAGTGGAGCTTAGCCAGATTATTCACGATCTGATTGAACCCGCAGGTGACGAAATCGGAGAACTGCATTTCCACCATTGCCTTATAGCCCTTTAGACTCAGTCCCAGCGCTGCTCCGATGATAGCGCTTTCGCAGATGGGTGTATTGCGGACACGCGCCTTACCATACTTCTCTGTGAATCCATCTGTGATCTTGAAGACACCACCGTAGTCAGCGATGTCTTGGCCCATGAGGACGAGGCGATCATGCTTAGCCATGGCTTGGTCCAGCCCCTCAGATATCCCGTCTATGAATCGGGCTTCTCGCTGCGTGGCCTCTGGTCTGATGTTGTGAGCAGCTGTGGGTGCATAGACATCTTGCAGCTCTTGGCTGATCGATGACTGGATGGGCTCTGCCTCGTAGGCCAGCGCCAGCTCTGCCTGAATGTGGGTCTTGATCTTTTCTTTTGTTTCTTCTATATCTGCCTGGCTGAGGATGTCATGCTGGAGCAAGTGCGCTTCTAACTGCTCTATGGGATCTTTCTCCGCCCATGCGGCCATGAGCTCTTCAGGTACGTACTTCACCCCTGATGCTTCTTCGTGACCACGCATCCGGAAGGTCATGCACTCGATCAGGACGGGGCGAGGGGTCTGGCGTATGCTGGTCGCCAGACGATCTACCGTCTCATAGACTTCTAGTATATTATTGCCATCAATAGTGAGGGATTCCATGCCATAGCCGATGCCACGATCGGCAAGCTGTGCTGCTGCGTATTGCTCTGACACAGGGGTGGATAGTCCGTAGCCATTATTTTCTATCAGGAAGATCACGGGCAGATTCCATACGGATGCCACATTGAGTGCTTCGTGAAATTCTCCCTCGCTGGTACCGCCCTCGCCCGTGAAGGCTAGGGTGACGGCCTGCTCTTCCTCTAGCCTGTGCGCCAGGGCGACTCCATCAGCGAGAGATAGCTGGGCTCCCAGGTGAGAGATCATGCCGACTACGCTGTGCTCTAAGCTGCCAAAGTGGAAGGATCGATCCCGCCCCTTAGTGAAGCCTCCCTCTCGCCCTTGCCACTGGCAGAAGAGTCGATGCAGTGGGATGCCTTTAGTCGTGAAGACGCCGAGATTACGATGCATGGGGAAGACGATTTCTGCTTGCTCTAAGGCCATAGTCGCACCGACAGCGATTGCCTCCTGACCGATGCCAGAAAACCACTTCGTGATCTTGCCCTGGCGCAGGAGCAGGAGCATTTTCTCCTCGATCATCCTGGGGAGGAGCATGGCTTCATACAGCTCTAGTTGTTTGGTTTTACTCGTCTTGTAAGCAGTGTAATCCATGGAGCTACATCTTATAAGTGTAGACTGCTGGTCTGAGATAGAAGACGCCGAGCAGTCAGTTTTAATCTTTGTATACACTGACAAATAACGCTATTTCTCTGGACCCAGTGATGAAAAATACGCGTGATTCTAGCTGAATTAATGGAGTGATAAGTAAATCAAATGGTCAAGTCAAGTATAGGTTTGGGTCCTTTTTGGGCTCTAAAAAGCGAAGCACTCCTTCGATCTAAAATTTATACACGATCTACTTATTGGTCCCTCTCCCAGATGTCGAATCCTAGAGTAAAGTCATACACCTGTGATTCTTGTCGGCATCATTTTTACGGACGACGCATAAATAATGACTGTAAATCAAGCCACTGGTGTCATAATTCTCTACGTTTGTAGAGTAGGATGAATCTCTATACAGACATTGCACGCCGATACTTATTTAGTAAGAAATCTACTAATGCGATTAATATCATCACGGGGATATCTGTGCTCGGTATATCCATCGGTACGGCGGCACTGATCCTGATTCTGTCTGTCTTCAATGGTTTCGAGCAGCTTATCAAAGACATGGTGGACAATTTTAACCCAGACCTGAAGGTGATCCCGGTAGAAGGCAAGCGATTCGAAGTGTCGGACTCTTTGGTCAGTCAGCTGCTGATGATCGAGGGCATCGATAAGATCAGTAAGACGCTGGAGGAGGTGGCGCTCTTCGAGTATGATGGTGTGCAGGAGGCTGGCTTCATCAAGGGAGTGGATGATCAGTACGTCGCTGTCACAGCCATCGACTCTACCATTCGCCAGGGCCAGTACTTAGTGAAAGATGGTGACCAATTCTATGGTGTACCAGGCTATCGCTTGGCGCGCAATCTCTCGATGAATATCGATGACCGCCTCACACCGATCAATATCTACCTGCCTCGACGTAAGAAGACCAACCAGCTGCAGCGAGACTTCATCACGCGTGAGATCATGCCTGTCGGATTCTTCTCCATCGAGAGCGAGCAGGACAACCAGTACGTCATCACTTCCTTGGACCTGATCGATCAGATGCTGAAGACGAAGGGCTCCATCTCCGCACTGGAGATCAAGCTGCTGCCTTCAGCCTATGAGGATGAGGTGAAAGAAGCCATCTCCAGCCACATGGCCGGCGTGGAGATCCAGAATCGATACGAGCAAGAAGAGACCTATTTTAAGGTAATGAAGATTGAGAAGTGGATGAGCTTTTTGATCGGCAGCCTGATGATCATCCTGATCGCCTTCAATATCATCGGCTCGCTTTGGATGATCGTACTGGACAAGAAGAAGGACATCAGCATCCTGCGGTCTATGGGGAGCACAGCCTCACAGATCAAAGAGTTATTTCTGAAAGAAGGGCTCTTCATCACCATTTTGGGATGCATATTCGGCGTCTGCTTGGCCATCTTGATCTACTTCATCCAGGCCTACCAGGGCATCATATCGATGAGTGGGAGTCACATCGTAGAGGCCTATCCCATAGAGCTTCGGTTATGGGATTTTGTGATTGTGGTCATTACCGTATTTTTCATCGGATACATCGCATCCATATTACCTGCTAAAAAAGCTGCCAGAATACCTGCTTTGATCAGAGAAGAGTAGTAATTTTGCACACTTTAGCCTATGGAAGAGTGGGAAATTGATTTTTATTGGTTGAAGGTCCAGCATTTTGTGCAGGATTCTCTCGGAAAGGAGGCGTTGCCAGATCTTCAGGCAGTCCTATTCTTAGTGGGAATACAGGAGTCTGGTGTGATCAAAGAGGAATATACCAAGGAAGAGAAAGAGGACCTGATGCACATAGCCGTATGCAGCTTGTTGATGAGTGAGGGTTATTTCGAATTCACGGGTAATGATCAGGATGGCTGGCCGCACTACAAGCAGATCAGAGGCATCCAGCAGGTAGGGATCAAGGAGCAGGAAGTATTGCTAAAACAAAAAGTCATCAAATATTTTCAAGAAAATCATTTAGAGCATGAAGTATAGAACATTCGCTTTGTTAATCTTATCTATCAGCTTACTGATGTCATGTGGTGGTGACACAGTCCATTATGTCAATATCAAGACCGACTTCGGGACGATGAAGGCTGAGCTCTATAATTCGACGCCGAAGCATCGAGACAATTTTCTCAAATTAGCGAGAGAGGGATTCTATAATGACCTACTCTTTCACAGAATCATCCAAGGATTTATGATCCAAGGTGGTGATCCGCAATCAAAAGGAGCCGCAGCTGGTGTCAGACTGGGTACAGGTGGTCCTGGCTACCTCATCGATGCTGAGATCGGTGCTCCCCACTTCAAAGGAACGCTCGCCGCAGCCAGAACAGGTGGACCTTCTAATCCAGAGAAGAAGAGCAGTGGCTCACAGTTTTACGTCGTACATGGATCGAAGCAGACTGACCAGTCGCTCGACGGCATCCAGGGCATGAAAAATATCACCTATAATGAATCACAAAGAGAAAAATACAAGACTTTAGGTGGTACGCCCTCCTTAGATCAAGATTATACTGTGTTTGGAGAATTAGTAGAGGGCTTCGATGTGTTAGATAAGATAGCAGCTGTGCAAAAGGATGGGTCAGACCGCCCGCTGGAAGATATCAAAATGAAAGTGACGGTATCCAATAAATAAACTGATCCGTCTCAGAGGACATAAATGCGGCATTCGCAAGCGGACGATCCTCATTCCGTAAGGTGGGGGATCTGCCCGAAGGATGTGATGATGTGTCTATGACTTAGATAATTTGTAAAACCGATGATATGTTAATGACTAAGATCACTAAGACACTCAAGTGGATGGTTAAACTTAGCTGGTAAAACATTGGCATCTCATTTTAAAAACTATAGCTATGAAACAAATATTAATTCCGATCCTCAGCCTTCTGCTGTTGAGCTCGTGCTCTAACAAATTGGCAGAATTTATGGTTGATCAGCCTCAGTCACGAGTGCCAGCGACATCTACTTTCTCTGCTAAGACACTGGATGCTGATCAGGTCCTGTGGGAGATCGATGGTAACATCTATACGGATCCAGAGATCGAGCACCAATTTCTCAAATCTGGCAAGCATGATGTGAAGCTGACCATCAATAAGGGAGGTAAATCTAAGACCTCGATCAAAGAAGTCTTTTTCACAGCTCCTGATGACTGCCTGGCCATGATCCAAACTAATCACGGTAATATCATGATCGAGCTGTATGATGACACACCTAAGCATCGCGATAACTTTATCAAGTTGGCGGAAGATTCATTTTATGACGGGACACTATTCCACAGGGTCATTAAGGGCTTCATGATTCAAGGTGGTGATCCTAACAGCAAAGACGCTGGTCCAGGTGCGAGATTAGGCAATGGAGGTCCGGGCTACCAGATCGATGCCGAATTTAACGAAGCACACGCTCACGTCGCTGGAGCAGTAGCAGCAGCAAGGATGGGTGATGCTGCCAATCCAGAAAAAAAGAGCAGCGGCTCACAGTTCTACATCGTGCATGGTAAGGACGTGTCTGAGAGTATGCTGGAGCGCCAAGAGAATTCTGCAGGGATCAGCTATACCGATGAGACTAAGACCATCTACTTAGAGAAGGGCGGAGCGCCCTTTTTAGATGGTGGATATACGGTCTTCGGACGTGTGGTCGAGGGTATGGATGTAGTGGATAAGATCGCTGCGACACAGACCAATAATGCTGACAGACCAAATGAAGATGTCAGTATGAAAGTGGTGGTCATTAAGTAAATTCAGAATAGAGGATCAAATGAGCGAATCAGTATTAGGGATAGACATTGGCGGCACTGGGATCAAGGGTGCAGTCATTGATCTACAGACAGGAGCCTTACTTACTAAGAAGATCAAGTATAAGACGCCTGCTGTATCGACACCTGATGCTGTACTGAAGATCATCAGGAACCTGCTACATGATTTTAGCTGGGAAGGTAAGCCTTTAGGGATCGGTTTTCCCGCCATCATCAAAAATGGGGTGGCTAAGAGCGCCGCTAATGTGGATAAGAGCTGGAAGGGCTTCGACATTCAGTCATTCTTGTCCCAAGAGCTCGAAGTACCGACCACCGTGGTCAATGATGCTGATGCTGCCGGTATGGCCGAGTTCAGATTTGGCAGCGCTAATAATATGAAAGGTACCGTGCTTCTATTGACGCTGGGCACGGGTATCGGCTCGGCTCTATTCAGAGATGGACGCCTGGTGCCTAATGTTGAGATGGGACACCTCAAGTGGCTAGACAGCATCGCCGAGGATTATGCATCTAATAGAGCGAGAAAAAGAGATGGTTTGGACTGGCCACAGTTTGGAGGAAGACTCAATGAAATCCTGAATCATATATCATTCTTGATGTCTCCTGACATGATCATCATTGGCGGTGGGATCAGCAAAAATTTTGAATTCTATGAGCCATACATTGATATAGATGCGACCGTCGTCCCTGCGATGCTGAAGAATGAAGCTGGCATCATCGGTGCTGCTATTTATTCTTCTTTTTAAGCGCGCATCGGACAGACGAAGATTGTCCTTCATACCACACCCATGTGTCAAGACGCACTTATGAGCTGCTGGTGACTATACGAGCTACTCCGACTATCCTCACGCTGCTTATCTTAGGGACAGGCTAATCGACCTGAATGTCTGGTATAGATGCACTCAATGGATTTTCACTCAGATCACGATGAGATTCAAGCTTATGTTTATCTTAGTGATGTGTAGATCAAATGATAGCGCCTGTATAAACGTATTAATCAACTAGTGATCTTGTTAGATAAGACAGGCTACTCATGATTTGAATGAAATTATTCGATGATCGACAACGTCTATGACGTAGATAATTAGGGCGCTCAAGTGGAAGATTAAATCTTAGTTATTAGCAAATTGGCATTTCGCTCTAAAATTATAAATATGTGAAATGTCTATGACATAGATAATTAGGGCATTCAAGTGGAAGATTAAATCTTAGTTATTAGCAAATTGGCATTTCGCCCTGAAATTTAAACATATGAAGTACATCACTCTCTTACTCCTTCCATACATGTTGTTCTTGAGCCACGTGGCCCTGGCACAGCGAGATTTTTCTCAGGTAGAAATCAAGGTGACTCTGGTGACTGATCATATCTACATGATGGAGGGTTCTGGAGGCAATATTGCGGTCCTGACTGGTGATGACGGCACCGTCATGATCGATGATCAATTCGCTCCACTATCGGAGAAAATAAAGGCGGCAGTAGCTGAGCTGACGAAGCATCCGGTGACCTATCTGCTGAATACTCACTGGCACGGAGATCACACTGGGGGCAACGAAAATTTTGGCAATGACGGAGCCATCATCGTAGCCCATGAGAATGTGCGCCAACGGCTGAGCACGGATAACATCATGAAGGCTTTTGATCGTACCGTACCCGCTGCCCCAGAGGCAGCCTGGCCTAAGATCACTTTCCAAGATGACATGAAGATCCACTTTAATGATGAGGATGTGATGCTGCTGCATGTGCACCATGCGCATACGGATGGAGATGCTTTTGTCTATTTTATGAATCAGAACGTACTGCACATGGGTGACTGTTTTTTCAATGCCAGATTCCCATTCATCGATCTCGGTTCTGGAGGATCTATTGATGGAGCCATCAAGGCAGTCGAGACAGCTCTGATGCTGACTGACACCCGCACGAAGATCATCCCAGGACACGGACAGCTAGCGCGTAAGTCAGATCTTCTGAAATACTACACCATGCTGGTGACAATGAAAGGTCGTGTCACTGATGGTATGGCAGCTGGTAAGACACTAGAAGAAATGAAAGCAGCTGGACTAGATAAGGGCTATGAGAGCTGGGGCGAAGCCTTCATCAGTGGAGAGCGATTTATTGACATCATCTGGTCTGACCTCAATCGAGAAGAAGAATAGCCTATCCAAGGGCCATGATCTGATAATTCAAAAGTGACGATCGATTCCTGAATATCTGGATAGTCACCTACTGGTATGTAGCAATGCGTCATGCAGGACTTTTCATGGTCAGTATCTCCAATTTTTTATTAGAATGCAATGAGGATAAAACTTACCTGATGTCCACTATTTAGGGGTTTTCAAAAGTACAGCTACATGGGAGATATTCAGAGGTAGTTCTATTCTTACTTTTGATTGAGACAAGTAAACAGAGAGGGTCTTGCCAACTGGTTATTCTTGGTATGTGTCGGGGTAGAAAAAAACAGGGGACCTAAACCCGGGCGGGCAAAAGATCCCCCAATTTAAAAGAACAACTTTACAAGCTTAGCCATGAACTTACCATGACTGTTTTATTTTTATATAAAAGAATAGAGTTGTCATGACAAATGTAATGATTGTAGTGACATAATGCTATAGTTATTGAGAAAAATTTATTCTTTATAAGATTAATATCTTATACGGTTCTGAAGACAATTGAGTATCTATACCTTCACTAATAATGTACAAATGAAAATCTATAACACATTGGTCATGATCGGTATGATCATGCTAATCATCGCTTGCAGCACGGCTAAATCGACTCTAGGTGGCGAAGATCCACTGGTATTTGCCCAAGGAGTAGCCTCTGGGGATCCCACAGAATCAGCCGTAGTGATTTGGACACGGATCAGTGATTTGGCCAAATCAGCGCAAAAAGTAAAGTGGGCAATAAGTCAGCGAGCCGACATGAGTCAGCCCATCCAGTCAGGTGAAGTTATGACTGATGCGTCCATTGATCATACGGTCAAGGTAGATGTGCGGCAACTGCAGCCGGGCCAGCGGTATTTTTTCAGATTCGATTATGGCGACTCCAGCTCGCCGATTGGGCAGACGAAGACGCTACCAACTGATAGTGATCAGCTCAGCTTGGGCATCGTCAGCTGTAGCAACTATGAATGGGGCTATTTTAACGCCTATCAGTCACTGGCGAATAAAGATGTCGATCTGGTGCTTCACCTGGGTGATTATATCTACGAGTATGGACCAGGCACATACGGAGATACAACCTTAGCAAGACAGCATCTTCCAGCTAAAGAAATCATAACATTAGCAGACTATCGCACCAGGTACAAGCAATACCGGACAGATCCTGATCTACAGAAAATACACCAGATGGTCCCTTTCGTGAATATCTGGGATGACCATGAGATCTCTAATGATGCTTATAAAGACGGCGCCCAGAATCATCAAGATGATGAGGGTGACTATCAGTCTCGCATGCGCGATGCCAAACAGGCCTATTACGAGTGGATGCCGACACGTCTTGGCATGGGCGATCCGCTGTACAGAGCTTACTCCAGCGGGAAGCTCATGGATCTCATCATGCTGGATGAAAGGCTCGCAGGACGCACTAAGCCGATTAAGGCCTTAAGTGAAGCACCTGGGGATCATACCATGCTTGGCCAGACGCAGCTGGATTGGTTCAGCCAGCAGCTGTCCAGCTCTGATGCGATCTGGAAGATCATTGGTAATCAGGTCATCTTCTCACCGTTGGATGTGAGTCGCGTCTATGAGACGCCTGTGAATTTTGATGCCTGGGATGGCTATGAGCGAGAGCGCAATTCGATTGCCTCACTCCTCAGAAGTGATGAGATCAGCAATGTGGTCTTTGTGACGGGTGATACGCACAGCTCTTGGGCATTTGAGGTACCCGTGAGTACGCGAGAATATCGTGGCAACCAGAAATCTTACGCCATAGAGATAGGCACACCGAGCATCTCCTCCGCTAACTGGGATGAGGGCCGATCTACTGAGGAGACTATCTTCGCAGAGAAAATGCTTCTGGCGGCTAATCAGCATCTGAAATATGTGAACGGTAGAGATCATGGCTATGTGATCCTGCATCTTACAGTAGAAAAAGCGGTAGCGGAGTGGTACTATATCTCCACACTCGCAGATAGAAACTACAGTGAAAGACTAGGTAAGCGCATGGAGTTTTACACAAATGGATCCGCTAAGCTAAATTAGAAGACCGCTTGTGACCTATGTACGCTGAGTCAGGCCAAATGCTGAATATATTCAGCCATAGTCTGTGAGGCGCTCCCGTCAGTTATGACTGGCAGGTACGTCTAGTTGTTTACTCTTGGTTATTATACCATACTGGCCGTTACGTTTACTAATTCATTTATAAGTCCGTCACTATATGCATCAGGATGGGCTGGTCCGAATTCTCCTTTATCATTATCATAGTATTTGCCATCGATGTCTTTAGCATGCTTAGTCAGAGCTAAATCATATATGATGTCAGCCCCTTTATCCGCAGATGACCAAAATTTCCCATAGGCTTCTCTGACCATGTTCGTATTTAAAAGCGAGCCTGGATTAAGAGCCACCACAGAGATATCTGATTCTTGCTTGGATAAATAAAAACTCCACATCAAAATAGCTAATTTACTTTGAGCATAGGCTTCCTGGTCTGAAACCTTGATTTTACCCTGTAGTAATTCCAAAGACACACTACTCTGAGCATCAGAACTCAGATTTATAATTCTTGCTTCTGGATTGACCCTTAATTTATGGATCACGTGATTCGTCAGTAGGTAGGGAGCGTAGTAATTCACAACGATCCGAATGTCTATTCCCTCTTTGGTCAAGGCTTGGGATGATTTGAAAACACCTGCATTATTGATTAGTATATCAATGGTCGAAATCTTTTCATTTATCTCATCTGATATTTTCTTCACCTCATTAAGATTAGAAAAATCAGCTACGAGACCTGCAATATTATCATTGCCGGTTTCTTTTTTTTAGCTCTGCTATAAGCCCTTTTAATTTTTCAGAACTTCTACCATGTAGGTAGAGCCGGTGGCCCTCACGTGCCATTTTAAGAGCTGCTAATTTTCCGATTCCATCGGTACTGCCAGTGATGAGGATTGTTTTCATGATATCAGATTTTCTTGTTTATGAGTGATGTTGGGTCAGGAGCCTTTCTGCCAAGGTCTCCATGGTTTTCACGATGCTGTTGGTATTATATCTCAAATTTATTGACACATGATTACCGCCGATTGACTGCAATTGAAATAAGTATTCAGTAAGGTAACTTATACCAGTTCTAATGCCTAAATGAATGCCAATTGGTTTTACAATCATCCTCTCTGATTGAAGATCTATATATAGTGGCTGAAGAAAAGGCTTGTCAAAGTGCTGAGTCTTAGTCGATGCCTACAGTACCGGGATAACACTCAGTCTTCAGCTGAAGAAGCTGGAAGAAGATAAAATTATCAAGAGAGAAGTCATCTTTAAAAAGCCCCCATTAAAAGTCTTTTAATCTCTTACAGAACTTGGAACAACACTATTGCCTATTGTACAGTCGATTGCGGACTGGGGAGATTATGCGATAAAGAGGAAGTAGTTTTTCTCATACTTTGATACAGACTGAGCAGCATTGATAATGCTCAATGGTGCTACACTATCACACACAAAAAAAGAGGTGCCTTATTCAGACACCTCTTTGAAACAGAGATTTTACGATATGCTGTAGTTACTTATTCTAATTTAATCATTACATGCTTCAATGTAAGCATGATATACAGCGCCAGACTTCACTTCGAATCCTGGATTCATCTGGACGTATTGGCCAGCATGATAGTCGACAGTGGTACCTGATGATATCACGCCGTTCGTCTCAACCCCAATGACAGCCTTCTGCGTCTGAGTGATCGCCTGATTGATCGTTTCGTAGATGTAATCTTCACAAGACGGATCATCAAAATCGCAGATACCATTGTTATTTGTATCCAGTAGTGTACCTCCGATACATCTGCAATCTGCATCATACACTTCGCCTACGGTACATGGATCGCCATCACTACAGTTGGTTCCTGCTAAGGCAGATGAGCAGCCGGCATTTGGTCCACAATCAAAGCTTAAATCATCAAACTCAAATGCACCATCATCCCATCTCTCCATTGCAATAACCACTTCGCTGATGTCATTCATTCTGCCAATAGTCCGCGTAGCATCAGCATTGGCATCCGTGTATCCACTATTGCGATTCACCCAAAGATGAGCTACCGTTTCGTTTTGCTTCATTTGATATCTCACCACCAGCTTGTAGACTGTACCTTGCTGTACATTGATGCCAGTACCACTATTATTAATGGCTAATTCTGTGCCCCATCGCTTCCCAATGGCTAAGTCCTGATTATTATCAGGCTTGATCCAAAAGCCACCATTTGCCAGCTCTGTAGGTCTTATCAATATACTCATCCATACTTCGGATCCATTCATAAATGGAGTGCTCAGCTGGCGTAAAACATATTTTGTCGCATCTTCTCCCTCTAGATCAATACTGACTTTATTGCCACCTTGACTAATGTGTCCTGGATAGCTCAGTGATCCTGATTCTATATTGATAGAACCATTAAGTACTGGACCTGTCCAGTCGCCACTCAATCCTGGGCCACCACCTGCTCCAATGAGCGCACTGCCAGCAGTGTAGTCAAAGGCATCCGCTGCTTCATTCAGGCACTGGAAATTATCGCAGATGCCATCGTTATTTGAATCATTGAATGGATCATCTGGGCATACATCACAGGCATCTGGTGTATTATCCTCGTCCGCATCTAGTGCATCATTAAAGTTAGGACATTCATCCATAGCATCACACACTCCATCATTATCACTATCGCCAGATAGTACCGTACAGTCACACAGCTCTAGGTCTACCCATTTTTGTTCTCCAGTACCACCTACTGCTGCTACCTTTATGTTCGTGCCTTCCCAGTTGATTTCATCTCCCACTTCTAATGCTGCATCCCATAGATCGATCACTGGATCCCAGTTACTTGGTAATTCTGGAGGTCTTACAGTGATGCTATTCGGCGTTGGATCTAACATGTTAGTGATAGCTGACCCAGGACCAGGGATGTGGTGGAGCAGGACTCCTTTTTTCACAATTCTGGTATTCTGATTATCTGGCTCATAGCTCAACCAGAGATTATCTCCCAGCTGGAGTCCATATTTGTGCTGTTCATTATAAGTGTTGACACCAGAGGACTTATGTATCCTACGAGTAATGCATGTATTGTTCACTTCAGGGACACAAGCAATCTCTTCAGGCTCTATCCAACCAAGGAAGTATTTCATATAACTTGGTATGTCAGAATCTAGTCCGCCATCTCCTTCGCTACCCATGAAGTAGTAGGGATCATGGCCTCCAGTGACACTACCTGGAAACATCACATCTCCACCTTCTAATGCATTAGCATGGCCCAGGCCAAATCCATGAAAGGTCTCATGTATGACACCTTTATAATACCACAATAACTGGCCAGGATACCATACGCTACCATTCAGTCCATTACCAGAGCCTAGAGCTCCAGCACCATTCAGGTCTGTGGTACTGCGGTAGGTATAGATGATCACGTTATATTGGCTGAGATCATAACCACCAGCTTCTGCTGCATCTCTCAGAAGGTCAGACATATAGGTGAATGACTTATTCGTCGATGCATCAAACTCATATACAGGCGTGATGTCAAAATCTCCAATCCACGCTCTTTCAAAGGATAATCTTCTGACGTAGTCATCCAGCTTTGTTTGAATAGTTGTGATGTTCTCATCGGGGACATCCCAAGTGTGTGTCGCCGGGTCTACCCCTCTAAGGACTAAGATATTTCTACCACCCAGGACCAGATTAGTTTGTTGAGGTAATAAATTATCACAGTTATCAAGACATGCATCAGCACTGTCATTAGGACAAGGATCAGCTGCATCACACAGACCATCACCGTCAGTATCAGGTGAAATAGTGCCACCTGTACAGTTACAGTTGGCATCGTATGCCTCTCCAGTCGTACAGTCATTATTATCATTACAAGTAGCACCCAGTATGCAGTTGCCATTGGTGTTATCATTGGCGTCACAGATACCATCACTGTCAGCATCTTGGAATGTGCCTCCGTTGCACTCGCAGTTACTGTCATACGCTTCACCAGTCGTGCAAGCATCTCCATCATCACAGGCTGTGCCTACCATAGAGCTGTCACAGCTATCAGCAGCGTCAAGTGAGCAGCCTATATATAGCTCATCTATTTCCATGATTCCGTCTCCCCATCTTTCCATGGCGATTTGTATGCTATTGATATCTGATATGGTGCCCACTGTCTTAGTGGCATCAGCGTTCGCATCTGTATAGTCTTCATTTCGGTTGATCCATAGGTGAGCTACAGTCTGAGTATTTTCTAATTTGTACCTCACGACTAATTTGTAGATGCCGTTGTTTTGCACATCCGTACTTGATGCGTTATTATCGATGGATAGTTGGCTTCCCCATCGCTTACCGAAAGCGATATCTTGTCTGCCATTAGGTTTGATCCAGAAGCCGCCATTCTCTCGCTTTATGGGGCTGATCAGACAGCTCATCCATACTTCTTCTCCATTTACAAAAGGCTGCGCCAGATCACGTGTCACCCATTTTGTGGAGTTTTCATTTGTCAGGGTCATTCTTAGTTTATTCGCTGAGCTCGTGTGCCCTGCATAAGTCAATGATCCTGAAGTCACCTCAATGGATCCATTCATCGCATTAGGAGCGGTCCAGGCACTGCTGAAACCACTACCACCTGTACTCCCATTTAACAGCGTATTCGCTGGATACAGAAAGGCTTCTGTTGCTTCTGAAGCGCATACTACTTCTTCTGAATCGCAGACACCGTTATTATTAGCATCTACAAGTGTGCCTCCGATGCACTCACAGTTACTATCATACACTTCTCCTGTGGTACACACATCTCCATCATCACATGCTCCTCCTACTGCTACTCCATTGGCACAGACTACGGGCATCTCTGCCGTACATCCTAGGTATAATTCGTCTATTTCTACAATCCCGTCTTCCCATCTTTCCATAGCTATTTGCACGCTATTGATGCTAGAGATGGCTCCTATCGTTTTGGTCACATCTGCATTTGCATCTGTGAAGCCATCATTACGATTCACCCATAAGTGAGCTACCGTCTGACCACTTTCCAGCTTGTATCTTACCACTAATTTGTAGGTAGTATTAGCTTGCACGTCAATACCTGTGGACGTATTGTCAATAGATAGCTGGGTACCCCAACGCTTGCCTATGGCTATATCCTGTCTGCCATTTGGCTTAATCCAGAAGCCGCCATTTGCTATCTTGATGGGATTGATCAAACAGCTCATCCATACTTCGTCTCCTGTTGTAAATGATGTTGCCAGATCTCGATTAGCATATTTAGTGGAGTTTTCATTCGTAAGTGTGAAACGCAGCTTATTAGCAACACTGCTCGTCATCTGTCCTGGGTAATTCAGTGATCCAGAGATCACCTCGATTGATCCATTCATCGCACTCGGGACAGTCCAGGCACTACCAAATCCACTGCCGCCAGCTGTCGCATCAATCAAAGTATTCGATGCATAATCAAATCCATCAAAAGCTTGTGAAAGACATGATTCTTGTGTATCACAGAGACCGTTATTATTTGCATCGACTAGAGTGCCAGTACAGTCACAGTTAGCATCTATCATATCATTAGTGGTGCAGCTATCAGCATCGTCACAGGTAGCTCCTACCACTACTCCAGTGGGACAGTTATTATTGAGAGCAGGCATAACATCTTGGAATGAACTACCGACTCTAATCTCATCGACATTTATTTTTCCGAGACCGTATCCTTGCATATTTATCGTGATCAGATTACCATTTCCTAAGTCTACATTATCATTGATGGTAGCTGTATTAGAAGGGGATGGTATGATTCCAATTTCAGGGTTGAGCCATGTTCTGTGCATGTCTTTGCCTGGCACATTTTCTATTTGCATGACGACAAAGTATGTCTCTCCTTCTACGGCCGTCGTATTCAGAAGCTTGGAGCCCCATCTTTTAGTTAAGCCGTAGTCAAAGGCAGTATTAGGAAATAATGCAAAGTGACCATTTCTTAATCTGTCTACCTTCATAAGAAAACTAATCCAAGTCGAAGTGCCTTCCGCACCTATTTGTCCTGACGTATTTCTGGCGATGACTATTGATGGAGTATCACTTGCCGGTTCTAAGCATATAGAGTTTCCACTGGTTACCAGTCCTGGGTAAGTCAGTCCAAAGTTATTGATGGTAGCGCTTCCGTTATTGCTCAATAGTGACCATTGATCAGTCCATCCTGTTCCTCCATTTTCTCCTACGATTACATTACCTGGTGTGTAGTCAAATGGCTCATGAGCCAGCACTAAGCCTCCACCATTACCAATGGAGCCGCTGTTAGACTGGCTGAAACCACTGTCTCCAGAATTATTCTGTGCTTTCACCCAGTAGTAATAATCTGTATTGGCAGAAACATTCGTGTCTTCGTAAGTCGTGATATCACTAGTCACCGTCGTAATGACTGTAGCACTTGAGCTATTGTTACTGGTATTGCGGTATAGCTGGTAAGTGATTGGCCCATTAGAAGCTGCTGTCCAGGTGACTCTGATTTTATCGGGGAATAAGCCGTCAGACGCTGATGTAGTCTGAGGTGTACTGGGAGCTTGTCCGTTAGAGATAAATAAATCTCCTATGGACTGTGTCACAGTGGCTCTGCTCGTATAGTCGTCAAAGTCATTTGCTGGATAGGGCCATGTCTTATGGTTCCAGGCATGCTCTGCGAATGCAGGCATTCTGAGCTTCAAGAGAGCCAGATTGATACTGGATGAATTCTCCCATGTACACATGAGGCCACCCAATACATTAGCATCATTGACTCCAGTAAAATTATCGTAGGTGATGGGTCCGCCAGAGATTCCGTCGGTTCCGCCTCTGAAGTGGTTCCATTCATTATAGACCATTTCGACAGGTCTAGCTATGCTTGATCCTACAATGTATAGAGGACTCCATGCAGCGTTTGCTATCGTCCATCCATTAGAAAGATGACTCTCGTATGTAGGGTGAAACTGCTTCGTGTAGCAAATAGGAACGACCTGATCTTTGTGTGCTGCGAGTGGTCCTCCCGTCGTACTTGGCCCTGCCCAGTAAGACATTTTGACATCGGCGTCATATCCTACGAGTACGCCTCTAAAGAAGTCAGCAAGATTATCAGACATGCCGCCCTCACTGATGACTGGGCCTACGTGATACATGGGCATTTTTAAGTCCGCAGGATATCCCGCTTTAAATTGGTCTATGGCTCTTCTGTGTGCGATGGAGACTACATTTCTGAATCTCGCATTTCCCTCAGTGCCATCAAAATTTGCAAAAGAACCTAATCCATCAAGCTCGTCAGCAAAACCAGCAAAAGCATCATTAGGATTAAAATCTTTCTGCATGGCATCCAGCATGTGTCTATGATTTGGCGTAGATTCATTATGAGGGAACAAATAGACTCCATGAGATTTTCCAAATTGGATCAGCTCATTCATTTCTTCTTTGGTGTAGAGGTGGTGTGCGGCTCTCTGAGCAGCGGTGAAGCCCGAAGTTTGGTCTACTACAGCTCCTATCCATTGCTTCTCTCCTGTATGCAGAGATAGATATCTTACCTTGTAGAATCTGGCCAGCTTGATGAATGCTTTAATATCATCTAAGGAGTACCAGTAATTTTTTACATCGATCATCACTGATCTGAAGTCTTTGAATGGCTGATCATCTATATTGACATTCTGTGCTGTGGCACTGCCCGCTGCTGATGAAGAAAGGGCTTGGACTACAGAGACAGTGCCAGGAAAGGCACCGTGTATACCATCTGCTTCTACAGTGATGGATCCATCTACGGATAGTAGATATCTTTCTCCTGAGAGACCTGTATTAGACTTGATGAGGATATCTCCTGGTCCTGCCGCGCTGCCTTGACTGGTAGTCAGCGTCAGGCCATGAGTTCTGAATAGTTCGTCTTTTAGTAAGTCTGCAATAGGCTGAAATACAGGGACATCATAGTAAATGACATTTCCAGAACTAACAGTCGTCGTGCCTGCCGTCTGTACGACAGATTGCGGAGCTGGAATGATGTTCACTCCAGAGGCACTTTGCGAAATACTTGCTTGGAATAAATGGAAGATGAAAAATAAAACAATAGAAGCTCTTAGGGCAAGAGCCTTAATTAAGAAGGGCATACGTACGGGATTTACAGTTAATATTAAAAAAAATTTGACTTGATCTCAAGCAAGCCATTGTTAAATGATTGCTTTTTGAAACAACTACACTAATTGTGCAAACAATCAATGTTAGGACAAATATATTGATAGACACCACAGTTTATGAAGGATTTTTCTTTTAAATTTTACCTCGCGTTTTCTCGGGATTCTCTAGTTTTTGGCTTCGGAAGTGTGCTGCGGCGACCTTGAGCTATATATATTCACTTTCTTTAGATATGTAGAGCTATGAAAAGAGCCATATTACATCATCATTGGATACCTTAGGTGCCCGTTATCATAGCATTACTCCACCGACTAAGGAAGTGATAAAATGTAAAATGAATGCCAATAAGCCAAAAGCAATACGTCAAAACGTCCAGTACACGACAAAATTTAAAGCCAATGAATTTCTGTTTTTCACAACTTAGATTCGAAAGCTAAAATCTTTATGGAATGCTAAAATTTGATTTTGATACTGACAGGAGGCGACAACTTATCGCCCATACGGTCAGAGCCTTAGAAGACTATTACCAAAATACCAAGCGCCACCAAGTGGCACCACTTTTAGATTTGCAAGAGGTCCGCAGCTACATCCGCAGCTATGCGGGCTCAACCTCTGACGATACCTCGATCTTAGACCATGTCATGCATGGCCTGAGCTCATATGCTGTACATACACCACATCCAGCATATTTTGGCTTGTTTAATCCGCGCCCAGCATTTCCAGGGATACTAGCTGACCTGATGACGGCCACCTTCAATCCGCAGTTAGCCGCTTGGAGCCACAGTCCTTTTGCCTATGAAGTAGAGCGCTATCTGATCGCGGAAATTGGCGAGCGCTATGGCTACCCCACTGTAGATGGCACTTTCTGCAGCGGCGGAGCAGAGGCGAATCAGACAGCAGTACTGTGTGCGCTTAATCGGGCATTCCCAACGTATCTATCCTCTGGCCTCAGAGGCTTAGATAAGCAGCCTGTACTATACTGCTCTGCGGATGCTCATCATTCTGTGGCCAAAGCTGCCAGGATGTGTGGCCTAGGCATAGATGCCGTCAGAAATATTCCGATGGATAAGGATCTTAGGATGAATAGTGATGCCTTGGCCAGTCAGGTGGAGGCGGATATTGAGTCTGGCTTTCAGCCTTTCATGGTCGTAGCTACCGCAGGCACGACAGGTCCTGGAGCCATTGATCCACTGGAGGAGATAGGGGCGCTAGCGGCGAGGCATGACCTGTGGTACCATGTGGATGGTGCTTTTGGTGGTGCTCTGGCCCTACATCCGGATGGTGTGACTCTGCTGAAAGGCATAGCGCTTTCTGATTCTGTCACATTCGATATCCATAAGTGGCTGGCAGCACCGATGGGCACCAGCACCTTCATCACTCGCCACCAGGACATCCTCAGCAGCACATTCAGAATCACGGCAGAATACATGCCCAAAGATGGAGCAGGCATAGATGCTGAAGATCCTTACACTCACTCCATCCAGTGGTCGCGCAGGAGCCTTGGTCTGCGTATGTACATGAGCTTGTTGTTTTTCGGTTGGGATGGATATGCTTCCCTGATAGAGCACCATATGGAGATGGGCAGGCAGCTAGAGGCATTGCTGCTAGATCATGGATGGTCCATAGAGAATCGCACAGCTCTGCCGATCACCTGCTTTAGAGATGATAGCCTTTCTGCTGAGGCCGTAGATTATATCGTGCAGCATGTGAATCATTCTGGCAAGGCCTGGATATCACAATATCCTATCCATGGTGAGCCTTGTATCAGAGCCTGCATCACTAACTATGCGACTAGTTCCGTCGAGCTGCAGGAGCTTGTAGCTTTACTCCATGCCGCAAGAAGAGACTGCCTGAGTCAGCATCGTGTAGCTGAATGACATCTGCCTATTCATTGATAATTTTCAATATTTCTTGAGCCTGTGCATGGTGATTAGAGCTGGCAGGTATCTCTTTCAGGTAGGGTACGGCGAGTGATGATGAGCCAGATTTGATGTAGGACAGCGCGATGTGATAGCTGGCTGTGTGCTGATACAAAGTATTATCTAATAGAGACATAAGGTCTTTTCTTCCCGCTTCATATTGATCATCAGCGATGTAGGCATATCCTCTATAGAAGATCGCTTTAGCGTTATCTACATCTTGGGCAATGATGGATGTCAGTGCGTGGATGGCTTCGGAATAGTCCTGTGAGTTAAAGTATTCCTCCGCAGTGGTGACCAACTCATTATTTTCGGTGCTTCGGGTGCTAAGCGATAGGGGAGTGACTTCAGCGTAGTGTGCGTAGAGTGAGGACGTGTCGTCTTGAGCAGTGGATTGAAATAAGCTGTTCAGTATGATGCCTATGAGAAGTATGGCAGCGATGGCAGGTATGAGGTATCTCAGCCGTTTGATTTTTACTTTGGACTGTTCACCTTGCTGCGGTTTAGCTTGGTGAGAGGGATTATATTTATGGCCGACATCCCTGATGACACGTTGTGCTCGCTCAGTCTGGTCCTGGACTTTACCGTACGATTTCATTTCTTTCATCAGCTCCACCTGTGTAGCTAATTGTGGATCAGCGGCAAGCGAAGATTCGAATGCACTTGTAGCTTGCTCATCTAAGCTTCCTTCTAAGTATTGATGAATGGTTTCTTCGCTCATAATGATTTGAGGGATTTCCAGATGGGATAATAATCATGTTTTTCAATTCTTTTTCGCCAGGCCTCGAAGCAGGCAAATTTTCTTCGATGTACAGCATTGGCATTAGTCATGGAGAGCTCTACTGCTATTTCTTTGGCGGCCAGTTTATTTTCGACCATGGGAATCAGCTGCTGGCACAGAGGTGACAGTAGGATAAATGTATCCTTGAGCATTTTCTTTGTTTCTTGTTCTTGCATGGCATCTTCCGACACTGCTTGGATATTAGTTATGTCATTATATCGGGATAGTTCCTCAAATCTTACTAGCTCTTCCTTCTTTTTTAATCGAATGGCCGAAATCCACTTGTTTCGACAGATGGCAAAGAGCAGGGCTTGGAAATTGGTATCGGGTGCTAACTTATGCTCGAGGCCCTTTGTGACCAGTGCCTCAAGAGCGTCCTGAAAGACATCAAAACCATCTTGGTCCGTACCATGGTTCCTTTTTATCCAGTAGCTCACCTTGGGCAAGAAGGTCTTGTATATTTCATCCACGATGAGTTTATCTCCCTCTATCAGACCCTTGATGTAATTGAGCTTCTTCATTTTCAATTCACTAAAGTCACCTTTTTTTAAATTTTTTCCCCATCCGCTAGTAAGGTTTTTATAATACTCCGATTACACTATTGTAAACAGACGTACTCGGCTGGCTACTCTTAAGATCAAAAATCGTATGAAGACATATTCTCTGTGTTTATTATCTCAATACCAGAATTCGAATTCTGAATTCAACTTCTGCCTGCAAAGGTGGCCATCTAATTATGATGGTTGCCTTCTGCATGTGGTCTATTTCACAACTTCTAAATCCACTTAAATCATGGTTTCACTCTACGACATACCTACTAAACCAACTAAAATCACTGAAATGAAAAAATGTATCCTCGGCCTCATCCTCCTTGTATGGATGGGTGTATCTAGCTTCTGCCAGCAGCAACTTAATTTATCCTGCGGACAAGCCATCGGCACCTGCTTTTCGGGGGTAGATAATCAAAATGTATATGATCCAAATGGCTATGTCATGGGGATGATCGATGTAAGAAGTAATGCCTTGGCTCCACCGGGTCAAAACTGGTCTCCAGTCATGTATCATGACAATGACTGGCGAGCATCCCGCATGGGGCAGATATTTGGAATTGCAATTGACGCCTCTGATAATGTATTCGTGACAGCGACTACTGCTTACGGACTATTCCCATGGGGTACCGCAGGCTCAGGTGGTATCTATAAAGTGAATGGAGTCACAGGTGCAGTATCAGAATATATCCTGACGGGTAGTGGTCCAAATCAGATTATTAATTTTGATGTGGGCCTTGGTAATATTGCTTATCACAAAGAGAAGGATCAACTATTTGTCACCAATTTTGAAGATGGAAAAATATACCGTATCGATGCATCTGGTGCGACTACAGGCACGATACTGAGCGACTACGATCCCTTCAGTCCAGATGATGGTGTCTCTGGATTCGCTCCGCTGGGTGAACGTCTGTGGGGGATCGGTGTATTTCAAAATAGAGTATACTACAGCGTATGGACTGAAGATGAAGGAAGAATTTCTTCTGGTGCGGGTGTCGATAATCGCATATACTCTATTGCTTTAGATCCAGTGACTGGCGACTTTATGGGACTGCCAGTCTGCGAAATTAACATGCCAGAATATGGTGCGGGCTACAGCAATCCTGTGTCAGACATTTCCTTCTCTGAGGCTGGTAAAATGTTGGTCGCTGAGCGTACCATGAATGCTGATATGGGTAATGCCTTCGTCGGATGGCCAGCCCACCATTCTAGAATCATAGAATTTGAAGCGACATCTCCAGGAACCCCCATGCACTGTAATCCGATATGGAGTGAAGGTGACATCATCTACATCGGTAACTACAGCCAAGGATATAATAGTGCTGGTGGCATAGATTATGGCTATGATGCTTACGATCCAGCTACAGGTGTCGTGAGTGAATGTGACAGCCTGATCTGGGGTACAGGAGATGCTCTTCGTTTCCCTGGTAATAATCCGACGCCACCTAATGACTATGTGTATGGCTTCGCGGCCATGCCCTCTTCTGGTAATACCAACTTCACTTCACCTACCTGGGTGAGGACGACGAGTATATACATAGATGCTGACGGCTACACTGGAGGCGGAGCAAAAACACAGATCGGAGATATCGAGATCGTGGATTGTGGCTGTGCTCCACCGTGTACTAAAGATCCTTCTACCAAGACCTTTAGTGTCATCATCGATACCCCGCCAGACCCTAATGGGATAGATGCGAATGATCGCGGTTTCAATGGAATAGAAGACAGCAATGGAGGAGAGTTCTTGATTGCTGGAGAGACCTATGCCTACTCCACGCAGGATGTGCTCGTCAATAAGCTGGATGGTACTGGTAGCGTATCATCTTCCATGATTTGCCAAAGTAACAATGCAAATGAGAACGCCTTATGGATGAATGAACTTGCAAGCTCAGGTGTATTACCATCAGGTGGATATATCTACACAGGCGTCAGGGCTAATGGTCCAGATACTGACCTGTTACTTAAAGTGACTGACAAGACAGGTGTACTGAGTTATGCTCAGGTATTTGGATACAATAATGACATTGATGAGCGAGGCCACTGTGTGATCCAAGATCAATCTGGTGATATCATTTCCGTAGGAGTTAGGAATAATGGTAATTCTTCTACTATTTATGCCGTTGCCATAGACCAAAATTTTTCCAATAAATGGGACATGGAGTATTTTATCCAAGGAGATGACATCGCCTACTCCGTCACAGAAATGCCCTTCCCGACATCGACGGGGATGCCTGTCTATGGCATCACCGGGAAGAGTCGAAATCAGGTTTTCTTATTACTGATAGATTCTGGTACAGGCCTGCCGATTTTGCCAGGAGCCCTGCTCTATGACTTAGACAATGACCCTTCTACCAGTGAGGTAGCACGATCGATTGAGATAGATCGGAATCGAGACATCGTCATCACCGGGAGAGCGCAGCGACCCACAGGTCCGATACTTGGACAAGGCGCACGAGATGAAATTTTTGTGATCAAGCTCAGCGGACAGCAGAATTTTAATCCTCTCTGGATCAAGTACTACGATGTCTTGGCTAGTGATCGAGAATTCAGCAGACACATATCGGTAGATGATCAGAATCATTACATCCTTACGGGTATACAAGACGTCCACGGCGGACCGCAGATACAGGGTCAGAAAGATGGAGAGTCCTTCATCATGGCACTGAAAGATGATGGCTCGGTGATCTGGATAAATGAATACTTAGATCCAGCTTACGAAGGCTCTTCCGGCTATCGCGTAGAACAAGCCTCTACAGGTGGCTACTATATGACGGGGACCATCTGGAACGATGAGGCTGATGCTGCAGGTCTACCCATGAGTCTGGACAATCAGTTTGCCGTGTGTACCGACCCCATGGGACTGCTGAATGACTGTGACTGCTGTGCACCCATAGAAGTGGAGATAAAAGAATACCAGACAGATCCCATAGAATGGCAAGTGGAAGTCATACCAGAAGAAGTACCTCAAGAATGGTGGGAGTATAATGTCGAGCCGATTGATGTCTTATCAGAATACTGTGATCAGTATTGTCCTGATACATGTCTGGTGGAGTCGTTCATTTATCCCTTTGGTCAAGGGGATTCATGTTGCTTTGCTTTAGACCTAAATAATCTGGATCCTGGATTATTAAAAATCAGAATCGACATTAATACACCAAATGTGTATTTCGATGCCAGCACTGTCAGCACCTCTTTAAATTTGGATACCTATGACCCAACCTACATCATCATCGATAATTCAAGTTCTTCTATACCCATGCTGGGTATCAGTCCGTACTTGAAGTTTTGCTTAGGTAATACGGGGGCGCTGGTCACCAGTCAGTCTTTTACTGTCACCTATTATGACATGGCGTGTAATGTCATGGAGCTATGCACGCAGGACTTTCTGACAGACTGTGAGTTAGTATGTACTGATGATCAGTGTGTCAGAGTGATTCCAGTCAAAGTCGAGTGCGATGATCAGATCCTTGGTAAATTCAAGTTCACTTATCGGGTCTCTAATATGACACCGGATAAAGTCCTGGACATGTTAGACTTCACTGTGGTCAGTCCTACTGGTATCATATTATCAGCGACCAGCAATCCGATCGTCCCTCCGATCCCTCCTATGACTTCATCAGTAGACCAATGCATCGAGATCACGGACTGGAATAATGGACCCTTCCCGAAGACAGTCGATTTTATTTTCGGAGCGCATGGCTTCTGCCCCATTGATAGTTCAGAATTTTGCTGTCATGATCAGAAGGATACGCTGAGCATAGAGCTGCCTAATTGCTGTGATCCATGCGAAGTGGATTGGGTCAATTTTAATCCCATTTCGATCCCTGGAGCGCAAGAGTGTTGTTATAATCTGGACATCGATAATACCTGTGATAATCTTCTTTCGAAAATCAGGGTGACATCCATCACACCTGGAGTTAATCTGGGCTCCCATTGGAATCCGAACTACGCTGGGAGCTGGGGATTCACGCCGATCAGCAGTGCCCAGGTAGACTGGTATCCCACCACCTCCACCTATGCAGCGATTAATAACTACGTAGACCTGATACATTTCTGTCTTGACAATCCTCAAGGTGTGCCTAACCCGCAGATCCTGGTGGAGTACATCTTTATAGATGCAGCTGGAGTGGAGAAAATCATTTGTGAAGAGGTCTTAGACTTAGAATGTAATCAGGATATTAATTGCTTAGACATCGTCGAGCAAGAAATCATATGTGATGATGATGGTAATTACTTTTTTAATTTCTGTATCCTGAATGCTTCTGTTCCAGCTTTTATCGCGGATGCACTTACGATTAATAAGTTATCATCAACACCAGCAGGCATTGGTCTGTTACAGTATAACTGGAATACTGTGACAGACCCCTTGGACTTCCCGCTTAATTCTGGCAGCACATTTTGTGGCTCTGCTCAGATCATCGGAGTCCCAGCTCCAACAGCTGGCGATGTCTTAAATCTGGAGTTCTTGCTGAAGAATTTCTCTCAGGACAGCTGCTGCGTAGAGAGTGAATTGCTGACGCTGACGCTACCCCCATGCTGTGATGAGCTGGTCATAGATGGAGATTTTGACGATCCGGCAGGTGGATCCTTCATGTCAGGCCTCGCTCCTAATTGCAACTGTGCAGCAGCGAGCTACTGCATCGGATCAGACATCACTGATAAGTGTGGCTCATGGTCCAGTCTGACCGGACCGCAGACGTGCAGTGAGAATTTCATGATCATTGATGGCTTCGGTGTCGCTGGAGGTATCGTCTGGTCTCAACCTGTAGATGTGGTCAAAGGTAAATGCTACGAATTTTCATTCCAGTATCATCCTAATACTACTGGTGGAACACAGCCGACGCTGAATGTCACTGTAGGTCCAGATCTCGTCGGCGTGACTAATGGTGTGAGCGGCTCATGGTCTTCTTATTATTGGACTTATACGGCTACTGCCACGGGGTCTATGAACCTGAACATTGTACAAGCCACGGTATCAAATCAGTATAACGACTATGGTATCGACTGCATCAGCTTCAGCTGTGTACCATGTCCTCCTTGTCCACCCATCGTAGTCGTCAATGACAATCCTGTCCTAAACGATGTCTATCACGCTGGTAAGAAAGTGCTCAGCACAGGCGTGATACCTCAGAATGGGGACGTACAGTTTAAGGCGGGTGATGCCATAGAGTTAGAGCCGGGATTTGAGGTGAGACAGTCTGGTTTGTTTGAGGCTTCTATTGAAGCGTGTTGCTGCTCTGATGATCCGCTGAATGACTTGAGCTGGATGCAGCAGTATGTGGGCAACCCCAATTATGAAATTACCAGATGCCTCTATGACGGACAGTGTGTTTATGCTATATCTGATTTTTGTCAGGTGAGTGATGGTGTGACGACATACTATAATTGTGAAGGTAAAGTCATCTGTCAGACCAGCATGATCGGATCATCATGCACAGCTCAGTTTACGACCGGGCTGAGCCAATGCACGATTCTTCAGTCTTGTTGATCCATGCCCCCTTAGAGCCGATCCCTGATACCAGGGATCGGCTTTTTTATCATGCAGACACACAGGGAGGATTAACGAGATTTATATTTTTGATCAATCAGTTAGTTAACTGATTCATCCAGATCAGAGATGGTTTGTATGATTAATTCAAGTTCGATAGAGATTGTACTTGATTTTAGCTTATTTTAGAACACAGGTTGAATCACTGAGCAGTATCAAAAGATGCTGGTGCAATTTCCATTGATGATTTTCAACCATTAAAACGAATATTCATGTTAATCAGTTTGCGTATATCGACGATCGCTGTAGCTCTCATCATATCATGTCCTTGGACCATGAGCAGCCAGCTGCCCTGTCCACAGGCGAGAGTCATACATGACTACCCCATACAGTCAGGAATCATAAAAGCGGCTTATCATATTTGGACGAATGGCTATGTAGAAGCGGGCTCTGAGGTTACACTAGCGGCACCAGATCATGTGACGCTAAGCCACGGATTCGAAGTAGCGCAGCAGGCTACCTTCGATATTATTCTTGATGGATGTGAGTCATTATGTCCCGAGGAAATACCTCTGTGTACAGGAGATCCATGTCCGCAGTTGGATTTTGAAAGAGATGAGTTGGGTCGAAAGTACGTGCCCAGTCAGATCATCATCACGCTGCCACCTTGCTTCAATCCACTACCGAATGGTAATTGTCAGCATGACATTATAGATCAGTCCTATGTAGAGGATATCCAGCTGTATCTTGATACCATCACCGTGACCCCGACTGGCGAATCAAGTATATCCAGATGTCAGTGTGATCAGAATATATTCATTTACGAATCCTTTATCGAGATTAACGAAGAGAGTACAATAGGGCAAGTCTCCAGTAGCACCAGGCCAAGAGGTGAGGGCTTATATTTCAGCCTGAACTATCACTTGGAAAATGATCTGCTCGAACTGAATGACTATACCGATAGTGACACCTTGACTAATGAAGCAGATCTTCGTCTGGCCTATGAGCAGATACGCTCTCAATCTCCTGATCCGATAGTCGTCGCTTTCTTAGACAGTGGTATTGATCCAGCATTAATACCTGAGCCGATCCTCTTGGCTCGTTCTTCAGGTGCATGCCTGGAAGATGATATCTATGGATGGAATTTTGTAAATGGTAATAACAACATTACCGATGATCGCGGCCACGGGACTTCCGTCGTATTGAACTATATAAATGCGATGCAAAAAATGGGTGTGCCCATGGACAAACAAGCTATCCTGCCAGTGAAGGTATTGGACGAATGTGGTAGAGGTACCATCTACAGTGTGGTCTGTGGCCTCTATTATGCAGCAGCCAAGGGTGCTAAAATCGTAAATAATAGCTGGGGGCTGGACTTCAATGAGCTCCAACTACAAGAAGCGATCATCGATCTAAGTGACTGGCAAATCCCAACTTCTAATTCTGCTGGTAACGAGGCTGAGAATCTAAATATAGAAGAGCACTTTCCATCTGGCTATGCTAAGCATTATGACAAAATAAGAAGAAACTATACTCGGATCGATACTCCAGGTATGAATAATGTATTTGAAGTCGGAGGCTTATGCCGAAGGGTCCTGGATAATTCTACACCTGCCACAGTACCGATCTGGCCAGGCTCTAATGTGCGAGATACGATGTACGTAGAGTCTGCCATAGGAGTGGAGGATCTTCTGGCTACCATCCCTGGGGTACCGCCCATAAATTGTGGTGTCAGCGGCACTTCATTTGCTGCTCCTCAGTTTTCAGCAGGCTTAGTTCACTATTGTCTAGGGACGACGATGCCGATTAATCATACTAACTTAGACACACAATGTCAGGAAGCGCAGACTGGAAAATTTTCATATGTGATAGCACATTAAGCAGAGCTGGGTCGCGGCACCAAGTTATTTTCAAGCAAGAACTTGCGGTGTGCCTGCATTATTTATGCCTGCACATCATTTTATTATACTGCCTGACCTGGAGCACCGCTGCCTCAGCTCAGAGTTGGGAGGCTCAAATTAATGATGCTAAAGACAGGCAGTACAGCGACCAAGAACAGATCGATAACCTGACGCATTTACTTCCCGCCTTGACTGATGGAGGTCATCAAGACACGCTGGGGTTCGTCTATTATTTTATTGCGTGGAGGCGGCACTACCTGTCTCAGCACGAAGATGCAATAGAGGCTGCATCTTCTTGCATTTCGTTATTTTCTGCTAGCGGATACGAGGGGTATCGACTTCCGAATGTGTATATGCTGCGGGCAAATCAGTATAAAGCGCTCAGGCGATATGATCTTGCGAAGGCAGACGCCGAGCTAATCGCTCAGCTGCCACTGACTGGCGAAGGGATAGAAATGCTGGGCGAATCGATCAAGTTCATTTCTCAAATCTATAGTGAAAGAGGCGAGTACCAGTCTGCGATCGCTCAGCTGGAGCACACCCTATCATCAGACATACGGGATAGCTTGACGGCTTTCTCCTTAGCTACGATGTACTATGATCTAAGTCTGGCCTACTCTAACTTTAGTGATACGATATCTTTTCAAAAAGCCACCGCTGCGATACGGCAGTCTGATGCCTATGTACCTCTCTTAGAATATGAGGACGAGCGATTAAACCAAAGGATCATTAACGGACTCCAGTCAGGCAACATCGCCTTTAGGAATCAAGAGGTGGCTGCGGCTGCGGACCACTATGAGCGAGCCAGAGCATTGATCCCCAAGGACAATCGAAGTATAGAGCTGCACAGTTATTACGAGACCCTTACGGCTAATCTAATCTATGCCTATGAGCTGCTGCATCAGCCCGAAAAGGTAGATTATACCATAGAGCGGATGGATGTGCTGCCATACCAAGATCTTCCTGAAGCACTCGTCGAATATCGCAGTCTGGTGTATGAGAATATAGCCAGCTACCACAGACGCAGTCAGCGGATAGCGCAAGCCGAAATATACCTTGACTCTTTTTACCAGGTGTTAGATTTTGATCTTGGTGGAATATTCACTCCACAAGTCATTCAGGCCCTTCCGCTGAAGCAGCGATTGATTAAAGGGCTGCTAGAGTATATTCAGCTGCTCAGACTCAGATCGGATCAAAGAGAAGATAAGCAAGATGCCCTCAGAATGATGCAACTCATGGACCAACTCATTGACGGGGTCAATCAAGATCTCCTCTTCGAATCCTCGATCTTACAGTGGAGGAAAGAAGCGCAGGCATTCTATCAGGTGGGTATCGACTTGGCATTTCAAAGTGGTGACCATGATGCATTTTGGATTTATGCAGAGAAGTCCAAGTCTCTGGCCTTACTGGATGGCATTTCTAATAATACCTTGTTTTCTGAGCAAGACTTTCCAGCTGAGAGTGTCGTGAGATTGAGGCAGCTCAAGCTCGAAGAAGCCGAATTAATCGAAGATCCTAATCCCTCAGATGGGACCCAGATAGCATTAGTCTCAAATCGAGCTCAGCAATCTGACTTACTCAGAAAGAGAGATGCAATCATCAAAAAGAAAATACCGAACGTCGTCAATCTGGATGAGATAAAAAAGCAATACGCAGATAAGTCAATCATACAATACGCTGCAGGAAATGAGAGTATGTACGCGATCCACATTGCTGGTGGAGTAACAGAGCTGGTGCGCATCGCTCCTGAAGTGGAGCTACAAGAATCTGCACAAGCTGCATTTCGCCTGATCAGTCGCCTCAGTGAAAGTAATGTCGATATCACAGCTGCGAAAGAAATAAGCAAGCGACTATTCCAAAAACTGTTATCTCCCTTTAATCTGAAAGAGAGCATCGTCGTCATACCGGAAGGTCATTTATCCTTTGTCCCTTTTGAAGCATTAATCAATGAGCATGATCGATTTCTGCTATACGATCATGAATTCTCTACGCAACTCTCAGGGACGATGTACCACCGACTGCAGGAGAGACAATCCAGTGACATGGATAATGCATACATCATCAGACCATACTATGCATCTGGACAATTTCAGCAGCTCCACTTTATGACTGATGAAGTAGCACAGGTCCAAAGTGCCACCCATGCGGATGTGATAGAGGCTGAAGTCACTTCGAAGCCTGACTTATACCGTGTGCTGAGAGAGGCTGATCTATTGCATTTCTCAGGCCATGCCGTGGTGGTCGCGGGAGCAGAAGATTCTTATTTGGCGATCTCAGATTCTCTTCGTTTGACTGAGCGAGAAATATACCAACAGCCGAATCAGATATCACTGGTAACACTAAGTGCCTGTGAGACAGGTCAAGGTGAATTGTTAGTTGGTGAGGGTATTTCTAATTTGACCCGAGGATTTATTTATGCTGGTGCTGCATCAGTCGTCCAGAGTCAGTGGCAGGTGAATGATGGCTCGAGTACTGAGCTGATGAAATTCTTTTATACGAATCTACGACGTGGACAGCCAAAAAGTACTGCCTTGAGAAATGCTAAACTCAGCTTTATCCAGACCGCTGACGACTTTCAGAGATTGCCTTATTACTGGAGCGCCTTTACACTGGTCGGGAGTGATGCCCCGATTACAATGTCACAATCGAATAGTCTGGTGGACCTCATCCCCCTGATCATATTAGGTCTGTGCTTTATCGGATACCTCGCCTATATGAAGTACAGCTGATGATGATCAAGACTAGATGAGGCTTATAGATTAGCCTTTAAATCTAAGACCTCTAATAAATTTTCCAGGGCTGGATTTTCGTTTTCTTTTTTCCATACGGCAAAGAGTTCTGTACGCTGATGCACCTGATCGAGGTCGATGTATTTTATATTCTTATTGTGTACATCCTTGGATGATTTAGGAATGATGGTGATACCCATACCATTTTCGACTAGCTTGAAGATGGTGGGGAAGTGGATGGACTGGTGGACGATGTTGGGACTAAATTTTTGATCCGCACAGATGCTTAGTATTTGCTGGTAGTACATCTGGCTTTGGCTATTAGGAAATAGGATGTAGTCCTCGTCTGAGAGCTGTCCGATATGCCTAAAATTTTGACTGGAGATGTTATGATCTTTGGGTAAGGCGATGGTAAAAGGCTCCTTATAGACAGAAGCAATATTCATACTGGCGCTGATGTCATTGGATCGCATGAAGGCGATGTCTAAGAGATTAGACTCAAGAGATTTTAGCTGTTGTTCGTTAGAGTTTTCGTAGAGATGAAAGTGAATATTAGGATACCGCGCAGCGAATTTTTTCAGGATGTCAGGAAGATACTCTTCCATAGCAGAGGCGACGTAGCCCAGATAAAGCAGGCCTTGATTTCCCTTTTTAGCAAGTTCCCAGCGTTCGAGAGATTTACTGATTCGATTGACGATCAGCTGAGCTTCTATTTTGAATAGTTGTCCAGAGTGACTGAGCTGCACCTCTCGATTAGACCGGATGAAGAGTTTGTCTCCGAGGATGCTCTCCAGTTTTTGGATTTGCTGAGTCAGCGCAGATTGTGATATGTAGAGCTTTTCTGCTGCTTTGCGGTAGTGGAGTGTCTCCGAAAGTTCTAAGAAGCACTCCAGATGCCTGATTTCTATTTGTGTACTCACTTAAATACAGTAGCTAAATTTAAATGTGTAAAATACTGTATTACAGCGACCTACTGCAAGAACACTTGAGTTTATGTCAAAAACGCCTTAGAGGACATCATTTAGTTGTTTCAGCGGAGAAGCATTAGTAGATTGTGTACGGTCATATAAGTTTATAATACACCTGATCACGCAAACATATAGATGAAGCTTGACAAAAGTATTTGTCACGTATTTATTATATATTTGTGACAATAAAAGGTCTATTACTATTGTGCAATCTATTGAAAAACAGATACTTAAGTCTATATATAACCACAAGCGTGGAAAAATATTTTTTCCAGATAATTTTTATAAATACGGCTCATCTACAGCTGTAAGACAAGCCCTCAGTAGATTAGAAGACAAAGAAGTACTGCAGAGACTTGCCCGAGGGATTTATTTATTCCCTAAAAAACATAAAGTTCTAGGTATACTATATCCCACTTTAGAAGAAGTAGCAATTGCAATAGCCAAACGCGATAAAGCAAGAATAATCCCCACAGGTATTTATGCTTTGAATAAATTAGGGTTATCAACACAGGTACCTATGAACGTGGTATACTTGACAGATGGGAGTCCAAGAAAGATTATGGTGGGTAAGGGTTCAATTAAATTCAAACGTGCATCAGCTAAATTACTTAGTGTTAGAAATGAAAAAATGATATTAATAATACAAGCGCTAAAGCAAATCAAAAAAGATAACATAACTAAAGATATCCTACAAAGAATAGCGGAACTGCTCATTACAGTGCCTAAAGAAGATACTAAGCACGACATAAAACTTGCACCAACGTGGATTAGGGATATACTACAAACTGTCTAACTATGAAAAATTGGTTTGAGATAAATCTTAAGGAAAGGCGAGAAATAATCAATCAAGTAAGCGCCAAAATTGGTATCGTTCCAACTGCCATAGAAAAAGACTTTTGGGTTATGATAGCTTTAAAAGCCGTTTTTGACACGAAGTATGCTGCACATATTGTATTCAAAGGAGGCACATCCTTGAGTAAAGGTTGGAATCTAATTGATAGATTCTCTGAGGATATTGATTTAGGTATAGATAGATCATATCTTAATTTCGGAGGGGACTTAACAAGAAGTGGTGTTACTAAACTAAAAAAAGGATGCTGCAAAATTTATAGATAAACAATTTGTACCTGAATTAAAAAATAAACTAATCCAGAATGGAATCAAGGAGTTTAATTTAGCTCTAATTGATTTTGAGGAATCAGACACTGATCCAATCTCAATTGAGCTTGAATATAAGTCCATAACAAAAGAAATTGAATATTTAAAACCAAGAATACTAATTGAAATAAGTTCAAGGTCATTACGAGATCCCTTTGAATTAAGAGATATGATTTCTTATATAGGTCGTGTATATCCTCATCAAATATTTTCAGATCAAAAAATTGAAGTTCCTACAGTCCTTCCCTCTCGAACAATGTTAGAGAAAATATTTCTTCTTCATGAAGAATTTCAAAAGCCTGAGGGTAAAATAATAAGGCACGAACGAATGACAAGACACTTATATGATTTAGAAAAACTAATGAATTCAGAATTCTGTGATCTGGCCCTTAATGATAAAGAGTTATACAAAGCCATCGTTGAACACAGAAAAATGATTACAAATGTATCATGGATAGATTACGGAAAACACCAATATAAATACATAGATTTCATTCCGCCTAAAAAGGTAATAGGAGATTGGAAAAATGATTATAAAAATATGAAAGAATCAATGTTCTACGGAGAAACATTATCTTTTGAAAAACTTATTGAAAGGCTTACAAAACTTAAAGGCCAAATAAACGAAATCGAATAGCTCAATCTAATAATTGATAGTTATCGTATATCTACTTGTATCTTGTATAGATGGAGACATAACATCAGCCGTATTGAATATAATATGGAAGCGATGTATTAAGTCTATTTAGATTAAAGAAAAATCTGCATTTAGATAAGTATATAAAGCAGGTATTGATTAAACTTAAACGACAGCTGATCACCATATAAAAGGTGAGATCCACTATACCCTCCTTGGAAAGCGAAGCTTTTATCAAAAACAAATGTGATGAAGCTTTTTACTATGCCTAATAAAATAGTTAAGTTGTAGCTACTATCAATTATCAAATTTAAATCATCACAACACCATGAAGAAACATAACTATGAGATCAATCTGGAGTGGACAGGCAATAAAGGCAGCGGCACTTTCGACTATCGATCTTACGGCAGAAACCATAAGATTGTGGTGGAGAATAAACGTGCGCCCATACTTGGCTCGTCAGATCCCAGCTTCATGGGCGACTCTGCCAGATACAATCCCGAAGAGCTCTTCGTCTCTTCCGTATCGGCATGTCATATGCTGTGGTACCTGCATCTCTGCTCAGCGAATGGAGTCATTGTCACGGAGTACCAAGACCGAGCGACGGGCATCATGGAAGAGTCGCCAGATGGCAGTGGTCGATTCAAAGCGATCACACTCCATCCGACTATAGTGGTCAGTGAGTCATCGATGGTAGACCGTGCAGAGTCACTTCATCAAGATGCGAATCAGAAATGCTTTATTGCAAATTCACTAAATATATCGGTCGAACATGACGCCATCATTACGCCCATTCAATAAAGGCATCTTCTGGATCTGCTGCGTCATGGCACTAGCCTGTGGTCGCCAGACGGAGAGTTTGGTCAGACGGACTGTTGAGCCCGCTCGACTGATTGCTGCTCAGGAGATAGCTAAGAAGACATTTGACAATGAAGCCTTCCCAGGTATGGCAGTGATGGTCATGTCTGAGGGTCAGGTGATCATGAGCGAGGCTTACGGATATGCGGATGTGGAGAACGCCAAGGAGATTGATCCCTACGTCACTCTCTTTCGTATCGGTAGCATCTCTAAGCCTGTGACGGCGGCGGGTCTAGCCTTACTCTATGAGCAAGGCAAGATAGATTTAGATCTGCCGATCCAGACATACGTAGCAGAGTTTCCAGAGCAGACTGAAGGTGTGACGATCAGGCGGCTTGCTGGACACTTAGCGGGGATCAGGCATTATAAAGGCTTCGAATTTTTAAGTCAAAAGCACTATCCGACGGTCAGATCGGGCTTGGGCATCTTTATTCAGGACAGCTTGATCCATGAGCCAGGCAGTCAATATGCATACAGTAGCTACGGATGGAATCTCATCAGTGCAGCCATGGAGACTGCAGCTGAAGAAGAGTTTCTGAGTTACATGCAGACCCAAGTATTTGATCGAATAGGACTGAATGAGATGAGAGCAGAATTACATGAAGATAGATCACCCGATAATGTGCAGTACTACATCAAGCAGAATGGAGAAAATGCCATAGCTCCATCAGTAGATAATAGCTATAAGTGGGCAGGGGGAGGCTTCATTGCTTCGGCTCATGACGTACTACTCTTTGCTCAGGCTCATCTGGAGGGAAAGATGATGAGCGAGGCGACCTTTGAAGAATGGACAAACTCACAACAAGATACGTCTGGGCATCAGACAGGCTATGGTATCGGCTGGCGGACTGCTGAAGATAAGAAGGGGCGACATTGGATCGGGCACAGTGGTGGCTCGGTGGGCGGCACCTCCATGATGCTCGTCTATCCAGCAGAAGAGCTGATCGTCGTCACCTTGGTGAATCAAAGCCAAGCCAAAACAAGTGATCTCGCTTTTAGAATAGCGAATCAATTCCTAAGCTCTGCAGTCAATACTCATTGAAGCATTTTAGCAAAGATCAGCGAGGCGAGGTAAGGTGGTTTAAGATGGGCTACTGGCCTATGAGGCAGCCGACCATGCTGGTGTACACCTATCTGATAGATGGACTATTAATTGATACAGGGACCAGTAAGCTTAGGTCAGAGTTTATGGCTGCGATCAGAGAAGAAGAGCTAGAGCAGCTGGTCATCTCTCATCACCATGAAGATCACACGGGTAATCTGGCGGAGCTTCAGGAAGCCTTGGGCATCAGAGCAAAAGCTCACCCACTAACGGATGCGCTAGTGGCTGATCCAGCTCGGATATCACTATCACGACATCTATCTTGGGGGGCCATCACCCCGACGACTTGTGATGCCTTGGATCTGACTTTACCTATTGAGACGGATCACTTTCGCTTTGATATCCATCATGTCCCTGGACATGCTGTGGACCAGATAGCGCTGCATGAGCCATCCCAAGGCTGGCTGTTTTCAGCAGATTTATATCTGACCTCGTATCCCAAAATATTCATGAATGGTGAGAGTATTCTCAGCTCTATTGATTCTTTGGATCGGATGGCAGCTTTAGACTTTGATGTGCTGTATTGCTGCCATCGACCTAAGTATGAAGGGGGTCAATCTTTCTTGTTGGAGAAGAAGCAGTACCTACAGGATTTCTACGGTGGGGTGATCAGTGAGTATCTAAAAGGTAAAGCCCCGAAAGAGATCATGCGTGTCTTGGGATTGCGAGAATTAGTCACCATGAAGCTGTTATCACAGGGTGAACTCAGCGTAGAGAATATGGTCAAATCATGCATCGGAGATTATGATAAATCTATTGAATCATCATCCGAGCAGTCATCTTAAATCTATCTTTCCAGTAGCTTAGGAATAAATCTGAATTTAGTAGAGATTGGATATACGGAAGAGATCATTCCTCTTCCTTAGTACCTTGATCTTCTTTTTTATAGTGTCCGTCGAGCATCTCTGTTATCTCACCAAGGTCTTGGCTTAGTTTTTCTAAGTTGCGCGCTGTGATCTTATTTATGATTTGTTCTTTGATCCCTGGATCATGTAGGGGGATGATTTTAGATTTCTTTTTTTTCATAGCAGCGAAGGGAAGTCATGATTTTAAAAAGCGGCCTCATCATGAAGTACTGATGAGGCCGTATTGGAAATATGAGATTTTAAGTTTTATGAGAAGGCCTTTTTATTTTTTGGCATTCAGCATGGTTTTGATTTCTGTGAGTTCGGCTTTGACGGCATCAATTTCTGATTTTTGAGCATCGATTATGTCTTGCTGTTCTTGGATGGCTCTGGTTAAGACTGGTATCATCTCGATATAATTAACACTCTTTGTTTTGAAACTAGTGCCATCAGTGTGTCTCACTTCGCCACCTGTAGATACTAGCTCAGGAAATACTTGCTCCATTTCCTGTGCTAAGAATCCCATTCTGTCATTCTCTGGGAATAGCATGTCAAGGTATTCATCACTTCTGAATTCATACATCACTGGATTTAGAGCATTTACTTTTTCTATGGCTCCAGAAAGTGTTGCAATATTCTTTTTCAATCTTGCGTCAGACACTCCTGTTATTTGTCCAGATATATCGACATCACCAACAACTTGTAACTCATAATTTGGAGTGGTAGTTCCTATTCCTAAATGACCGTCAGGTGTCATAACCATTTTAACTTGATCTGCTACACGGAATTCTAAAAGTGTTTCTCCATCTAACACTACCTTATTCAGATTAGATTCTATTAATGCTGATCCAGTTTGATTACTTCCTATAAAAGCGGCAGCTGTTCCAGCAGGGTTACTATTTGTGGAAGTGTACCATTGTAGATAGCTATTATTACCTACCATCTTGATGTTATTACTGTTAGTCGTCAGCAGCGCAGTCCCAGAGGGAGGAGTCGTTATCCCTCCAATAGTTATTGGCCTTGCAAAGCGATTCCATTCTCCGTCAAATCCCCAGCTATACTGTGAACCATCATACCATAAGGCTTCGTCATCGTCAAATTTTAATCCGACCTCGCCATTAACGGTATTAAAACCATCTCTATGTATCTCTAGTGAACCTGTCATACGTGTGTCTCCATCATCTGCGTCCACATCAAATTTGGAGTCAGATGTATTTCCTGTCTTACTGAAGGCAAGGAGGTTACTTGATGTTTGATAATGTAAGTAAGCTTCAGTGATTGGACTGACTTGGCCTTGTTTAGAGAATTTTAGACCGTTAGTTCCAGTAGTTTGTTGACTTTCAACAAATTCTATCAGAGCACCACCAAATCCTAATATTCTTGGCTGGTTATTAGTTCCGTGGGAAAATTGTTGCACACCTCCAGTGTCCCACTGAGCGATGGAATATTTAGGGATGCTGATTAAGAAGAGCAAGGTCATTAGTAAGCTTGCTGCTTTGTAAATAGTATTCGTTTTCATATTTAGAAGTTTTAATTAGTGAGTTTGAAATTGTTTTAAAAAGAGAATTGATTTACATAGTTGGGTCAGGCAGCGCTGGATGATATTTTTAGTATCCCCAGCTCAAATGCTCTTCTGATGAGTCCAGCGGTATTCCTAGCTTTCAGTTTTTGTATCAGCCGTTTGCGGTGCGAGACTACGGTGTGATGACTGATGAATAATTGAGAGGCTATCTCATTCATGTTAGCCTCATAGGCAATTAGGTGCAGTACTTGAAGCTCTCTGGTTGTTATGTTGTTGGAAGTGATCATGTCAATTGGATTTTGTCTTGACACAAAGATGAGCCTGATAAAAAGCTGGTCACCTACCCGTTTGGGTAGTTTTTTGCAGGATCAAAAAGCAAAAATCATGGAAAATGGGGAGCCTTTTATTCGCAGCTATACTGAGATCCGTGTAGGAACTCATAGATCACGACTTATTAGGATTGAGTTCATACCTTGATGAATCAATACCTTCTCATATTATCCGGCCATTATTTTAGACAACAACTCTGTCTTACCAGAAACTTCCAGCTTTTGATAAATGTTTTTTAGGTGATACTTCACTGTGTTAATGGAGATGAAGTGCTTGCTGGCTATGTCAGATGTACCTGCTCCTGAGATAATATCCTGAATGACCTGAAATTCTTTATCACTTAGAGGAGTGTGTGACATATTATCCAATCTTTCTTTGGACAATTCTTCTTTGGTGCTGTCCATGTTATAATTAGCGATGGCGATGGCGACGCTTGTCTTCAGGTCCTTCTCGTCGAAGGGCTTGACGATGTATCCATAGGGATGCGTGTCTTTAGCTCGGGCTAAGGTTTTTTCATCAGAGTAAGAGGTGAGGAATAAGAAAGGGATCGAATATTTATCATTGATGATTCTGGCAATGTCGATGCCGTCCTTCGTTCCTTCAATATTAATATCCAGCAGGACAAGATCTGGCTTCCGATTAGACAGCATATCCAGTGCTGACTCGCTGTCATGCGCAATCCCAATGACGGAATAGCCGAGGTGACGAAGATTATACTGGATGTCTTGAGCTATGATGGGCTCATCTTCGACAATTAATATGGTAGCCATATCATTCATAAGGGGAAGTGGTTGTGCAGTATAATATCAAAATACGAAGATTTCGCAGAACTTGTCAAATTATGTTTGATTGACTAATAATACAATACAGGATGCCACGGACATAGATACGTTTTAGTCCAGTAGCACCTAAGAATAGGGTGCTTAGATGAATCTTAATTTAGGGGGCGTTTTACTCTACATTGATCTCATGAACGGTGCGCTATTTATTCATACCTCAATGACTCAATGGGGTCGAGTCGAGAGGCTTTCAGCGCAGGGTATAGACCTGATATAACGCCGACGAATATACACACCGTAAAGCCTAAGATGATCCAAGGCCAAGGTATGATGAAAGGACTATCGAAGACAAATGAGACGACATTGCCCAGCATAATACCGAAGACGATACCAATGATCCCGCCGATCTGTGAGATGACGATGGCTTCGGTTAAGAACTGGATGAGTACATTACTTCGTGTGGCGCCTAAGGCTTTTCTGACCCCGATCTCTCTGGTCCGTTCAGTCACGGAGACTAGCATGATATTCATGAGACCGATGGCCGCACCGAGCAGCGTCATGAGCGCTATAGCGATCGTACCGAGTCGCAGCTGCGTCGTCGCATCACTCAGTATCTGGAGGATTCCGTCAGATTTTCTGATTTCAAAGTCATTGTCATCTCCCGCTTTTAAACTTCTGATATTCCTGAATACACCAATGGATTGAGAGATCGCTCTATCAATTTGGGTGGCATCATTCACTGCCGCAATCACGGAGTAGTTAGACCTAGCACTGCCATAAGACTGCTTACACAGCTGTAAGGGGATGTATATTCTCCGATCAGAGCCTCCACCCATGCTGGAGCCCTTGCTTTCTAAGATACCGATGACTTTGAAGCGCTTACCGTTGACTGATATATTCTTTCCTAGTGCATATTCAGCTTTGTCATTGAAGAGAGTCTCGACGATATCACTGCCGATGAGCACCTTAGGACCGCTGCTGTTAGCTTCATTCTGGGTGAAGTTTCGGCCATGGCTGATATTATAAGCAGATACACTAAAGTAGTTTTCATCGATCCCGACTATTGCTACAGTTGGATTCGTTTTTTCATCTTTAAATTTGACGGTCGCTGATCTTGAGGCGAAGCGACTGACTGAGACCATAGCTCCATTCTCCGTGACCCTTTCTTTGAAGTCTATGGCTTGATCATAGACTATGGGTTCTGCGATTTTAGCTCTTCTGCCAGGTTGATTGCTCTTAAGCTCTTCTCTAGCGGGTTTTATTTGAAATGAATTAGCGCCTAATCTATTAAAACTATCACTCATAGAGAATAGTATCCCATCAATCGCTGTCAGAATACCGACCAGACAAGCGATGCCAAAGGAAATAATGATCAGCGTCAGAAATGACCTGAGGAAGTTTGACCTCAGTGAGAGCAAGGCCATTTTTATATTTTCAGTTAAGTTCATTCTATCTTGCTATCACACCGTATCCTGCGTGAAGTTTTGGCTTAGGACGGCGACGACTTTGTCGTGCAGATTGGCATTCGTCGCTACGATCTGCGTTCCCCCTTTATGCGTGTCACCTCCAAAATAATCCGATACTACACCTCCTGCTTCTTCTACAATCAATACACCAGCCGCTATATCCCAAATATGCAGTTTCGACTCGTAGTAGGCATCGATCCTGCCCGCTGCTACAAAACACAGATCCAATGCCGCTGCACCAAATCGCCTCAATCCTCTAGCGTGCTGAAACCAGTACTGTAAGGTATCAACTAAAGGCTTAAAATCATAGCTGCTGGCATAGGGAAATCCCGTAGCCATCATCGCCTCACTGAGTTCGGGTACAGCACTGACCTTGATTTTAGTCCCATTCATGTAGGCGCCTTGGCCCTTGATCGCCGAGAAGCACTCTGATCTCATGACATCATAGACGACACCGAGGATCATTTCTCCCTGATAGCGGAGCGCGATGCTTACAGCGAAGTGTGGGATCTTGTGCAAGAAATTACTCGTACCATCGAGCGGATCTATAATCCAGATGAGTTCGCTGTCCGTTTGGTCTTCCGTGTCTTCTTCTGTGATGAATCCTGCAGCAGGTAGGACTTCAGATAAGCGCTTGACGATCATCTCCTCTGCGGTCTTATCCACGTAGGACACCAGACTGTTTAGCTCCTTGGTAATAATCTGTTCTTGCTTCACCTTGTACAGTTCAGTGCGGATGAAGTCCGCGGCTTCTGCTGCGGTGACTTTGACCTGCTTCATCCATGAGGCTAGCTGATCTTGATCTAAGGTTGGGTTCGGATGATTCATGATCTTGATTTGAATGCTGACTATAATGACAAAAAAAGGAGTGACCACGGCCACTCCTTTTAGGTTTATTTTATATCGATGAGCTTATCCCATCTCACTGACGACCTCAGTGACCTCTGGTACCATTCGCTTCAGCATCCCCTCGATGCCAGACTTCAGTGTGACGGTGGATGATGGACAGCCACTGCATGATCCCTGCAGGATGACAGTCACGATGCCTTCTTTGAATGATTTGAATTCGATGTTGCCACCATCCATTTCTACGGCTGGCTTGACGTATGTATCGATGAGCTCCTTGATCTTCACGACCAGTTCTGCCTCATCTTCGGAGTATTCGTAGCCTACACCTTTTTCCTTCTCTATCTCTGCCATGGCTTCAGTGAAGCCTTCTTTCAGCACGTCTTTACCTTCTTCTACGTAGCCTTTGATGTATTCTTTTAGCTTCAGCATGAGGTCTTCCCAGCTGTAGTTAAATTCTTTAGTGATGGTGACGAAGTTATTGCAGATGTATACCCCTTTCACATAGGGGAAGTCAAATAGGGTGGAGGCAAGTGGCGACCACTCATCAGCCAGCTCTCTCTCTCTGAAGTCTGCGGTCCCTCTGTATAGCATCTTATTCGTGACGAATTTCAATGATTCTGGATTCGGTGTCTGCTCTGTATAGAGCATCACGGGATTTGTCGTTACAGTACTCATATCTTTTTATTTATGGATAACCAATCTGATTCACAAAAATAAACATCTTTTTGTTCTAATGGTTTGGAAAATCCTCATAATGCTTGGAAACAAGACAAATGAAGGCATCTTAGCCTACAGTGTATCCAGTGGATCAGTATTCTGCCCTTTGCGGAAGACATACAAGTAGATCATGCCAATCACACCCGTAATGAAGAATACCAGTGCGATGTACTGGGCCTGAGACCAGTTGAGGCCCATCATTTCGTATTTGTCATTGACCCTGATGGTCTCGATCCACCAGCGCTGCATCCCATTTAAGATCAAGTAAAGAAAGAACATGGTACCTGCTATCTTCATTTTCTTTCGAAAAGCCCACAGCACGCTGAACATGATCAGATTGACCAGTGTCTCCCATACGGGTGTCGGATATACCTTGGGATCGAGATAAGTGCAGAATTTCCATTCGCAGCCTTCGAGCTTAGGTCCGCGCTGGTAGAAGTCAGCTACATTATGAGGGTACTCATAGGCCCACATCCAGTCGGGAAAGATCCACCACGCTGGCTGTGCTGCTGCGACTATACCCCAGTCGCCATCACCAGAGAAGTGACAGCCTAATCGGCCAATCGCGTAGCCAAAGACATAGCATATAGCAATGGCATCCAGAAAGTGAATGACGGGTATTTGAGCTCGACGGACATAGATCAATAATGCCGCCAATGCCACGAGCAGTCCGCCATAGATCGTCAGTCCGCTACCGGAAAAAAGCTGACCAATCGGATCAGCCCAAAATGCATCTAAATTCTCTAAAATAGAGAACAACCTCGCACCGAATATACCGAATATCGCCGCGATGAAGGTGAGATCAGACACTCGCTGATGGGGCTGAATGGTCTTGATGACCTCACGCACGGGTGCATCCAGTGCCTTTTTACTCTGCCAGTAGTGGAGCGCACCGAGCCCGATGACGCCCAAGATGCCAAAGAGGACATTCCCCTTCGTGGAGAATACCATCCCCGCAGCATCTTCCTTGAATTCTTCAAAATGACTGACGATGTAAGGCAGCTTGTAAGCAAAGAACCCGCCGACGAGGCTGTTCATGATGATGTCTGTCCAGATCTTATTTTTGTGATTGGCAATGCGCTTGGTAGTGGGGACGAGCTTCCCTTCTGCCTCCAGCCGCTTGAACTCTCTGTAGATGATGTAAGCACCAGAAAAGACGGACAGTCCGAGGAATAAGCCGAAGGTCTTGAAGACGCTCGTCCAGTTGTCAGGATCTGTCCCGATGAGGTCATGAAGAAAGTAAGATATATCTGGATACATATGTGTCTGATACAGTTGAACTCAAATGTACTGAAGTGATTCTAATGATTTGCTTTTATAAACGAAGAAAAGCATATGATAGCTAACTAACGATGTAAGATCATGGGTCGCCGAATTAGTTCATATCGCCGATTTGATATGCTCAATTTAACAAAATCTCATAGTTGTAGAATAGAAGCGAAAATGCTACTGCTATTGAAATTGAAAGAGACCGTATAGAACAAAATGATGGTGTTATTGTAAGCATATCCCTTCCTGTAATTTAGATCCTGAAATAAATTCAGGATGACTGCTTACGATAGCGGATCGAATTATTTAACTCACAATCTCATAGCTACTCGTAATCTTAGCTGCTTTCTCTAGCATCAAGGATACAGAGCAGTACTTTTCCAGTGAGCTGCTGACAGCTTGGTCCACTTTCTTCTCCTTCAGATCACCCTTCAAGATGTAGTGCAGGTGTATCTCTGTGAATGTGCGGGGTATTTCATCGCGCCTTTTGGCGGTCACCTCTACCTGGATGTCTTCGAGTGGCTGCCTCATCTTTTCTAAGATCATGACGATGTCTATGGTGCTGCATCCAGCAGCAGCCATGAGGACTGACTGCATCGGTCCTACGGCGTTACCATCGCCAGACAGCTCCAGGGAGTGTCCTTCTTCATTGGTGGCTTTGAAGTGCTTGGAGTCGTTTAGTCTTTCTAGTTTTATCTGCATGACAGCGGCGTTTTTTGTTGAATGTAAAGATACACCTTATGCTGACTCATCCACGGGCGCCAGCTTCACCACCAGCCCATTCAGCGCTGATGTGATGGGGAGCTGACAGCTTAGGCGGCTGTTATCTTCGACAAAGAAGGCTTGATCCAGCATGTCCTCTTCATCCTCTGACTGCTCAGGCAGCTCGTGGTCCGTCTGCACGTAGCAATGACAGGAGGCGCACAGCGCCATACCACCACAGGTGCCTTCTACTGGGAGCTCCGCCGCTCGGCAGATCTCCATCAGATTAAAACTCATGTCTGTAGGTGCTTCCAGCACATGCTCCGTCCCTTGCCGATCTATGACGGTCAGTGAGATCATATTTTCTTCCATACTATTCGAATCCATTAACCCCAGCTACAGTCGTGTATTTAAAACTGAGCTTCTGGTCAGGGTATATATACTTAAATGCAGACTGAGCCATGAGGGTTCCCTCGTGAAATCCACAGAGGATTAATTTCAGCTTGCCAGGGTAGGTATTGATATCACCGATGGCGTAGATGCCCTCCACATTCGTGCTGTAGTCTCTGGTATCCACAGCGATGGCACTGCGATCGATGGTCAGCCCCCATTCGGCGATGGGTCCCAGCTTTGGCGTCAAGCCGAAGAGCGGGATGAAGTAGTCGACTTGCTTGGTGAATTCGCCTTCAGATTTAGATTTGACGACGACTTCTTTGAGGATGCCATTACCGTTTACACCTATAGCTTGTGCCTCGGTGATTAGGTTTACTTTATTTGTCTTAGCGAGCGCCATGACCTTGTCTACGCTATCCAGGGCTCCACGGAATGAGGTCCTGCGGTGGATCAGGGTGATCTCACTGGCAATGTCAGCCAGCTCGATAGTCCAATCTAGCGCTGAGTCTCCTCCACCTGCGATCAACAGTTTTTTATCTCTGAATTTTTCGGGATCCTTCACCATGTACTCCACACCTTTACTCTCGTATTGGGCGAGTCCCTCGATGGGGGGCTTGCGTGGCTCGAAGCATCCCAGCCCTCCCGCGATGCAGATCACAGGGGCCTCTATGACGGTACCGTGACTGGTGGTCAGGCGGTATTTTTTCTCTTCTATTTTTTCTATTTTCTCGGCCCGCTCTCCCAAGGTGAATCCTGGGTTGAATGGCTTAATTTGTTCCATGAGATTATCTACAAGGTCGCCTGCAAGGATGCTCGGGTAGCCTGGGATATCGTAGATCGGCTTTTTGGGATATATCTCGCTGAGCTGACCACCGGCTATCGGCAGCGCATCGACGAGATGGCACCTGAGCTTGAGCAGGCCTGCTTCGAATACTGTGAAGAGGCCACATGGACCTGCGCCGATGATAAGTATGTCTGTCTGAATCATGATGGTATATCTTCTTAAAGGTTTTGCAAAAGTATTTAGAATTAAGACTAATTACTATAGAAGCTTGGATTAATGTAGCGAGCCTTACTTCGATAGTTCTCAGTATGAGATGATTTCATTTATCTGCTTGATTGTCGATGACTAAAGGTGAATGCCGCATTCGGTTTTGGACTGGTCTGCCCACCTACCTGATCTACCTTCTCCCTTCAGCGTGCAGTGCGTGCAGCCTACTGAGCCAAAGCCTTCCAGTTTCATCGGATGGATGGGGATGTCATTGTCTGCGAGGTACATGTCAAACTGACTCGCGGAGGTGTCTATATTAGGATGCATCTTGATGATGGCACCTCTGCGTTCGAAGATGTTCAGGTTCTTGCGAAAGGGAGTCTGATTCATCAGCAGGCCGGAGATCCAGATTTTCTTACCTGCTTTGTACGGTTCGAATGGTTTGATCTTATTCAGATTGCAGCATTTGTCTACGTCTGTCTCCCAGAGGGATACCTCTCTGGCCATCATGTTGTCCTGGACATCAGGCAGGATGTGGACGATGTTGAGCCCCAAGATATCAGTCAGTGCCTGCTTATATTCTATCGTCTTCTTAAAGCAGAAGGTGGTATCGATGAAGTGTATGGGATGTCCGGGCGCGGCCTTACTCACCATACTCATCAAGATGCCTGATGTGGTCCCGAAGGATGAGGTCACCAGGATGTCCTCATGATCATAATCGGAAAATAGCTTCTGCAATCGCTGGATGGGATTCAGGGTTTGATAGTCGGCATTCAGCTGATCTATGTCGATATCCTCCACGGCTTTTGAAATATCAGTCATACTTGCTTTTCAGATGTTAGTAGTGATGAAGTAATTTTGTTAAGCTCTTCTACTTTATGGGAGAAGTCACCCTTGAGTCGATCTCTGAAGATTTTAAGATTCTCTACAAGAGCGGCTGAGTCGTCAGGGAGCACCTCCTCTAAGACTTGGCGAAACCGCTTGGCGAATGTGGGCGACTTCCCATTCGTTGAGATGGCGACTTTCAGATTGCCACGGGTCACAATTGACCCCAGATAGAAATCACACAGCTCAGGCGTGTCTGCCACATTGATCAGTTTGCGCTGAGCCTTGGCGGCGGCGTACACTTCTTGATTCACCTCTGGAAAGTTAGTTGCTGCTACGATCAGGTCATAGTCATCCACGTCACTCGCCTCGAACTTCCTCTGCTGCCAGGTGATCTGATAGGCCTCATTTGCGATCAGCTCCGATACCTCTTCTCGTGCCCATGGGGCTACGATAGTGATGTTAGCATTGGGGCTGCTCTTCAGGATGAAAAACATCTTTTCGTAGCCCACTTCTCCAGCACCTACCACGAGCATCTGAAGCTTGTCCAGCTTGAAGAAGACAGGGTATAGCGGATTTTGATTCAGTGATTTGTCCATGTGCTGTTCGCTTTTTCTTTGATCCAATGGGGGTGGGACTGCACCACATCACCGATGACGATGATGCCAGGCGTCCCAATCTGAGCTGCCTGTGACTTAGCTACGATGTCTTCTGCTGTGCCGATCACACATCTTTCATCAGCTCGGCTGCCACTCTGTATGACCATCATAGCTTTGTGAGCCTGGCCTTCCAGCTTGATCATGTCTGCGATCATGGCCAGCTTTCTCATACCCATGAGGATGATCAGGGTGGCTCGGCTCTGCAGTGCGATCTCTATGTCTTGAGATATCTGATGATCCTTCGTGGAGCCTGTCAGCACCCAGAAGCTCTCACTGACGCCCCTGGAAGTCACTGGCACACCTTGCAGTGCGGGCACAGAGATGGAGCTGGAGATGCCTGGCACGACACTGACTTCTATATCATGAGCCTTGATGTATTCTACTTCTTCCATACCTCGACCAAAGACAAAAGGATCTCCGCCTTTGAGTCTGACCACATGGCCGTATTCATGAGCTGACTGTACGATTAGCTCATTGATTTCAGTCTGCTTTTTACAAGGCTGTCCAGCACGCTTACCTACGAATAGCTTGATGGTTTCCGCAGGCGTTTCATCCAGCAGGGCCTCATCGACGAGGGCATCATAGAGTACCACATCAGCTGACTGCAGTGCCCGCAGTCCTTTGACAGTGATCAGGTCTTTGTCTCCTGGGCCAGCTCCCACCAGCGTCACTTTTGCTTTTGTATCAAATGTCATCATCTAAGCTTTATAGTAGCTGCCTATGACCTCTTTATCTTCTGGGCTGGCACCTGAGGCGGTAGCTCTGTAGTCATAGACTTGTGTTAAAAATAGTTCGGCACCCGCGAGGTAGCCATTTACGAATGCTTCCGTCGGCTCTTGCTGCTTGATGGCCAGTGTCTCTTCTCTAAAGTCTTCTTGTGCAAACCACTTACCCGCTTCCACAAATTTCTCCTGAAAGTCATTGATGATGTTGATCTGCGTGTTACAGCTGATGTCGTCAGCCAGCAGCAATGCTTTAGCTCCGATCACCCGAGAAGAATAGGCAAAGTAGGCAGCTTCTGAAAGATGGCCCTGCTGAAGTGCTGCTTTGCCTTCGGCCAATCTCTCCGAGGCATCTTTGATGATGGTTCCGACCAGATCCAGTACCACTGCCGCACACTCGCCTACGCCGATCTCTTGCTTGTACTCATGTTCTTGACCCCAGTCAAAAAGATCAGTGTCTGATAGAAGCTCGATATTTGCGAGAGGTTTCAATAGCTCATAGAAATATTTCTTGCCCTGTCTTCTGTAGTAGTCATTGTAGTATTCACCTTCTGTCGCGTACTCGTCGTAGTCATTCAGCAGCATGCGGATACCGTCCAAGATTTTCTTAGTCGGCAGCTTGATCACCTTCTCTGCGATCCAGCCCTGGCCCGTGGGATCAGTGCCGCCACCGAGGACCACCTGCATGGCAGGTATGACCAGGTCATTCTTTTTGATGGAGCTACCGCTGAAGCCAATATTAGCTACCATGTGTTGCCCGCAGGCATTCATACAGCCACTGATTTTTATTTTGATGTGCTTCTCTTCTAAGTGTTCTGGATATTCGTCGGTGATCATGTCTTCGATCACGCGAGCCAGGCCAGTGCTGTTAGTCACACCTAAGTTACAGGTGTCAGTCCCAGGACAGGCGGTGACATCTCCGATGGAGTCGTAGCCTGGATCTGCCATGCCAATCGACTGCAGTGCAGTGTAGAGTTCAGCTAAGTGATCTTCATGTACGAATCTCAATAATAGCCCTTGGTTAACTGTGATTCTTAGGTCCTGGGCGGCGTATTTTTGCAGGATGGGGACCAGCTCTCTCGCTTTGTCAGAGCTGATGTCTCCCAGCAGTACCTTGAGGTACACGCCGTAGTAGCCTGCTTGTTTTTGCTCGAAGGTGTTCGTCTTTTGCCACAGCTTGAAGGCTTGTACATCTTTAGCTTCTTTAATCTGTGGCTCAAAGTAGTTTACGGCTTCGTCTTGTTCGTAGTCAGCAGCGTTAATGGGGTAGCTCTGGTGCTGTAGTGATTTCCACTCTTCATTAACTAAGTCTAAAAAGCCCTCAATGCCCAGTTTTTTCACTAAGAATTTCATTCTGGCTTTCTGCCGCTTTGCCCGCTCTCCGTGCCGATCGAAGACGCGGAGGCTGGCCTCCATAAAGGGGATGATTTTATCTGTTTCTAAAAATTCATAAGCTGTCGGTGCGAATATGGCGATGGCACCCAGGCCTCCCCCGACTAAGACCTTGAAGCCTCTGACGCCATCTTTGATTTTAGGGATAAATCCAAAATCATGAAAATAGCTAAATGCCGTATCCGCATCGCTGGAGGAAAAGCTGGGCTTAATCTTGCGCCCCATGTCTTGACAGATAGGATTGCGCAGGAAGTAGTAGGCAGTGGCATGAGCATAAGGCGTGATATCGAATGGCTCAGCTGGATCAATACCTGCCGTGGGCGAGGCCGTCAGATTTCTGACCGTATTGCCGCAGGCCTCTCTGCCTGTCAGTCCATTATTCGTGAGTTCGAGCCACACTTTGGGTGAGTCTTCCAGTTTGACGTAGTGCAGCTGGATGTCTTGCCGCGTGGTGAGGTGCAGATTACTTGAGCCATACTGGTCAGCTGTATCGGCGATCACTTTGATTTGCTGGGGTGTGATCTTGCCGTAGGGCACTTTGATTCTAAACATCTGGACACCGAGCTGCCGCTGGCCATAGACGCCACGGGTCAGGCGGTAGAGTTTGAATTTTTCTTCGTCTTCTTTGCCCGTGCGAAAGCCGTTGATTCTTTGCTCTAGCTCTACGATATCCTTGCGGTCTGCCGCTGCTATGTCTGGATACTCTGTGAATAAGCTCATTTTAACTTTGTTTTTTAATTTAATGGATCGCATAAAAAAACCCTTCCAGATGATCAAGTCTGGAAGGGCTAATTAGAATGCGTTTTATATTCTATAATTTCAACCTAACAGATGATCTATCATGATCATACAGCAGCAACAACAGCATGCAGTACAACAAATATTCAGCTTAGATTTTCTCATATGATTTTATTTTTAAGTGGAAATGCCTGTCAGAAAATAAGTAAGCTTACCGGTCATTTGGTGCCTTAATTATTGCCATCATTGACTTTTCTTTCATCACTCAAATAAAAAAACGCCTTTCCGAATGTGCTTCAGAAAGGCGTTTGATTTATTCTATGGATAGAAAAAATAGCTAGCTCACTGTCGCATCATTGCACGAGGCAACAACAGCAACAACAACAAGCCATTAAATTTCTATCGTTTTGATTCATAACTATAAAACAAAAGTAGACAGAAATAATACACGGAACAAACTATACCATATAAAATAATACACTCAGCTACAAAAATGTCGCTTGGCGGAACATGACACGATCATAATAAGTCAGGAGCCATAGCTGCAGCGGAGACGTTCTAACTCGCTCTTTATATGGTGGCCCCTTGAGCTTTTGGACCATCTAGTAGTGCTGATTCTTCGCTTGTGAGCATTTTAAGAGGAGACATGATCTCGAGTAAAAAGAAGATTACTATATTGAGACAGGAGGCAGCCCATCATGCAGCTGGATGTTGATCTCCATCGTTGACTTGATACATTATTTATCAATGGGATTATATGCTTGTTAAAACCTTTGCTGGTGCGGTACATGGAGTGGATGCACGATCGATCACTGTAGAAGTGAATGCTGGTGGCCCTGTAGCGACGGGTAATTTTTATCACATGGTAGGCCTGCCAGATAATGCCATTAAGGAGGGATTTCAGCGCATCGAAGCAGCCATCAAAAATATTGGCTATCAAATGAAGCGGCTTAAAATGGTCGTCAACTTAGCTCCGGCAGATATCAAGAAAGAAGGCTCTGCCTATGACCTTCCGATAGCCCTCGGCGTGCTGACATCCACACGACAGATAGAAGCACCAGAGCTGGATCAATACATGATCATGGGTGAGCTAGCCCTCGATGGAGGTATCAGGCCAATCAGAGGTGCTCTGCCGATAGCCATAGAAGCGCGGAAGAGGGGATACAAGGGCCTGATCATTCCCAAGGCGAATGCCTTCGAGGCGGCTATAGTCAATAACCTGCCTGTATTTGGGATCGAGAATCTGGTCGAAGCGGTAGAATTTCTGGAAGGTCGCCGAGAGTTACATCCCATTGATCTGAATACAAGAGAGATATTTGAAAGTGATGTGAATGATTATGATGTTGATTTCTCAGATGTGAAGGGACAGGAAAATATCAAAAGAGCTTTGGAGATCTCTGCGGCTGGAGGGCATAATGTCATTTTGATCGGACCACCAGGAGCGGGCAAGACCATGCTCGCTAAGCGACTGCCCAGCATCCTGCCACCCCTATCTCTGCACGAGGCTCTGGAGACCACTAAGATACACTCTGTCGCCGGGCTCCTGGGTAAGAATGCCTCGCTGGTGACGAAGCGCCCATTCAGGTCACCTCATCATACCATCAGTAATGTAGCCCTGGTCGGTGGTGGATCTAATCCCAATCCAGGAGAGATCTCGCTCTCGCATAATGGAGTCCTCTTCTTAGATGAGTTGCCAGAGTTTCAGCGGACGGTCTTAGAGGTGATGCGTCAGCCGATGGAGGAGCGAAGAGTGACTATCTCACGGGCCAGAATCACGGTGGACTATCCTGCCAGCTTCATGCTGATCGCATCGATGAATCCATGTCCCTGTGGCTACTACAATCATCCAGAGAAAGACTGCGTGTGTGGTCCTGGCATAGTGAAGCGCTACCTTAATAAGATATCAGGCCCCTTACTGGATCGCATCGACCTGCATGTGGAAGTCACGCCCGTATCATTAGATGAGCTCTCCACCATAGAGCGCAGCAGCGAGAGCAGTGATGACATCAGAGCGCGTGTCATTACAGCACGGGAGATTCAGATCGAACGATTTAAAGAGATTCCAGGCGTATTCTGCAATGCGCAGATGCCCAGCCGCATGGTCAGGGAGGTATGTGAACTAAGTACTGCTGGTCTCACCTTATTGAAGAAAGCGATGGAGCGACTCCAGCTCTCCGCCCGAGCTTATGACCGCATCTTGAAAGTGGCACGCACCAATGCGGATCTGTCCGCCAGCCCAGATATTAAAATCGAGCATTTGGCAGAAGCCATCCAGTATCGAAGTCTGGATCGAGAGGGCTGGGCGAGCTGATAGCCCGAATCGGATACACGGTAAATGATTACCTACCCATTTGCAGATTCACCCAGTTTTGCCGTTGACAGAGGAATACTAAGGCTAGACTAAGACGGAACCCTTGCCTTGACATCAATAAGCTTTATGGTAACCACGAAACTCGTTCTAAAAGCAATCCTGGTTCCCCTTTTCAAGTGGAATACAAGGGGTTAAACTTTAAGATGTGGTCCTATAAAAAGTGTCTTAGCTCGGGATCGGAAATGATTAGATCGACTCAAAGAAACAAATTGATCAAGGTAAAGAGACATCCTCAGTATCTCTCCCGATAGGGATCGGCATAGACTGTCGAAAAGGGAGACCGCTGCCTTGGTATCAATAGGCTTTATGGTAGACCACGAAACTCATTATAAAAGCAAGCCTGGTTACCCTTTTCAAGGGGAATACAAGGGGTTGACTGAGATAAATGCCCTTACCTGCCTGACAATCGCTTGATCTTATGAGGATGAAGCGAGGCTTTGATGTTCTGCCTGTCCAGCTGATCAGAATCTGATTTGTCTTGTGCTTTATCAGATAGGCGCATCTCACCTATGATCATTGGTATTTGACTTACATTCTGACTTTCTATTGCTGTAGATAGATCATGTGTCAGAGACCTCAGCTTTTTGACTGTGATGGTATTCAAGATGGGGACAGCATCCAGCTTCAGAATCTCACGTTTGGTCCGCACTGCTTCAGGAATGACTAAGGCAGGTAGATGTTGTGATTCTATTTCAAGTACTGTTTTTTCTGTTTCAGCCAGCTCCAGTAAGCTTTTAAATGGTAACCTTAGTAGGTATCGGCCATCATTAGTCGGGATGTGGTTTTTGATGTACTGAGGATTCAATTCTTTAATGTATTCGATATCGAGTCCAATATTAGCTTCTATTTCTTTGAAGGAGATGCTCTTAAATACTTTGGCGGTAGCGATCTCAGAGAGATTGTGCGCGGGCTGGTCAGGTACCAGATCATGAGCGTAGTAGTAGTTGATTAAGTAGTTGACCGCGATGAATTTAGGAATGTATTGCTGGGTTTCCTTCGGTAGGTATTGCCTGATGCTCCAGTAGTCAGAACTGCCTGCCTTTCTCATAGCTTTATTGACATTGCCAGGACCGCAGTTATAGGCGGCTAAGACTAATGTCCAGTCGTCATATCTTTTGTGTAGGTCTGCCAGAAACTCCGCCGCAGCTACGGTCGACTTTTCTGGATTTTTTCGATCATCTACATATTTGCTTTGCTGTAGATCATAGACTTTGGCAGTGGACTTAATAAATTGCCAGAGTCCTGCGGCGCCGATCGGGGATACGGCTTGCGGATTCAGCCTAGATTCTACGATCGCTAAGGCCTTGATCTCATCAGGAATCCCGCGGTCTCTGAGCTTTTCTTCAAATAGAGGAAAATAAACAGAGGCTCTTCCCAAAATTTCTTCCGCAGAATGTCTATATTGGACTGTGTATTGGCGGATGTATTTTTTTACATCAGCTGTCAGTCGAGCGTCTACTTCACTATAAAGATTATGGAGTCTTTCTTCTAATACGTCATCAGTGGCTTCCGCATAGGCGAACTCATCGCTGCTGATAGCATTAGCGTAGATGGATGTATCTACACCATGCAATATACCGACACATATTGCAATCGCAACAATTAACATTTTGTTCATGGGGTAACCTTTAAAATCAGTGTTTGGGTTATAAGCAACCAGCTACAATTATTTGCCTAATGGAATAAAAACCGGGATAAAGTTTTTATATATTAGTTAAATAATTCATATGTAACCACTTGAAGCTGCAAAGATATGCTCAAAAGGCTTATGATGCAAGCTTTAACTTATATACATATTTAGTAAAGTGTAATTAGCTGATAACTAATTTGTTATGTAGAAATTAGCATTTCCGACACAGCGATCAACTCAGCTTCCGAGAATTTTTTACTCATCAATTGGATACCAAAAGGGTTGCCATCAGCATCAGTCGCTAATGGAAGTGATATAGCTGGTATACCTGTGAGATTGGCGATCACCGTATAAATATCTGAAAGATAGACCTCTACTGGATCATCTTGATGAGCTCCGATCTTCCAAGCCACATTAGGCGTAGTAGGCAGAATCAGAAAGTCGTGGTTTTCAAAAATCTCGTGGATGGCCTCTGTTACCAGTCTTCTCACTTTTTGAGCTTTCGTATAGTATGCATCATAGTAGCCAGAGCTCAGGACGAAAGTGCCCAGCATGATACGGCGCTTCACCTCGCTGCCGAATCCTTCTGATCTCGTCTTCTGGTATACATTCTTGATGGAGTCAGCTGCCTCGCTGCGGTAGCCATATCGGATGCCGTCGTACCTGCCCAGATTAGAAGAGGCTTCTGCGGTGGTAAGCACATAGTAGGCAGGCACCAAGTATTTTAATAGTGGAAACTGCACTTTGCTGACAGCGTGGCCTTCACTCTCCAGTCTGTCCATGAGCGCATGCGATGATGTGGCAATGGCTCCATGAAGCTTCTCGTGATTCATGACCTCATCTATGTAGGCGAAGGAGACCTGACCCTGGGATGAGCTTTCAGTCTTGACTGGCTGGCTACTTGAGGTGCAGTCCATTGGATCTTCTCCCGCCATGGTCAGCAAGAATTCTCCTACATCTTCCATATGTTGGCCCAATACGCCGATCTGATCAAAAGATGAACCATAAGCAATCACCCCGTATCTGGATACACGTCCATACGTAGGCTTCATACCGATGACACCATTGAAGCCTGCGGGCTGCCTCACGGACCCACCCGTGTCTGTACCAAGGGCTACCAGGCAGGTATCCTGCTGCACGGAGACGGCTGCTGCGCCACTGGATCCACCAGCCACGCGCTCAGAATTCACCCCATTAGGTGTGACGCCATAGACAGAGTTTTCATTGGCTGAGCCCATGGCGAATTCATCACAGTTAGTCCTGCCGATCACGATGGCATCTTCATCCAGCAGACGCTGAAGTGCGGTAGCTGTGAATTGGGAGGTAAATCCTTCTAATATCTTGGAGGCTGCCGTGACCTGATGGCCTTCGTAGCAGATCACGTCTTTGATCGAGATCACTGACCCGTATAGCTTGCCGACGGATTCACCAGCAGCTAACTTCTCATCCAAAGCCTGCGCCTGCTTCTTTGCCTCTTCAGCAAATACTTCGATGTAGATATTTAATGGCAGACTGTCTTCTATCTGCGCTAGGTAGTGATTGACTACTTGGGTCACGCTCAGCTCACCCTGCCTGATGGCTGCCTGGATGTTATTTAGATTCTGTCCCTTCATACTTTCAGTATATCGTTGACTCTAGGTCGATGTTAGTGAGTCAGTTTTTTGATTAATGCTTCTGGAGTGAGTTTTTCTTGTTCGCCAGACGCCATGTGTTTTATTGAGATGACACCGTCTTCCACTTCTTGATCTCCGATGATCGCCACGTAAGGGATGCCTCTGTCATTCGCGTATTTCATTTGCTTTTTCATCTTGCTGGGTTCTGGATAGATATCTGTGGCAATACCAGCCGCCCGCAGGGCTGCTACTTGCTGATAGGCATATTCATGTGACGCAGGATCAAAAGCAAGGAAGATGACTTGGACCTGATTCGCTAAGGAAGCTGGGAAGAGATCGAGCTCCGTCATCACGTCAAAGATGCGCGCTGCGCCAAATGATATCCCGACACCTGAGACGCCCTTCATACCGAAGACGCCCGTGAGGTCATCGTATCTACCACCGCCACCGATGCTGCCGATCTCTACATCCTTCGCTTTCACTTCAAAGATGCAGCCCGTGTAGTAATTCAGCCCGCGAGCCAGCGTGATGTCAAATTCAAGATCATTCGCAAAGGGCGTGTGATCTGCGTATTGGTGAAATTGCCGTAGCTCATCTATGCCCTTCAGCCCCTCTGTGCAGTCAGCGAATGCTGTCTCCAGTTCGTCCAGTGATTTGATGGCTAGTAGCTCTAAGATCCGCGCGCTCTTCTCACCTTCGATGCCTTTGTAGGCCAGCTCCTGCAGGACACCCTGCTCGCCGATCTTATCCAGCTTGTCAATGGCGATGGTCATCTCCATGAACTGATCTTCTACGCCTACAGCTTCTGCGATTCCGAAGAGTATCTTTCGATTGTTTATCTTGATGAGCACCTGCAGCTGCAGCTTCTCGAATACCTCATCGTAGATCTTCATCAGCTCCGCTTCGTACATCAGTGAGCCAGAACCCACCACATCCACATCACACTGGTAGAACTCTTGGTACCGGCCTTTCTGTGGGCGATCAGCTCTCCAGACGGGTTGGATCTGGTAGCGCTTGAAGGGGAAGTGGATCTCATTCTGGTGCATCACCACATACCTGGCGAAAGGCACCGTGAGGTCATAGCGCATGCCTCGCTTAGAGATGGAGGGCGTCAGCTTTTGGGAGTCTTTATTTGTCAGGGCTTCTTCATTCGCCTTGGACAGATAGTCGCCATTATTTAGGACTTTGAAGAGCAGTCTATCACCCTCTTCGCCATACTTACCCGTGAGGGTACTTAGATTTTCCATCGTGGGCGTCTCGATGGGGATGTAGCCATACTTCTGGAAGACGCTCTCTATGGTGCTGAATATATACTTGCGCTTCAGTACCTGATCTGGCAAGAAGTCTCTGGTTCCTTTTGGTATAGATGGCTTCATAGGTATTGCATTTTAAGACCGCGTGTGGGTTCAGCTGCGTGTGACAGAGAGCTGGTTATATAACGGATCTGAATTGGCGATTGAATCTTACATCATTCTCAAAGATGTTTCTGATGTCAGTGATGTTATACAGCAGCATGGCCTGGCGCTCGATGCCCATGCCAAAGGCAAATCCTGAATACTTTTCTGGGTCGATGTCACAGTTAGTCAATACCTGCGGATCTACCATGCCGCAGCCCATGATCTCCAACCAGCCAGTGCCCTTGGTGATGCGGTAGTCATCCTCTGTCTTCAGTCCCCAGTAGACATCCATCTCAGCGCTGGGCTCGGTGAAAGGGAAGTAGGAGGGGCGCAGCCTGATCTTAGTCTCTGGTCCATACATCTCTCGGGCGAAGTACAGCAGTGTCTGCTTCATATCTGCGAAGGACACGTCCTCTGCCACGTAGAGCCCTTCCACTTGGTGAAACTGGCAGTGTGACCTAGAGGAGATTGTCTCATTTCTGTACACTCTGCCTGGCGCTATGATCCTGATGGGAGGTTGGCGTGTAGTCATCACCCGCGCCTGTACGGAGGAGGTATGCGTGCGCAGCAGTCTCGTGGTAGAGTCTTTCAGGTAGAAGGTGTCCTGCATGTCTCGGGCGGGATGGTCTTCTGGCGTATTCATGGCAGTGAAGTTATGCCAGTCATCTTCGATCTCTCGATCCTCTTCTACGGAGAATCCGATCTTAGTGAAGATATTGATGATGCGATTCATGACGATGGAGACGGGGTGCCTGGCTCCCACCTGGAGCTCTCCCGGAGGCGCAGTCAGGTCTATGTCTACAGTCTCTGATGCATCACCACTTTGCTGCGTCGCTGCCTTCAGCTCATCGTATCGCTGCTGAGCTACTTTCTTGAGTTCATTCAGCTCTTGTCCGAATTCTTTTTTGCGCTCATTGGCAATGTTCTTCATCTCTGCAAAGAGCGGCTTGATGCTATTCTTGGTGCCTAAGTATTGGATGCGAAAAGCCTCCAGCTGGTCTGCATCCGCTGCCTCTGCACTCAGGATTTGGCTCTTCATTGCTGCCACTTTACCGAATATTTCATCTGCCATAGGTCATGTACTTCTTATGAAGGCGTAAAAATACGTTTCTATTTGTAAAGGAGTGGGAAATATTGGGCAAGTATAGGGTACTCGGAGCATCGCATCACATAGCTCCGTTGTCTAGGCTTAGTTCAGAGCTACGGTTAGAGATTCACTGTTTACTGGATACATGAGTATCATATGCTTAAGATCATATGTAGCTGGTACTTGATATCTCGGTCGCATCGTTCTGTTGTAATCACATAATGCTGTCTTCGAAACTTAAAGATTTGATCGAATCCAAGCGAAAGGAGAGCCCCCGATATTCGAGGATTATATTCTTGCAGTCCAGTAATATCACTAATGGTGGGCAATGGGGTGCGACTCCGTTGGAAAGCTTGCACTTGAGATACTATTGTCATGGCTCGGTACAGTGGTGATCAAGCTAAGCAGACGACTATGACCGATCTCAGAAGATGCTATTGTCGAAGCTGTGCGCCTGTTTTTTTGCTGTCAGGGGCTGGGCTTTTTATTACATATGATTCAACTCTTTTAGTCGCTAATTACTTTAGCTTCGCATCATATAGTCACAATATTAAAATTATAATTATGAACATTACATTAGCACAAGCAGAAAAAGCCATCGTTGCAGCAAAGGCGAAGTCTATAGCCATTGATACAAAAATGAACATCGCTGTGGTAGATGGCGGGGCAAATTTAGTAGCATTTGGTAGAATGGATGGTGCTTGGTTAGGTTCACTTGACATATCAATCAAAAAGGCAAAAACAGCTCGCTATTTTGATATGAATACAGGAGTCATTGGAGAGTTATCTCAGCCAGGACAAGCTTTATTTAATATTGAGCATTCAAATAATGGATTAATTACTTTTCCAGGCGGTGTGCCAATTAAAAATGCAGCAGGTGAAATTATCGGAGCTATTGGAGTCAGTGGAAGCTCAGTTGAGAATGACCATACCGTTGCGGAGACCGGAGCATCAGCAGTTTAAAGACCTACACATTCATCTATGGAGGATAATGAATGCTAATTATCCTCCATTATGATATCATCACAATCTTCCTGGATTGTAGCCTCGAATCCACATGCATGCCTTACTCTTTCAGCAAAGAAGCATCGGTCTGTGTTAGTCATATGGCATCGTCACACATCCCTCTGATATTGAAAATTTCGGCTGCTCTGATTCTTCATATGAAGATGCTCCGATCTCTAAAGTTTGTAACTTCAGATCAATACGATTGAAATAGAGAGAAGGGATATAGCTGAGCGAAAAACGTTATACCGAACTGTCATGGTAAAGTAAGTCCGCAAACTACAATCATATGGCTTCGAGGATACAATCCTCTAAGATCGATTAGTCAATTCAGAGAAATAGCGATGGAAAGGGTGGCCAGTCATAGAGCTAAATGAGATCGTCTCATTGATCACTATGGTAAACTATAGCTGCAATCACAATGCCTTTAAAATCCAATCCTCGAAGATTGATCACTTTGATGGTCTAAGTCGACTTACAGACTTGAGGTTGCGGGTCAAAAAATATCATCTTGTTTAATAACTGTTGCATTGTGTAACTAAATGTAGTTACATTTGCATTGTGTCTAGGAGAGAAAAACTAATAGAAAGGTTTTTGAAGATGCCATCCGACTTTCACTATGATGAGATGGTCAGATTACTTGGGTGCTTTGATTTTGAAGAAGTTAAGAAAGGTAAGACATCTGGATCAAGAGTCAAATTTGTTAATGGAGAAGGTGTGTCAGTTTATATGCATAAACCTCATCCAAGTGGCATAATGAAACGATATCAATTAAAGCAAGTCAAAGAAATTTTAGGTTTATGAAAAATTTAGAATACAAGGGCTACACAGGTACAATTGAGTATAGTAAAGAGGATGAATTACTCTATGGTAAAGTCATAGGAGTAAAGAGTTTATTATCTTATGAGGGATTAACTGGCGCTAAATTAGAGGTCGATTTTAAAAGTGTTATTGATGAATATTTAGAAGACTGTAAAGCCTTAGGCATTGCACCAGAGAAGCCATTTAAGGGAAGCTTTAATGTCCGTATTCCATCCGAATTACACCGAGATGCAGTGCTTAAGGCAATGGAGTTAAACACGTCATTGAATGGGTTTGTATCCGAATCAATCAGGGCAAGATTGTTTCAATGAGTAGTACGCTCTACCGCAATATGACACTCCGCTGTATCCGCTGAATCATTTTCACCGTATTGATGCTGTAGTCTCCCCAAGGATGGACGACTGCAATGTTTATCTGCCGCTTACTGGTGGGATCTTGAAAGATGGCGCAGAGCTGCTGTGAGAGCTCTCCAGGTGATCCAGTAACGAGGGACTGCTCTGTCCAGATGCCTTTTTTGATGGTCATCGAATTCAGCAAGCCGCTGGATACCAAGAGTTGTGAGCCCAGCTGGGTGCTGACGAAGTTTTCAAAGGACGTGGTGGATAAAGTAGAAAGTGTGAGACTCATGCGCAGCTCGTCTGCCTCCGCGACCAGTTCATCATCAGCGGTCCAGCGATACGATAGATTTGAAGGTAGCTCAAAGGAGGCGGTACCATCTGGAGAGCTGACGGTGGTGTATTTTTGCGATTCATCAGGGTCCAGCTTTTTGAATTCTGAGCCCCTCATGAATAGACCGCCAATGCTGCCGTCAGGGTAAATCTTGAATTTTATTTGCTGCGGCTGGGAGATATTGCGGAGGATGGCTCTGGACTCGTTCGTGAAGTCCAGCTCATAGTGACCTTTGAACGTGCTGTCTTCATGCACCAGGAGCTCCATCAATGCGCCTGAATTTTGTCTGACCTCGAGACTCATGCCACGGAAGAAGGGGCTTTGGCGACCAGCAGGCTCATAGCGGCCCAAGTACTTTTGATAATCACTGGCAGGCAGGTCATAGTCTTCTTCGATTCTAAGGTTATCCTTGATGACACCAAAGTCTGTGGTCTCTTCACCATTGAGCAGATGGATGACATTATTGATGATGTGCTCCATGCCCGGGTATTCGAATCGATCCAGCTGATTTACATCCGCATTGAAGAGCATGGCGAAGGCCTGCTGTCGCTGGCGATTGATGCCGATGATGGAGGCCACCTGGCCATTGCCACCCGTATGCAGCATGATGGGTCGGCCTTCTATTTCCATACCCATCCAGCCGAGGGCGTATTGGATGTCTATCCCATTGCCACCCAACATGGTGCCCAGCCCTTCGAAGGAGCTGTTGGGCTGAAAGAGCTGATTGACGGCTGCTTCACTTAGGATTCTTTGGCCTTGGTAGACACCACCATTGAGCAGTGCGATCATGTAGTGACTCAGGTCATCTACGGTGGAGTAGGTCTGGGAGCCAGCTGCAGCATAGTTGGGGTCAGGACGGTCAGCTTCTGCGGCAGTGCAGGCATCAAGGCCCATCTCATGCCCGTGGAGGATCTGTGATTGGTAGGAGAATGTCGGTCCAGCAGTACTGCGAGTCATCCGCAGCGGCTGGAGTATCTTTTCTTTGATGTATGCCTCGTAACTCATGCCGCTGACTTGGCTGATGAGGTAGCCAGCGATGCTGTATCCTTCACTGGAAAATTCATGGGAGAGGCCAGGCTTGCGCTTGATCATGAGAGCGCTGAAGGACTCTAAGAATGATGCTAATGCATCTGACTCATCTAGGCTGGGCTGTGACCTGTACTGAGGCGGTATGGCTGTGGTGTTACTCAGGCACATGCGCAGGGTGATCTGCTGGCTGAACTCAGGATTAGCGGTGGTAAACCATGGGATGTACTCCACGATGGGCTGGTCCAAGGAGAGCTTACCCTCTTCTACCAGCTGCAGTATGGCCATGGCGGTGAATCCTCTCGCGACGGCCCCGATGGGTAGGATAGAAGCAGGTGTCATGCGCTGCGCTGCTCCAGCACGCTCTACACCGTAGCCCTTGCTAAACGTGACCTGATCATCCTCCACGATGGCAATGGAGAAGCCCGGCACGGGAATGCGCTGGAGATAGTCTGTCAGGTATTGGTCTACCTCTATGAGCTCAGGGCGCTGGGCCTGCGCCGTGATACTGATGCTCAGGCAAAACAATATCATAGACATATGGATCTGGTGGATGATGGTGTACATAGGCATTATTCTCTGACTAATATTCTGGGCCGGATGTGCAGCAGTCTTCGCGATGAGATCCATACGCTGAGCACCGTGATGATGATGATAAAAGGGATGACCAGCGCGGACCACAGGAGATGCATGAGATAGGGAAACTTCGTGAGCCCACCTACGGCAGTCAGCTGATCCAGAGCGCGCGGCAAGATGTATAGTGATAGTGGCACGCCGATGATCAAGGCGATGGCTGCGATGATCAGCGCCTTCACCACCAGTGCCACCTGCAGCTGTCTGGGGGTCATGCCTATAGCCTTGAAGATGCCAAGGTTTCGCTGGCTCTCCCGGATACTCAGGACGGTATCATTGTACACCGTGACAAAAAGGACACAGATAAAGAGCAGGGAGATGAGGGTCATCATATCCTGTATGCCTCTTAGGATACCTTTGAGCTGGCCAAGGTCATCTACGCTGTAGCTAATGTTGAAGGCGCTGCCGTAAGACATCTCCAAGTCTTCTTTGAAGCTGGCGGAGTTTACTCCGCGCTTTAGTTTGAGCTGGTAATTATTCAGCTGGAAGAGAGGATTGATCTCTCGCATTGCCTCGATCCTCATGTAGAAGCCTTCACTCAGGTTATTCAGACTCTGGTACAGGCCGACAATGGAGTAGGGCATCAGCTGGCCTTCCACGAATAACTCGAGTGTGTCACCGATGCTCTTACCGATGTTCTGACTGGAGACGACGCCCAGAGAGATCTCATTTTCGAATACGGGATGTCGACCTTCGATTTGCTCTAAGCCGATCTTCTCCAAGTCATCATCATAGATGATCCCAACGATGGTCTTCGGTGCTTGTCCAGGCTGGGCAGGTAGCGTAGCTCCGTAGAAGCCTCGCTTCATGACGACTTTCACTCGGTCATCATCTTCCATGGCTTCTTTGAAATAGTCCTCCTCATTCTGACTCAGCGGTGTGAGCTGCGATACTGACAGATCGCTGTCGTTAAATCCCCAGGCGGGCCGATTGTGATCAATGCCGTAAAGCGAGTTTTGCCCATTGACATACATGAGCTGGACGAAGATGACAAAGAGCAGTCCCACCAGCATGGTCAGTGAGCGCTTTTTATTGGTGACCAAGAAGCGGAGACCCAGGAAGATGACGGGATGTGACTTGGGCCTGAGTGAGAATAGGCCCTGCTTAGACCCACTAAATGACTTCTGCGGAGGACCATTATTTCTGATGGCGGTGACGGGCAGGATTTGGCTGGCGCTGCTGGCCGTGCGGTAAGTGATGAGCAGGATGCCCAGCAGAAAGGCGAAGAATGTCCCAATGGATGGCCAGAGAAGGGAGATGTCAAAATTGATGGTGCCGATGGCCGCGATCATGGGCTTGAAGATCAGGAATGTCATGAAGTAGCCACCCAGCAGCCCAAAGGGGACAGCGATGCAGGTGATCAAGAAAAACTGGATGAGGTAGGCAGAGATGACGTTGAGATTGGTAAAGCCCTGCGTCTTCAACATCCCGATCATCTTGTAGTCCGTCTTGATGGCGCTATTCACCACAGAGGAGGTGATGATGAGTGTGACGATGATCCCGAAGATGGCAAAGACCAGCAGCAGCCCACCCGTGATCTGATAGACGATCTGGAAGACCTGCTTGAAAAAACGGTATAGGGTACTAAAGCCCTTGAATGAATATGCCTCATTGAAGCGGGCCCAGACGGTCTCTGTATCCTCAGCGCGATGCAGCCTGACTCCGATGGTGGCATAGCTGATGTCCTTCAGCGGAAAGAGCATGGCGAGGCCTCCTGGACCCACCCATGCAGGGCTGGGATTAGCCAGGCCATTAGCGTATTGGGCATCCACCACGATGGCTGATATCCGCAGGGGATATGCGCCTTGATTCGTGGGCATCATGAGGGTATCGCCGATACTTAGGGCTGTATTATTTCGCCAGTGATTGGGGATCCATATTTCGCCGGGAGCGGGATATTCTTTGGCCTCGCCCTCCATGATGCTGAGCATGTCCTGTTGCTGTGCGTTACCATGGTGCTCCCGCAGCTGCACGCTATTGGTGATTTCTTTGTTTTTATAAATGGGGTTGGGTCTGATCCGCTTAGACAGTCTAGGTGCTGATACGCGCTTCACTTCTTCCTGCTGCTGGAACCATGAGGTGATCTCGTCAGCGTCATCCACATTGATGTCAATCTGCATGACGATGTGTGATGCCTGCAGGGTGGAGTAGAGTGTCTCGAAGGGCCGCTTCATACCCAGGCTGATCCCGATCATCGTGGAGAAGAGCAACGCCGCTAAGGCAATGCAAATGCCGACGAGGAAGGTCTGGATCTTCCGCCGCTTGATGTTGGCCCAGGTGATTAGCAGTATGCTCTTCATGCTTTGATTTTTATGAGCATTACCAATCTTTACCTGCTAACCACTGTAATAAGGTCACTTCTTTTTCTTCTATGGACTGATCATCTGCAAAGCTCAGATCGTCCTCTATCTGGCCATCTTTCAGAAAGATGATTCGGTTAGCGCGGCAGGCTGATTTTACTTCGTGAGTCACCATGACGATGCTCTGCCCCTGCTGATTTAGCTCAGTCAGTATGTCCAGTACCGCTGCAGAAGATGAGGAGTTAAGATTGCCCGTAGGCTCATCGGCCATGACCACTTTTGGATCATTGATGATGGCTCTGGCCATGGAGCAGCGCTGCTGCTGGCCGCCTGAGACTTCAGACGGCAGCCTGTCCACCAGCTCTAGGATATTCATTTTGGTCATCAGGTCCAGCGCTTTTGCTTTCAGTACCGACCGATCATTTTTGACCAGATAGGCGGGGATCAAGATGTTCTCCAAGAAGGTAAGATTGGGCACCAGATTAAAATCTTGGAAGACGAAGCCGATGTACTCTCGTCTGATCAGCGTCATCATGGCCTCATCCATGCTGTGGACGGGCTTGTCTTCCAGCCATATTTCACCCTGGCTCGGTACTTCCAGCCCACTCAGCAGATACAGCAGCGTAGATTTGCCTGATCCAGAGCTACCCATGATCACGGTAAAGTCGCCTCGGTGGAGTGACAGGTTGATGCCATTGATGACGGGGACTTCAGTATGACCAGTCTGGTAGCTCTTATACAGGGCTTTAGCCTGGATGATGACTTCACTCATAGATGTGTTTACAATCGGTTATGGATGACGGTTGGATCTTTCACAGTATTTATGCCGCACTTACTATTTAATTCATGGATAGATCCTTGTCAGGATGATACTCAAAGCTCATGTAGCCGATCAGCATCTCATCAAAGGAGAAATCGCCCCAGTACACCGTTTTCTCTGGTGCAGGATTGAAGGTATTTTGCTTCGAATTATCAAACTCTGCATCGACGAAGAGCACTGTCCTGGCAGGTAGTTTCAGCGGCTCTGCAAAGTGGTAGCCTCGCTGCCAGTTGAAGCTGTAATTGGGTACATTCAGCACCACCTCCCGCTCGCCATCTGGATACAGGGCTGTGAATTTCATGGCCTTGCCACGGAAGTGCATGTGGGGGAATAGGGCATGCAGCGTGGCATCATGCTCAAATAGATACTTGGCTTTGTTCTTATAGCTTTTTTCGTTGGGAGGTATTTTGATTCTGGTGTTGAAGGCGCCGACCATGAGGTATTCATTAGCGGGCTGCTGGTCCGTGTAGTAGATGCCTACGGTGGACTGATCGCTTTGTGCTTTGCCATTGGTGGTGTAGTGCATCTGGAAGTGCAGCTTACTCCCTTTAGGTATGGCTCTGCCGGTATTCTCTGGGAAGACTTCTGTCTCGCCTCCGGGTGCCCAAGCCGCTAAAAGGCCATCCAGCCAGGGACTGGATCGATCAATCGGCTCGATGAATCCATCGGGGTAGATCACACTGACTAGGACGTGGTGCAGTACTTCCCGATTGCCTGGCAGGATCTGAAATCCCGTGGCCCAGATGTCCTTTTCTATCTCAATGTCGTGCTCTTGATATCGATAGTCTATGATGCCCGTGGCGGGAATGTCTTCTTCCTGCAACTCAAAGATCAGGTCAGGCTCGCCCATATCCCAGACAGGGACTGAAGCGGCATAGTCCGCCAGCGGGTCGCGGTCATCCTCTTTTTTAGCACCAGCGTCTATCCAGTGGACGAGGGTCTGGAGCTCTTCGTTACTCAGCGACATATCATGCTTGAAGCTGCCATAGTCAGGGTCAGCGTGGTAGGGTGGCATCCTCCTGGTGCGCAGTACCTCGCGCATCATCCTGGACCAGCCGAATACAGACGCATAGCTTTTCATTTGCCACGGCGCTATGCCACCTTCTACATGACAGCTCATACACTTATCGATCAGGATAGGGGCGATATCATCCGCATAGGAGATGGAGGCAAAGTCTTCGGGGTCTTCGTGCAGCCTTTTGATCAGGCAGCCCACGCTTTTGACGTAGTTTTTTTCAATGGGCTGACCAGCGATGTGTGCCTTTAGCGCATCAGATAGATAGTGCTGATCGGCATCGTCTCTTTGGCTCTCGTAGCCCATGCGGTCATTGATGGGGCCGCGGTAGATCACTGACCAGTCTTCTGGATTGATGACGATGGCCTCTGCGGTGCGGTGCAGCTGCAGTGCCTCGGCTACCAGCTGAGCTTCGTCTTTCATAATGGGGAAGTCGATGTCAAATTCTTCTGCTTCCACAGCAATGGAGGGGCGATCATCCTGCACATTAGAGTTGAGCATGAGGAACTCTATGTTTTCATTTTTGAATTCTCTTCTGACGGCTTTTACATCGGTGATGGCATTCCTCACGATCGGACACTCATTACCATGGATATAGAGGACCACGGCCTTGGCATCAGCGTAGTAATAGAGCGTGTGAAATTCTCCGTTTTGGTCATAGAGCCCAAAATTAGGTACGGACTCATCCATGTCAATCACGGGATCAGGAGCCTGCTGGCATGAGGCAAGATAGAGGATGGCTGAAAGCAGCAGGGCGAGAGCGAGATAAGAGTATCTGATCATTTGATTGACTGATTTTTATTCTACTGATGAGTGATTGAATCCAAGTGGATCATTCTTACTCTCAATGTAGTACTATCCAGAATGAGATGCTTGAAATTACAGGATAATTAGACCAATAGGGAGGTTTTATTGCCTAATGTCTATTCAATCGTCTACGAGAGCTGATTGTCGATGACAGTCATGAATGCCTGGATGTAGTCATACCGGTAAGCTTAAAGCTTGCTTGATGAATATCGGTGTTAGTTCTGCTTCGGTATGTCCTTCTGAATAATATGACTTACTTTAGTCTACACCGTAAAATACAATGGAGAAATGAACCGAAGAGACTTCTTAGAAAAATCTGCCTATTTAGGTATGGGATCTACCATGGCCTGCGCTACTGTGCAGCCACCCAAGCGCGAATTCAAATTGGGCTATCAGCTCTACTCTGTCAGAGATGCGATGGCCTTAGACCCGCTGAAGACGCTGCAGTCCTTGAAGAAGATGGGCTACCAAGATTTTGAGCTGTATGGCTTTGACGATAAAGCGGGCACCTACTATGGCTATGCGGCACGCGACTTTAAGCAGGTGCTGGATGATCTGGAGTTGACAGTGACCAGTGGGCACTACGGTTTCTCTCCTTATTTAGAACAGTCGGATGAGGCTATCTTACGCTATGTTGATCGGTGCATCGTCGGAGCGAAAGCCATCAATAGCCAGTACATCACTTGGCCGTGGATCTCACCGGAGCTGAGGACCATCGAATACTTCAAGCTGATGGTGCAAAAGCTCAACCTGATCGGAGAGCGAGTGTATGCAGCAGGCTTAGGCTTCGCTTATCATAACCATGGCTACGAATTCAAAGAGCATGATGGTGAAACTGGCTATGACATCATCTTGCGGGACACAGATCCAGCCTTGGTCAAGTTGCAGATTGATATGTACTGGGTGATGCACTCATCCTTCTATAGTCCTTCCGAACTGATCGCCAAACAGCCAGGTAGATTCGTGATGTGGCACATCAAGGATATGGATAAGGTCACCCGTGACTACACGGAGCTCGGTAATGGATCGATTGATTATTTGAAGCTTCTGCCTGATCCCGTTACTTCTGGATTAGAGTATTACTACATAGAGCAGGGAGGTAATTATGCTACTAATTCGATGGTGAGTGCAGCGCATAGTGCTAGCTATTTCAAAGAGCATTTACAAAGGTTTTTGTAGAACAGGAACCTTCGGTATCTCTACTGATAGTAAATGGGATAGTCTATTCAAAAGGGAGACTTTATGCTTATTATGGAGATCAGGTTATATATTTAACAATTCAAGAAGTTGATCTATGACTATCGATATACATCAAAAATGAATCAAGATCTAAATCAGTCTAAATCTTTCCTAATGCCGTCTTTCCATAACATTCTTCTTTGCATCATACTCTTCTGCGGCTGCTCTCCTAAGACGATATCTACGGTAGCAGCACCAGATGTTGATCCAATCACTGAGCTCATTGCTGACTACGAATCGATGAATGATGGTGATGACGGAGAGCTCAGGCACTGGCCCGAGCTAAGTGAGGCGAAGTGGAAGCGTGAGGCAACATCCGTCAAGCATTTCCAAGATCGAATAGCCACACTGGATCAGACGACTCTATCCACCGAGGATCAGATCAATGTAGACATGTTGACCCTCATCTTGAATAACTGGGGGCATGAGCTCAGCTTTGAGTCTCACTTGATGCCCTTGAATTCTGAAGGCGGATTTTTAGGCGGCATTGTCTATTCTATCCGTGGTAAGAGTATAAATGACAAGGAAGCGATGGAAACATACAAAGCCAAACTCGAAGCCTTGCCTGCCTATCTGAGCCAACGACAATCAGACATGGAAGAAGGCCAGCGACAAGGCAAGAGCTCGCCTCAGGTAGTCGTGCAGAATTGCATCCAGCTGATTGATCATTTGATGGAGACACCCATTGATGATTTATTTTTTGTGGATGTCGTATCATCGGAATATAGAGCAGAAACCGTGGACCTGATAAAGCGGGAAGTACTGCCAGCGTATCAGTCGTTCAGAGATTTTCTGGCTGGTCCCTACCTGAATGCAGCACCAGCAGCCGTCGGGGTGTCAGAAGTCACCGATGGCAAGGAGCGCTACGAAGCATTAGTGAGGTATTTTACCACATTTGACATCAGTCCAGAAGAAGTTTTTCAGACGGGAAAAACTGAAGTCGCACGCATCAGAGCTCAGATGGAAGACATCATAGAAGCATTAAAATTTGAGGGAGACTTCGCAGCATTTTTACAATTCTTACGCACAGACCCACAGTTCTACCCCAAGTCTGGAAGAGAGCTGCTTAACCGTGCCGCCTGGATCACGAAAGAGATGGAAGGGGAGCTTCCGAAATACTTTGGTAAGCTACCGCGCATGCCACTCACGGTGAAGCCTGTCCCCGATGCCCTCGCACCTAACTATACAGGTGGCCGATATTCTCCTGGATCTTATGAAAGCAATCGAGCTGGGCAGTACTGGGTCAATACCTATAAGCTGGAAAGCAGACCCTACTATGTGCTGCCAGCACTGTCACTGCACGAAGGTGTACCGGGACATCACTTGCAGATCATGCTCGCAGCAGAGCTCGAGGATTTGCCTGCATTTCGAGGTACGTATATTTCTGCCTTTGGAGAGGGCTGGGGCCTGTATTCCGAGTACTTGGGCAAAGAAGCTGGCATGTATAAATCGCTCTATGAAGAATTTGGCGCACTGACCTATGAGATGTGGCGCGCCTGTCGCTTGGTCGTAGATCCAGGGATGCATTATAAAGGATGGACGAGAGAAGAGGCGGTGGAGTTCATGGCTTCTAATACGGCACTCTCGATGCACGAAGTGAATACAGAGATCGATCGCTACATCGGATGGCCTGGACAGGCTGTATCCTACAAGATGGGCGAACTAAAGATCCGAGAGCTGCGCAAACGGGCTGAGGCAGCGCTGGGTGATGATTTTGACATCCGCGAATTTCATGATAAGGTATTAGAGAATGGCTCGGTGCCGCTGAAGACCTTGGAGCGCATCATTGATGGGTATATTAGTGAT
>CALFUK010000056.1 GCA_937929945.1 uncultured Saprospiraceae bacterium
AATCGAAATAGGGTTAGGCAAAAAATTAGAATTGGCAATTAAATAAAGAAGAATGCTTATTTATAACATGCTGTGATCAGGGAAAGCTAAGTCTACAGTTCAAAAACGATGCTTATGCCTACGATGTAATAAATTTATCAAGCACCATACTATAGGCCTACCAGAAGCCATCATCTCAACAGGAATGTATGGTCATACCAAACTAAAATCAGGAAGAATGTCGTATTTAGGAGTGTGGTGGGTCAAGGCCGCTCCAAGCTGGGTCATACACCTAACCTCTAGTAGATGAGTGATGTAACCTGGGGCATTGTTCAGTTAAAATGTATGCATTGAAAAGCATGACTTATGACAGTGATCTTTGGTTTACCAATGTATTAACCCAAAAATCATTTTTCAGTGAAGTATTCAATAGAGACCTAATGACGTCCTTATGATAATCATATGATCAGAAAGAACTCACTGTAGCGACTCGTGAGAAGTATGTGCGAATGTTGTAGCGCCAGTTACACTTCTACAATTCAAAATACTGTCTTAGCTAGTACACCTTCTCATACTTTGGGTTGGTCATCCATTTACTCCATTTTTTATTATAACAGTGAACCTCAGTTGTGGGCAAACTTTTACCGTTTACAATTGGTTTATCCTGATTAGCCCATTCGAAGATGCTACCGTATAGATTGCGCACTGAGGTGTAGCCCATTTTCTGGAGTTTCTTACCGATCTTTTCGCTGCGGTAGCCGATAGAACAATAGATCACGATGTCAGCATCCAAAGGTATATCAGCCACGGACTTCTCATTGAATCGGTCGTAACCGATGTGTATGGCTCCACCTAACCGGCTCACTTGATATTCTTCCAGTTCCCTAGCGTCTAAGAGGACGACCTTATCCTGTATTTTTTCTAGTTCATTCACGTAGATAAAAGGGACTGATCCAGACAGCATTTTGGAGAGTTTTCGGTCGAACTTATCATCCATGGTCGTCTGCTGAGCGGAGCCCGATAGAATAATGAAGACAAAGAAAAGTATGGAATGTATGATTTTCATAATCTTGATGTTGTGGAGCTGAGTTATAGCGAGAATCCTTTTATTTCTTCAGGCCCTTGGCCGACTTGATCGTGAATGATTTTTTGATCTTGACAGAGAGGACGTAGCTCCTGATTCACAAAGGCAGATACGTCTGAACTAATGTCATGAGGGTAAAGTAAATGCACATTGGGACCTGCATCCAGGGTAAAATACAGAGCCTGGCCTGTGTCTTGACGGTATTGTTTGATCTTCTCGATCACCTGCAGCGTATTCGCTTTCATGAGGATGAATGAAGGATCAGAGCACATCATCAATGCATGCAGGGTCAGCGCTTCGCTCTCCATGAGGCGACCCAGTTCATGTGTATCTCCAGACTGCAAGGCTCGGTACATGGCCCCCATGTTAGATTTAGCCTGCTTGTAGCGTTGATCTGCAAAGGCATTAGTATCCATTAGTTTGTGTCCAGCAGTAGATGACACGGACTTTTCATCCACGCTGATGATCAAGATGTCATCATGGTAGTCTCTGTACACCTCGTGCAGACCATCTATAGGCACAGCGTATTCATCGTGGCTGTGCTCCAGGTGGCTGCTGTGCCCCCAGGCGGCTACCTCGGGGTAGACTGATCTGCAGGCGCTACCACTGGCCAGTCGAGACATGAATGATGCACGACGCAGAAATGCTTCTGCGTTCACTTCTTTATCTGTTTGTAATCGATTTATACTGGCAATGCAGAGACACAGCGCGCTCATAGAGGAGGCTGATGAAGCAATGCCTGAAGAGTGCGGAAATGAGTTGCGACTCTCTACTGAAAGATGCAGCTGACGCAAGAAAGGAAACGACTCTATGTTGTCATTCAGAAATTTCTCGATGCGTAGTTTGAATGCTTCATTGGGCTTACCCTCGAAGTAGAAATCGATCTGGATTTGGTCCAGATCGTAGTCAATGGATTCATACTGAATGATGGTCTCGGTAAAAGCTTGAGACAATGTGAAGCTGATCGAAGGATTGCGGGGTAGCTGATGGCCGTATTTACCCCAATACTTGACAAGGGCTATATTAGAGGGGCTCCTCCATCCTACCAGGCCTGCTTTTGTGCTGTTTTCCAATCTTCTCTTCCTGTTTGGTCAGTGCCGTTTTCCATATTCCTCTGGCACCTCGTATGAAATATTCAAGTCTTGCAATACAGCATCTAAGATAGGGTTTTCTCCTTCATGATAGCCGCTTTTGAGGCGATAGCCATAGAGTTTACTGGCTTGATTCCAATAGAATGCCTTGAAGCGTCCTTGGAGATTTTTGATGAGGGTGTGCATAGGCGTATCCAGCTCTCGCTCGATCATTTTCACCAGTATCTTACCCTGTGTTTTTGAGAGCCCCGATAGCGGTTCTTCAAATTCGACTTTGAGATCTTCTGATAGCTTTTTGATGTATTTCTTGCGTTTCCGTTTTTTCATATGCTTCGTGGCGTACTCCATCTCTCGGAATATCTTGATAGCCTCTGCTGCATAGGGATATACTTTTGCAGCGTAGTATTTATACTTGCGGTAGCGACGATATTCATCGTCATTGGCGAATGTGCGAGGAGAGGTGACGCTCACGTCATCGATGCTGGCCAGAACGATGGTATCATCCTTGGATATAAGTACAGGGTATACCTTGCCACTGATCTCCAAATATGTTGTGGGCAGGTCAGAGGGTGGAGTGACTTCATTTATCCCATCTGTGACAATGAAAGCAGTATCCTCCTCCATCACATAGAGACTGTCTAGGACGCTGGTCTGCCCGTAGGTGCTTATGTAAAGCAAGGATAATATGATGCATATACCGAGTCTCATATACACCCAAAACGGCGTTTCTGTCCTAAAAGTTGCAAGGAGAATGTTTTCAAAAGCTTAATGATTGGTATTGTCTCATGAGATGACGCTGTGAGCTTTATTGGTGTACTTCAACCGTATATACAACTATAAAAAGCCTCGATTATGACAAGAAAGGGGTGATTTTAGTATAAGCCAGCACCAGAATACTGTTGATTGAATAAATAATCAATATGAAAGCTTATTTTAATGATTTAGTTGAGGCGAAGAGCCAAATCTGTTTTCCATTGACTCACAGCCACAAACATATAACAGATAAAACGTCTATGACCTAAATAGCTGAGGCACTCGAGAATGTGATTAGTCTCAGTTCCAGCTCATAGACTACAGTATAAAATTCAAGCACATGAAATTTTCACTTCTAATGATACTCTTGATGACCACACTACAGCTCAATGCGCAAGAATTAGTGGATCTACCCAATAAGGATCACGACTTAGACATCAAGTGGCCTACGCCCGAAAGAGAATACCACTCCACGATCTGGGATAATCCCGTCGTCTCCAATGTATCACAACCACAGATGCAGGTCTTCCGGCCTGATCCAGCTATCGCGAATGGTAGCTCTATCATCATCTGCCCGGGAGGTGGAATGTACGCGCTTTCCATCGATAGTGAGGGTAGAGATGTGGCGCGCTGGCTGGCTAAACGTGGAGTGACGGCATTTGTACTCAAGTACAGACTGGTGCCTACGGGTGAGGACGCGACCCAAGACCTGATGACGGATGGCGCCGAGGTGATCCCGAAAGCGAAAAAGCTTTTGCCACTTGCGGTAGAGGATGGACTCAATGCACTGAGGCATGTGAGAGCAGAGTCAGAGGCTTATGGCATTGATCCAAGTAGAGTCGGCTTGATGGGTTTCTCCGCTGGAGGAGCCGTCACGATGGGCGTGAGCTATGCCGCTTCTGCTGAGACCAGACCAGACTTCCTCATACCAGTATATGCCTGGATGAACGTGGTCGAAGAGCAAGAACCGCCGACTAATCCCCCACCGATTTTTGTGGCCTGTGCCAGTGATGATCCCTTGATGTTAGCACCTGCCAGTGTGAAGATATACCAGCAATGGCTCAAGGCGGGCGTACCCGCTGAGCTGCATATGTATGCGCAGGGAGGGCACGGCTTTGGGATGAAGCCGCAGGGACTTCCCTCTGACCAGTGGATCGATCGATTAGGCGAGTGGATGACGGCGCAGGGACTGATGGAAAAGTAGAGTTAAGTAAAATAGATTTAACTTAGTTGGTGCCAACAATCATAGTTTATAAGATGATTTGATGATTTGAGGAAAAATAGAATAGATTGATATAAAACGGCAAGAGATTTTGGAATTGCCTTTTTTACAGTATTTGTAGGAATTTTATGATACCCAATAAAATCGAATCTTTAAGATCAAGACACAATTGAATCTAATTACTCTTAAGACTCATATAAATGCTCCAATCGAAAGATGTTTTTATCTTTCGACATCTATTGACTTACATAAAATAGCAGCTTCAAAGTCCAACGAAGAGGCAATTGCTGGTATAACTGAAGGGTTAATCAAACTAAATGAAACAGTAACTTGGAGAGCGAAACATTTTGGATTTTGGTTTATAATGAAAGTAAAAATCACAGAATATAATGAACCAAATTTTTTTGTAGATGAAATGATTTCAGGAATGTTTAAATCAATGAGACATAGACACGAATTCAAGCAAACTGATAATGGCACTATAATGATAGACAAGTTTGAATTTTCATCTCCGCTTGGATTTTTAGGCAAGATGGTTGACTATATAATTCTTAAAAATTACATGACTACATTTTTAGAAGAAAGAAATCAAGTCATTGTAGAATTTGCTGAATCCGAAAAATGGAAAAAAGTAATAAAAAGCGAGAGATAAAATATTATTGAAAAACACCGAACATAAAATATAAGAACATGAGATTATCTATCATACTCTTTATGACTCTATGCACGCTCATTTCTTGCGGAAAGAAAGAATCAGGAGACATCCTCGTCTTCTCCAAGACTGAAGGCTTCCGGCATGAGTCCATTGCCGAAGGCATCAAGAGCATCAAGGCCATGGCCGAGTCCCAAGAGATAAATGTCGTAGCGACAGAAGACGCCAGCTATTTTGCTGAAGAAAGCCTAAAGGGCTTTAAGGTGGTGGTTTTTCTGAATACCACGGGCGACTGCCTGGACAATACCCAGCAGTACGAGTTCCAGCGATTCATACAGGCGGGAGGTGGCTATGTGGGTATACACGCAGCTGCGGATACGGAGTATGACTGGCCGTGGTATGGTAAGCTGGTCGGTGCTTATTTCGAAAGTCACCCTTCAGACCCAAATGTACAGGATGGGTCCATCGATGTGCTTAATAAGACACATGCTTCTTGCAGCCATCTGCCAGACAGATGGGACAGAACGGATGAATGGTATAACTATAAGGAGATCAATGGAGACATCACCGTCTTGATGAACCTAGATGAGAGCACTTATGAGGGTGGGACGAATGGTAAGGATCACCCGATCGCCTGGTACCACGAGTATGATGGCGGACGAGCATTTTACACTGGTGGAGGACACACGAATGAATCATTTCAAGATGATAATTTCATGCAGCACATCTGGGGAGGCATCGAATATGCCATGGGTGATGACGATCCGATAGACTATACCAGAGCAGGTGTAGCGCCAGCGACCAATCGATTTCAAAAAGTCGTCTTCGCTGACTACCTCAATGAGCCAATGGAGCTGGAGCTGCTGCCAGATGGCAGGATCCTCTTCATCGAACGGGACGGTGCCATCAAGCTCCACGACATTGATGAAGCTAAGACGACAGTACTGACGACGATGGAGGTATGGAGTGAGCTGGAGGATGGCCTCATCGGGATGGCTTTAGATCCTGATTATGCGAATAACAATCGCATCTACCTCTATCATTCTCCTGTGGATGAAGTGGCTAATGTCTTATCCAGATTCGAATTATACCCGGATGATGCGGCTGACCCGCTGCGCAACGAAATAGAAATACTCAAAGTAAAAACCCAGCGCGACGAATGCTGTCACGCAGGAGGCTCGATCGAATTTGGTCCTGATGGAAACCTATTCTTATCCACGGGAGATAATACGAACCCTCATAAATCGAATGGCCACAGTCCAAGTGACTTCAGAGATGGCATGAGTCCTTTTGATGCCCAAAAGTCATCGGCTAATACCAATGACCTAAGAGGAAAAATTCTTCGCATCACGCCCCAAGAAGATGGTAGCTATACCATACCAGATGGAAATTTATTCGCCGATGCGGCGGAAGGTAGACCTGAGATCTACATCATGGGCTGTCGCAATCCATACCGCATCTCCATCGATCAGCGCAATGGGACGGTGTACTGGGGTGAGGTAGGCCCTGATGCGAATGAAGATGTCGAGAAATATGGTCCCCGTGGGTACGACGAAGTCAATCAGGCGAAGCAGGCTGGATTCTACGGCTGGCCGCTCTTCATCGCCGATAATAAGCCCTACCGAAAGAGAGATTTTAATAAGGATGTCACGTCAGCATACTATGACTCAGCAGCTCCTGTGAATGAGTCTCCGAATAACACTGGTGCTGCTAATCTGCCAGCGGCTCAGCCAGCGATGATCTATTACCCATATGGAGAATCAGAGGAGTTTCCACTACTCGGTACGGGCGGTAGAAATGCGATGGCAGGACCCGTATTTTATGTGGATGATTATCCAGCCAGTGACAGTCGCTATCCAGCTTATTATGATGGTAAATTTTTCGCCTACGACTGGATGCGCGGATGGATCATGGCCGTGACCTTTGATGAAGCGGGGAATTACAGCTCGATGGAGCAGTTTCTGCCCAATCTAGAATGGGCAAATCTCATCGATGTCGTCATGAGTCCTGAGGGAGATATGTACACTTTGGAATATGGCAAAGGCTGGTTCTCCAAAAACCCTGATGCGACCTTATCAAGAATAAAATACAACAAGGGAAACAGGGCTCCTGTCTCTAAATTTGATATTGATGAGAAAGCTGGTGGAGTACCGTTTACAATCGCTTTTGACGCTGCGACGGCTCAGGATCCAGATGGTGACGAGCTGAGCTACACTTGGGACTTTGGTACTGGTGATACAGCCGAAGGACAGCAGGTACAATATACCTATGAGGAAGCTGGTGCCTATGAGGCCAAGCTGACCGTGACGGATCAAGACGGGATGATCTCAGAAAGTTTGACTAAGATATATGCTGGTAATGAGCCACCAAAAGTCAGCTGGCAGCTCAATGGGGGCAATGAAAGCTTTTATTGGCCTGGGTCTAAGGTAGACTATGAGGTTGCCATCAGAGACGAAGAAGACGGCAGCATTGGCAATGGAATTCAAGCGGAGGATGTCATCGTCACTATAGATTTTCTGGAGCAAGGATATGACCAGGTAGAAATAGCCATGGGCCACCAAGCCCTCAGCGAGCTCAATCTGGGCCATCCAGGTCTGCAGCTCATCAAGAAGTCTGACTGTATGGCTTGCCACAAAGAGTACGGTATCTCAGTAGGCCCTTCTTATGAAAAGATAGCAGAAAAATATGCAGGTGATGAGAATGCCATAGCCTATCTCGCCGAGAAAATCATTCAAGGAGGAGGAGGTGTCTGGGGTGAGACTGCCATGGCGGCGCACCCTGATCTGAGTGAAGACAAAGCCAAATCCATGGCCGAGTACATCCTCGCTATTGAAGAGACGACTGCTGATCCAGAGAAAAGTATGCCCGTAAAAGGCGCCTATGTATTTGATAAAAGCCCTGCAGACTATCCAGATGGCTCTTACATCTTGACGGCCTCTTATGTGGACAAGGGTGCTGATGGTGCTGAGCGCCTACTGCATAAAGACATTAAGGTATTGAGGCCGCCCGTGATTCCCGCGGTATCAGCCACAACGATGGAGAAAGCCACAGCCTTCAAAGTGACTAAAGATATGGTCCCTGATCTGGAGAAAGAATTTGAGATTGTCATGATGAATGGTGGTGCAGAAGTGGTGTATGAAGACATTGACCTGACAGGTATCTCAGCAGTAGAGATCATCTATAATGCGATCTCTCCCTACATGGCTGGAGGTGATTTAGAGTTGCATTTGGATGAGATCGGGACTCCAGTGGGAAGTATCGAGCTATCTACATCTGATCAGATGGGCGCTGCTCAATCAGGCACCATCAGTCTGGGCAGTCCTGCGGGTAAGCATAAATTGATCTTCGTGGCCAAGGGTGGTATGTTAAGACCGACAGGAGCCATGATCAGCTTAAGATTTATTCCCAAGCAGGTCATATAAATGGGTATTCTTTGAGAGACTGTGCTTTGGCTATACTTTTATACACTCATTACAGAAAGGTGTAGCATAATAATGCAGCTGTCATCAGGTACCGTGTTTTTTTAGCCACCGACCATGCACTAAAATCAGATTTTCAGAGATATTGACTTTGCTCGTATCATCATTTTGGTAGATATAGCGTTCCTTTGTCAGACGATCTTATGGAGAAGAAATTAACAGGCTTAGGCCATTGCTATTGGTTACTGTTCGCGCTGCTGCTCAGCTGTGGCTCACCTGCTGATACCAGCACAGCAGATACAGAAAGCTCAAGGACTGAGGGCACCGCGGACCCCATCCTGAATGGGATGAATAAAGCCGTCCAAGAAGACCCTACGAAGCTTAGCTACCGGATGGATCGGGCTAAATACCTGTATCAGCAAGAGATGTATGATCAGGCACTTCAAGATGTAGACTATGCCCTGAGCATAGACAGTATGGATGTGCAGCTGTATCACTTGAAGGCTGACATCCAGCTGGACTACTATCAGTCCCGTGAGGCCATCAAGACCTTAGAAACGGTCATCGCGCTTTATCCCGAGCGACTGCCCAGCCTTTTAAAGCTGGCTGAGTTTCACCATGTGCTGACTCAGTATGACCAGTCCATCTCTACGGTGAATCAAGTCATAGGCCAAGCTCCGCAGAATGCTGAAGCTTACTTCATGCTGGGTATGAACTTCAGAGCGATGCAGGATCTGCTTAAAGCGAAAGCCAGTTTTCAGCGGGCGGTAGAGCTGGATGCGGACCTCACTGATGCTTGGATCATACTGGGGAATATACATGAAGAGGATCAGGACCCACTAGCCTACCAGTACTACCAGAATGCGGTGAATACGGCTCCAGACAACATCGCTGCACTTCATTCGCTGGCTTTCTATCTGCAGAATCACGACCAGGTTTTGCCTGCCATAGACATCTATCGGCGAATCAATCAGCTGGACTCTCAATATGAAGACGCCTATCTAAACACCGGCATTTTGTACCTCTCCATTGATTCTTTCAGTCAGGCGCGCGATCATTTTACTATTCTGAAAAAAATTAATCCTGCGAATGCCTTTGCCTATTATTACGGTGGGCTGACAGACGAACTATCTGGACAAATAGATGCCGCTCGCCAAGGCTACAAGAATGCCTTGCAGTTATCGCCCGATTATGAAAAAGCACAACAAGCCTTAGCAGATCTCAACCAATCTAACAAATGATTACATCCTGCGTATTCGATGCTTTTGGCACATTATTTAATTTAGATAAATCTCTACTGGAGGACATCCAGCACCCTAATGTCTCAGAGATATTAGACTATGCCCGCAGTAAACAGCTCGCTTATACCTGGCAGTTCACGCTGATGAATCACTATTTAAATTTTGCTGAAATAACTGAACTAGCACTGAGGGATGGATGTAGTAAATACCAAGCACCTAAGTTTTTGGTAGAGCAACTCTCCAAGCTGTATCTCAAGCCTGAGGTGTATGATGATGTGCTAGAGCTGCTGATGCAGTTGCGGACTCTTGGTACGAAGACTGGCATTCTCTCGAATGGTACCATGAGCATGCTGCAGTCTGGCATTGAGAATAACGAACTGAGTACTTACATAGATGCGGTCTATTCTGCTGATACTATAAAGCAATTCAAACCTGCTCCAGCTGTATACCAGATGGTGTGTGATGGGGAGCGATGCCAGCCTGGTGAAATCCTTTTCGTCTCCTCTAATCAATGGGATGTCGCTGGTGCGCACCAGTTTGGTTTTCGCAGTGTGTGGCTGAATCGGGCTGAAGCTTTTAAAGAGTCCACCATAGATCAGGCGGGGATTACTGAGATCGTGCATGCTAATCAGCTCATAGATCTCATGCAAAACATCGAATAGTGATTCGCTGAAAAGGGCAATTAAAACTCCATAGCGGTCAAAATAATTTGGCTATATATCTGGAGAGCCTCTTACTGATTTATGATGTCGGTATAGTGGGATCTTTATTAAAAATTGATCAAGCTGGCAACAAAAAAAAAGCCCAGAATTAGCAAATGCTGACTCTGAGCTTTTTCTATAATACACGAAACAAAAAAACTTCTATCGAACTTTATAAGGCATCTATGATGGCCTGTGGCAATAAGACTTTATCAATGGTGTGGACGATACCATTAGATGTCAAAATGTCTAAACAGTCAGCGACCAGACCAGAAGGTGTACCTGATTTATCTTCTAAGGCAAGATTATTCAAATCTACCGTAACGGATTCTCCTTGCAAGGTGGTGAAACTCTGACCATTGGATAGATCATTTGAGAAGGCGCATCCATCGACAACGTGATAAAGCAGTACGGTAGAGAGTGCATCTACACCGATACCAGCCACGAGTTCATTCAGATCACTGAATCCTAACGCGGTGACTAAGTCAGCGAATGCTTGATTCGTCGGAGCAAAGACCGTGAAGATGGCATCAGGATCTGATAAAGCAGCCGCGATACCCGGATCGGCAGCAAGTACCGCAGCGACCAATGATGAAAATTTGTCAGTCGCAATAGCTGCCTCTACGATTGTAGCACTTGGAGGTGTCAGCACCGCATTGATGACATTCACTTTCAGCTTATAGCCATGATCCCTCTGGCTGAACCTGTAATAAATTCTTGAGTCATTGATGAATAGTCTTCTGCTCTCTTTGGCGATTTGAGCGATGTTGCCATCGATTTGCTCTACGCAGCCACGTTCGTTATTCTTAACTCGACGATCAGTGACGTGATACAGTAGAATGTTCGTCAATGTTTCTTTATCAAGCTCTGAACACACATTGTGTCTATTCAAGCCTAATTTTTCAAATGCTGCATCTGAAGGAGCAAAGATCGTTTTGGTCCCAGAGAACAGTGCTGCATTAAGTCCAGTGCAATGTAATGCTGCATTCAGAGTCCTGAAAGAGTACCTGCCTCTGGATCTGGTGACAGCTTCATCAGTGGCTAAGTCTTCTTTTTCTATAGCCGCCTCGAAGTCAATGCTCGTGGTCTCTTGCATGAGTCCGGTCTCTGATTCTGGCACAGCTTTCTCACAGCCGACCAGCGAGAGAATCAACAGACTGCTGATAAATAGAATAAGTTTTTGAAGATTGATAATAGTATGTTTAAGTGGTATTAAAAATTATTAATGACACTCGCTTAATGCTGTAATACTGATGTAGTTGCCTGTAAATGGAATAAATGTCCAAAACATTTTCTCAGTTGACCTGCGCCGACATATAATTTCATTTCGATTAAAAAATTTTTGATCGAGACAACTTCTGAGCTTTTCAAGCATTATATCCCATATCAACTAAACATAAAATAATCACACTTATGACAAAGCTTTTAAATCTGAATCAATTACTATTTACCTTGCTTCTGGGCATGATATTCATGGCCTGTGGCGATGATGATCCTCTATTCACTCCTGGTGGTGAGATGGAGCAAGAAGAAGAAATGACGAATACCATTGTTGACATTGCTACAGGCGATGATCAGTTCAGCACCCTGGTTGCTGCACTGCAGAAAGCAGACCTCGTCGATGCCCTTAACGGAGATGCGGTACGCACCGTCTTCGCTCCTACGAATGATGCATTCGCAGCCCTGCTGTCTGATCTTGGTGCCTCTAGCTTGGATGATGTAGCTACTGAGACGCTGTCGAATATTTTACTATACCATGTCGTAGATGGTAAAGTAGAGTCTGGAGATTTAGCTAATGGATACGTCAGCACGCTTGGTAAGGGTGCTGGAGATAATGCACTATCTCTATTAGTAAATACTGATGCTGGTGTCACTCTGAATAATGGCCCCAAGGTGACGTCTGCTGATGTCCAAGCGGATAATGGTGTAGTCCATGTGATCGATAAGGTATTACTGCCACCGACAGTCGTCGATATCGCAATAGCTAACAGCACATTCTCAAGTCTGGTATCAGCTGTCGTGAGAGCTGAGCTTGCTGAGACACTGCAAGGAGAAGGACCTTTCACTGTCTTTGCACCGACTGATGCAGCTTTCACAGGTCTATTAGCAGACTTAGGTGTGGCTTCTATGGAAGACATTCCACTGGAGACTCTCACCAGTGTATTACTCTATCATGTGGTCAGTGGAAATGTAAGATCATCTGATCTGAGCGATGGAGACGTAGTTACGCTCAATGAGCTCAATAGCATCACGGTCAATACAGACGGAGGCGTGAGCCTGAATGGTGATGTAAATGTGATCGCGACAGACGTACAGGGTACGAATGGTGTCGTTCATGCGATTGATAAAGTATTGGTACCAGCTAATAACTAATAAAATAAAACTGCTTTCCACGCAGGATAATTTTTCTTATAGACCTTGGCTGATGATTTAGTCAAGGTCTTTTTATTGGCAGGACACTTCTTTTTATTGGCTCTAATTTGATTAACACTTCTTTTAAAGGCATATTACGAGGTCAGTATTTTTTTAGAATCAGTTATATTTCACTTTGAGTAGTATTAGGGTTCAATATTGAAATGACTAAACTACACTTGATTTTGACCAGCTAATAAAAGTGAGTTGGAAACAAATGATTAGGCTAAACTCTCGTAAAACCCCAGAACCTGCTCTGCCCAAATCTCTGGTCGATCCAGCTGACAAAAGTGACCTACATTTGGCATCACACTAAGTCTCGCTGACTGACAGACATTACGCTGGAGATAGTGAGCCATCTCAACCTTAGCCACGGCATCATCTTTACCCCAGCAGAGGTGTATGGGCAGATCGGTATGGGCTAGAGCTGGTAGCCATCGCGATGTTTCGAAGCGTCTGCGATCCTGAAGATATTTGATCGTCAGATAGGTTTTGCGGTGTCCTCTTTGTAGGCTGTTTGCTTCCCAGAGCAGAGACAAGTCTTCTTCGCTAAGGTGATCATTACCATGGGCACTTCTGACTTGCTGGCAGAAGATTCGATAGCCCGTGATTCGATTCATGAGAGAGCCAAAGCGCGACAGCAGCAGTTTCTGCGTGATGCGGAGCTGCGCTAAGTCCAAGACGATACTTCCATTCGTGAAGGTGACACTGAGTAGGCCGTCACTGAGCCAAGCTGGTAATAAGCCTAACTCTCGCCGGGCCAGTATCTCTGTCGCTACACTGTCACCCATATCATGGGCCAGGAGATGTCCACCTGTGATGCCCCAATGCTGCCATACACTGAGTGCCGTATCCGCCTGTTCGAAGAGAGAATAGCTGTAATCAATTGGCTTATCACTGTGGCCATAGCCCAACATATCAAATAGGATAATGCGATCAAATCTGGTACGCAATCGCTGTATGACCTTGTGAAAGGAGTATGAAGATTCTGGAAAACCATGCAGCAGGAGCAAGGTCCGATCCGCGGTAGCCTGATCGCTGCCGATCCGCAGGACAAAGACCTGATGCTCCAAAGGGCCAAAGGGCATCGTCTCTCCTGATGTCTTCCAATTCTCTAAGGCAGGTGACATAGCTGTGCATGTATGAGTGAATGATGTACTGTCACATTAAAGAGTGATATCAAGGCAAAGATTACTGGGGAGGATCTTTATGAATCTGAATGTAGTTGCCCTGCTGATCATCAAAGATGGCAGAGGTGCCCCAGTCTGTGGTCTTAGGTGCCTGCTTGAAGCTGACTCCTTTAGCGACTAATGCATCATACTGAGCTTGCACATCCTCCACCTCGAAGATGATGCAAGGAAGGCCTGCTTTGTAGATCTCGTTTTTAAATGTTCTGACATAGTCATAGCTGACAGGCTCCAGGATGACCGTAGCTGTCTTATCTTCGGATGCCATCACGATAGCCAGCTGATGATCTGGCATGAAGGTGTGACTTTTGAATCCCAGGACTTCTGTGTAGAATGCATGTGCCGAAATCGGATCTTCGACAATGATGCTCGCCATTTTTAGTTTCATATGTTTCAGTTTTGGAAATGAAGGCCTGTCAGTAAATAACAAAGTTTAATCATCCACTTGGGTGTCTTAATTATTTACCTCATAGACGTTTCAGGTGTTTAAATTTCAAGGCTAAATGCCAATCTTCAAATAACTAAGTTTAATCATTCACTTGGGTGTCTTACTGATCATAACGTCATAGACGTTTTCATTTGGTTCGGCTATAGAGCTGTGCAACTACCAGAGAATATGTCAACCCATTTATCTTGTTACGTGTCACAAAAATCCTTGTCAGTGACTATATAAATCCAGTCTTGTGGATGCGTGTAGTTAGCTTGCACGGTAGCCACTACCTTTAAACCTGTATGACACATGAGTAAGACTCATACGTCAAATGGGTTTAAGCTCTCTCGCTCTAAAACTACGGATTAATCCACTGTCCTGATAACATTAGAGTGCGAGAATGGGCATCATTCTTATCCAGAATATCGACAGGAGGGTAGAACATAGACGTATCTTTAACGTTGTAATCAAAAAAGATAACAGTCGTGCCAAGAGCTAAAAAAAAGACGAAAGAAGATATCATAGAGTTGTTCATGGAATACGTGAGTGTCCATGGGCTGGATGTGACCATGGAAGACCTGTGTAAGGCTAAAAAGATAAAGGCAGAAGAGTTTATCCTGCACTTGGACTCTATTGCAAAAGCTGAAGCAGCAGTTTGGGAGGAACTCATGCTAGCAGCCATCAGGACGGTCAATGCTGATCCACAGTATGCTAGCTTCAGCAAGCGCGATCGCCTGCTCTCTCTGTATTACACCTTTTTCGAAAACTGTAGTCTGAATCAGCCCTTCTTAGAGGTCAGCATAGAGCACCATGGCAGGCTGAATATGCTGCGCGTATTGAAGAAGCTCAAGGTTCATTTTGCGGACTTCATTGAGACCATTCACGAGCAGCCGATCATCCCCATCGGTCAGGCGGATGACAAGATCAATCAGGTGACGAATACCGCTGTCTCAGAAGCCTACTACACTCAGCTCTTATTCCTCTTGGACTTCTGGAAGAACGACCAGTCTGCAGATCATGAGAAGACAGATGTCGCCATAGAGAAGACGGTGAAAGCCAGTATGGACCTTATCGATTACACCCCAATAAAAAGCGTGATAGATTTTGGCAAGTTCATCTGGAAAGAGCGATTCAGCAACATGCAATTCAAAAGATGAAACGTCGATGACGTGGATAAATAAGACATATAAGTGGTTGATTTTGCTCAGTTAATTGTAGCTGTGCATCTTTTGACGAAAAATAAAATATGAAGACAAGTGATAAGATTCCTACGGGGAAGCTCAATCGTGCGGGTAAGATACTGAAGACAGGTCTCAAGGTAGGAAAGAACTACGCCAGTCACTATGGAGCCAAGCTGCTCCAAGTGGATGTGGATAAGGATGACCTGGATGAGAAGAATGCTGCTGACATCATGCAGAGTCTCTTGGAGCTAAAGGGTAGTGGTCTGAAGGTAGCTCAGATGCTGAGTATGGAGAAGAGCTTTTTGCCCAAGGCTTATGTTGACCAGTTTTCATTAGCCCAGTTTTCAGTGCCAGCACTCTCTGCACCACTGGTGAAAAAGACATTCCGCCAATACTTAGGTAAGAATCCAGAAGACCTTTTTGATGAGTTTGATTATGAGGCATCCTTTGCCGCCAGCATTGGGCAGGTGCACCAGGCCAGCTTGGACGGACGGCGACTGGCAGTGAAGATCCAGTACCCGGGTGTCGCAGAATCCATCAGCTCAGACCTGGCTATGCTGAAGCCCATGGCCAGCAAAATACTGAGGTTGGAACTGGATGATGCGGAGAAATATTTTCAAGAAGTAGAGCACAAGCTCTTAGAGGAGACGGACTACGAGCTAGAACTGGAGAGCAGCCAGAAGATCACAGCGGCCTGTGCCATTGATGACGCTTATGTATTCCCTGTATATTATCCTGAGCTATCGAGTAAGCGCATCATCACGATGGACTGGGTGGATGGCATCCACCTGCCAGAATATGCCGCATCCGATATCAGTCAGGAGCAGCGCAATCATATTGGCCAGAAGATATGGGATCTATTCATGTACCAGATGCATGAATTAAAATTTGTCCACGCTGATCCTCACCCTGGTAATCTGCTCATCACTCCAGATGATAAAATATGCATGTTAGATTTTGGCTGCATGAAAGACATACCAGAAGAATTCTTTGCCCCCTTCTTGGCACTCACAGCACCAGGCTGTCTGGATGATGCGGCAGCTTTTGAGGCTCATCTTTACGAGCTGGATATGCTGCTGGAAGAAGACGGCCCAGAGGAGAAGGCGTTCTACTATGAGCAATTTCATGAGGTATTATCTCTCTTGCTACAGCCTTACCAAAGTGATAGCTGGGACTTTTCTGATAAGTCATTTTTCGATGAAATCTCTCAGACGGGAGAGCGCATCGCAAAGCAGACCTTACTCTCCAAATACAAAATGAATCGCGGCAGCGAGCACTTTATTTACATTAACCGAACCTTCTTTGGGCTGTACCAATTGATGCACTTACTGGGTGCTGAGATTAATGTGCATTATCCACGGTAGTGTGTGAGATCCTGAAAAACCCTGCGTGCCAGACAGATAGGTTCAGGATGGTTAGAAAAAGCGATATCGCTGAAATGTAAAGAGCGGGAGTCATTCCGAACAGGTTTCGGAATCTGGCTTGCGCGAGAGGCCTTTGGCTTGCCGTCTCTTTCTTCCATCTGGCTGGTGTATGCATGATCCAACACCATGAAGCGGGTGTCTTTTATTTAGAGTAACTTTACCCATGGAATTCTAAAAAACCTCGCTTATGCTTAAGACAATACTGATTGTGATCGTCGTAGCTTTATTTTTGCTCATCGCCTTATTGCATTTCTACTGGGCTTTGGGCGGTAAGTGGGGTGTAGAGGGAGCCATTCCAGAGCAGTTCAGGACTGCTTATTTCAGCATAGAGAATCACTTCAAAGTACAGCTGGCGACGATTGTGGTTGCCATGGGTCTTTGCGTTTTTGCTAGTATCATCGGCACACATTATTTGATTGATGCAGGTAGAGTAGAAGCGGGCTACACCACCTATGTCAGCTGGGGTATAGCGGCTATTTTTCTCATTCGCGCCATTGGTGATTTTAATTATGTGGGCATATTTAAAAAATATAACGAAGATATTTTTACAAGGAATGACACCCGCATCTATGTTCCCTTATGTCTCTTTATTGGCATTGCTATATTGGTGATTAGCTTTTTGTAAAAATTATTATTCGATTCACTTCCCGTTATAGCTCTCTGATTTTAATATTCTTAAATGATACCTGATCGCCATGATCCTGGAGCAGGATATGGCCTGCAGACTGCTGTCCAAAGTTGGTCCATTTTTCGTATTTGCTTCGCTCCACAAGAGCTTTGAATACTTGACTGTGCCGATTAAATTCGACAACTTTCACCTGATTGAGCCAATGCTCTACTTGACCACCTCTGACGATGATGCGGGCGTTATTCCAGTTGCCGACACCTTTAAAATTTTTACCACGGCTGCTGCTTAGGCTTTCGGCTCTGATCAGATCGTAGAGCGATCCGACGGTGCGATTGCCATTTTTACCCATCTTGGCATCTGGATGCTTGTGGTCGTCGAGGATCTGAAATTCGAGACCGATCGCTGAGCCCTCACCCTTGTTCAGCTCTGGGTCCACGAAGTATTTGATGCCACTGTTAGCCCCTTCTGTGATCTTGAAGTCGACACTTAGCTCGAAGTCGCTGTAGGTGTCTATGGTGACGATGTCTCCACCATTCCTTGCCTCGCCGCCTCCAGATGATAGCACTTTCAAGACTCCATCCTCCATGACCCAGCCTTGCTTGGGGAAGTGATCCAGCTTAGCACCGCGCCATCCAGCCGTACTGGTACCATCCCAGAGCATTCTCCATCCACGCCTCATTTCTGACTCAGTGAGACCAGAGAGATAGCTCACTTCTGGCACCTCTGGATCGGCAGCCATCACATCATCATGTAGGTCTTCTGTTTTTATTTTGATGTTCTTCCAGCGCACTGTCTTCCCTTCCAGGGATGCATCACCGATACCGTGTACCTGAAAGGCGATGAACCCTTCCGCAGTGGTATCGTCCACCAGATTAGCGCACTGTACGCCATTCACCCAGGTCCTGATGTAAGGACCGATGGCTTGGATGCGGTAGTGATTCCATTCTCCAGGGACGAATGCTTGTCTGCCTTTCTCATTGCGTGACAGGGGGTAGAGCCAGGCATGCCTGGCCTCGTCATAGACGCCGCCAGCCCACTTCCGGCTGCTGGTCTCGATCTCACACTGATAGCCGTGCACACGATAATTCTTATAGTCCGCCAGACTCAAGCTGCGAAACTGGACTCCAGAGTTCAGCCCATTTTCTACGAGGACATCGAACTCTAAGATGAAATCCGCATAGTCCTTTTTCGTAGCCATAAAGCTATTGGGAGTATTCAGTTTAGAGACACCGACCAGTGTATTGTCCTCTAAGTAGTATTCGGCCTCACCATTGAGCTGCTCGAAGTTGGACAGGTCAGTCCCATTGAGCAGGCTCTCCCATCCATCTTGAGCCGTAAGGGTAAAAGAGATAAGGATGCAGTAGAGTGTCAGCAGTCGGATCATGTATTTTTAGTTTTTATCTAATGTAATGAATTATTGCAGAGTGAGGGGGAGCCAGGGCCAGCTGTGTTTCCAACTAAGTGCATTAGCCAGGATCAGGCGCTAGAAAATACTGCTAAGCTGATCGAAAGGCCGGGTCATGATCTTGGTCCAATGTAAAGTTTGATTGGTATATCATGCTTCGGAAAATAAGAAGGAATAAAATACCATAGATCAATTTATATCTCCATAATATCCTCGACATTTGCGCCTCATTAAAAAAGTAAACCGATGGATTTTATAGATATACTCAATAAACGATACGCGGCAAAAGCCATGAATGGTAAAGTGGTACCCCAAGAGAAGATGGATCGCATCTTAGAGGCGATACGACTGGCACCTACTTCAAGCGGACTGCAGCCTTTCGAAGTGATTGTCGTCACGGACCAAGACATCAAAGCCAAGATCAGAAAAATTGCCTGGAATCAATCTCCTGTCACTGACTGCTCCCATCTTTTAGTGTTCGCGGCTTGGGATCACTACACTGCTGACCGCATCAATCACATGTTTGACCTGACGAATGAGATCAGAGGATTCAAAAATGAAGGCTGGGAAAACTATCGGCAGCAGCTGCTGTCTACCTATCCACAGCGGGATCCAGAGGTCAGCTACGAGCATGCTTCACGTCAGGTTTACATTGCCCTTATGGCTGCAATGACCCAAGCTACCGTCGAAGGTTTGGACAGCACTCCCATGGAAGGCTTTGATCCTAAGGCTCTGGATGAGATTCTTGATCTGCGAGAGAAAGGACTCCGCAGCACCTTGTTACTACCCGTAGGCTACAGGGATGCTGAGAAAGACTGGCTGGTCGATCTTGTCAAAGTCAGAAAGCCAATGGAGGAATTGGTGACAACTGTCTGATTGGATTAGAATAGAGCCAGGCAAGAAATTTTTTATACGAGGAGTGACTTAGCAATTCCATTAATGGCTGTATAGTGGTCTTGATGTGTTAGTGCTATAGAAATTTTCTTGATGCTGAGATCGCTAAGGCATGGATGGGCTATAATTAATGCACTATCAATGTCTTAATGGCTTACTAATCCCAGAGATATTGGGCATTTACCTTTTTTAACTGGTAGATTGACCTTAGTTCAGCCAAAATTTATGGGAAGCAAAGCTGAATGTATAAAGACGTAGATATGATGACTGAGCTATTAAAGTTGATTTTGGTGCTTTCAATTACCATCACGCTGAAGTCATGTGATGGGCATTCTACGACGTCAAAGCAGGTCAATCAAGGTCGACAACTGGAAGAGCAAGAAGTCGTAGCTATAGACGATCGCATCTGGGTGGTCTTTCAGGATTCTAGAGCTGATTATTGGTTTGGGAGCAATGGGCAAGGCGTGCTCCATTACGATGGTAAGAAGCTCAAGCGATTTGACATGGATGACGGACTCGTAGATAATACCATCCGTGGCATTCAAGAGGATCAGCATGGACACATTTATATAGAGACTCCAGAGGGGATCAGTCAGTATGATGGTAAGGCATTTACCACGCTAGAGCCCCTTAGATCTGCAGACAATGAGTGGAAACTGGACTCGACAGACTTGTGGTTTGGCTACGATGCAAATGATCTATACCGCTACGACGGAGAGTCTCTTTTTGAATTAAAACTGCCAAGACAAAATCTATATAAGGCTTTTGGTAGACTGGTAGATGGCATCCGATTTAATTCTAATAATCAGGGTCCATATGCTGTCTATGGAGTCGACCAAGATAAGGATGGGCATGTATGGTTTGGCACAGTGACTGCGGGAGCTTTTCGCTATGACGGTACTTCTTTTCTCTGGTTTGGCGAGTCAGAATTATCGACACTGCCAGATGGTCGTGTCCCAGGGGTGCGCTCTATGCTTCGGGATAAAGAGGGGTATTACTGGCTTAGTAATTTTAAGAGTAAATACAAGATTGATGCTGATGCTCCCAAAGGCTACGTGAAGATGAAGGCTGCGGAGATACCCGCTAGTGTGGCAGAAGATAATATCCTCTATTTTAATTCAGGGATCGTAGCTGCTAATGGCGACTTATGGATGACTACTTATGGCGGAGGCGTCTGGAGATATGATGGGACGAGCCTGTCTCACCAGAAGATCAAAAGAGGTAAAGGTGAATTACTGCTCATCACCATATATGAAGATGATCAAGGGACCATCTGGCTGGGCACTGATAATGACGGTGTCTATCAGCGCATAGGGGAGCGCTTTGAAAAATTTGAACCGAGTCGAAAAGAGTAATTGAAATCACTACATGGATATCGCCAATCGGAATCAAGCATAATGCTACACTTGGAGAATAGCTCAGCTTATAGGCCTACTGCTTGATTTCGAATTTGACAGAATAGTTGTACACTCTAGCCTCCCAAGCCCGTAAGAAAGAAGCAGCTCCAGGGCTATCATAATTATGCATGATTAGCTCAGCCTCTACGGAAATATCTTGAACATGCTCGACCTCATCGGCGGAGAAATTAAGCAAGACCAAGAAATGACCCGCGTCATCATGGCGCTCATAGATAAACAGTGATTCGTGCTCAGGCATACGCTGAGTAAAAGCACCATAGATCAGTGTCGGATAGGCTTTACGCAGAGCTAATAGCCTCTTATAAAAAAGCAAAATGGACTGCTCATCAGCCTCGGCCTGAGCTACATTAATTTCGGTGTAGTTGGGGTTTACCTTTAGCCAAGGCGCTGATGCAGTAGTGAATCCAGCATGATGTTCAGCGCTCCACTGTACAGGTGTCCGGGCATTATCCCGGCCACAGGCATTGATGCGAGCCATGATGCCTGCAGGAGCGTCACCTTTAGCAAGCTGCTCATGGTAGTAGTTATGCGCCCAGATGTCATCAGCTTCTTCTATCTGTGAGAGGCTGACGTTAGTCATGCCGATCTCTGAGCCCTGGTAGATGCATGGGGTACCTCTAAGAGTCAGTAGCATGGTGGCCAGTAGCTTAGCCGATTGTAGACGGTACGCGCCTCCATCACCAAAGCGGGATACCATGCGGGGGAAATCATGATTGTCTAAAAATACATTGTACCAGCCTTGGGCACCTAAGGCCTCATCCCACTTCTGAAAAATGCGTTTGAAATCTGAGAGATGATAGCTGGTCCGACTGTACTTTTCACCATTCTCAGTGTCGAGCGACATATGCTCGAAGTGATAGAGCATGTTGAGTTCTTTACGGCGTTCATCTACGTACATCATGCAGTTTTGATCCGTGACGCCAATGCACTCACCTACCGTCATCACATCATAGCGGCCAGAGCTCTGCTGATGCATTTCTTGGAGATACTCATGCAGCCTTGGCCCGTTGGCATAGTTGTGGAAGATGACTTGATCAAAATTGTCACTGACTGCATCGGGATAGCTCTGATCCTTTGAGATCAAGGGTATGACATCCATGCGGAAGCCATCGATGCCTTTGTCATACCAGAAGTTCATCATGTCATATATCTCCGCTCTGAGAGCGGGATGCTCCCAGTTGAGGTCTGGCTGATGCGAGGTGAATAGGTGGAGGTAGTAAGCCTGTCGCTGATCGTCGTAAGTCCAGGCTGGCCCTCCGAAAAATGACTGCCAGTCATTAGGGATCTCGTCTTTCCAGATGTAGTAGTCACTGTATGGATTGTCACTGGCAGCTCTGGATTCTTGAAACCACTGGTGCTGATCCGAAGAGTGATTCACCACCAAGTCCAAGATCACCTTCAGCCCTCTATGATGAGCCTGAGCGAGCAGCTCTTCGAAGTCTGCCATGGTGCCAAACTCTGGCATAATCATGCGGTAGTCCGAGATATCATAGCCGTTGTCCAGATTAGGTGAGGCGAATATGGGACTTAGCCACAGCACATCTACCCCCAGGTCTGATAGATAGTCCAGTTTCTGTATGATGCCTTGCAGATCTCCTATACCGTCGCCATTACTATCGTAGAAACTACGAGGATAGATCTGGTAAATTACGGCCTCTTTCCACCATATTTTTTTCATGATGATCGAATATATTTGATTTGCCACACTGCATTTCTGTATCCTTATAAATTCTTGACATTGACGATTATTGCAAACGTTTTTGTGGATAAATAGCTGTGAATTTTGATTGTTCTGATCTGGTCCTCTGCGAGGGAGAAAATAAAATAGAGAGCCGCAATGGTATAATTAGCGCTGCTTGCTCTATTTTTGGGCTATGGCTAAGCGTAATAAGTTGGGGAAGTTTGCAGATCTGTTGAGATATCCCAATGTGTTGGAAAATTTTGATCACGGGGACGATGTTTTGACCTGGAATGATCACACGCAGGTCAATCCTAAAGGGGAGTGGTCTAAGAAGATATTTGAGAATGATCAACCCATCACGCTCGAACTCGCCTGTGGCAAGGGCGAGTACGCTGTGGGCATGGCTCAGATGTATCCCGAGAGGAATTTTATTGGTGTAGACATCAAAGGTGCTAGAATCTGGAAAGGAGCCACCAAGGCAGTGGAAGAAGAGATTAAAAATGTAGCTTTTTTGCGTACCAGGATTGAGATGCTTCATCGATTTTTTGCAGCGGGAGAGATCGAAGAGATCTGGATCACCTTTGCTGATCCATTCTTGAAGACGCGCAAGGGTAATCGGCGACTGACCGCCCGAAGATTCTTGGATATGTATCACCAGCTGCTGCAGCCAGGTGGCTCAGTGAATCTCAAGACGGACTCCTGTATCCTGTATTACTATACCATTGATCAGCTGATCAGACATGAAGACCTAGAGTTGATCTACAAGCATAATCACATCTACAGCGAAGACCTGGCTTATCCAGAGCTTGAGATCAAGACATTCTATGAGGCCAGTCATCTGCGAGATGGCAGGAAGATCAAATTTGTTAAATTCAAATTTAAGTCATGACGCATATTAGCGTAATATGATGGAAGAATAGTCATCATATTTGCACGTAATCACTGGGCCTAAAAAGTAAACCGATGAAGCAGGACCGTCCGATCATACAGATAGATCCAGATCACACCGATCTACTCTTAGAACTGATCACCTTGGTCTGCTTGCTGGCCAGTGCACTGCTACCCGTACTATACTATGGACGACTGCCCGATGAAATCCCGATTCACTTCAATGGCACAGGCGAGGCGAATGGCTATGGCAGTAAGCAGCTGATCTTCTTGCTACCAGTTATCACTGCGGCTCAGTATTTATTGCTCAGATACTTAAATAAAAGACCTGAGAAGTTTAACTACCCCACCAAGATTACAATGGATAACGCACTGCATCAGTATACGACAGCGACCAAGATGATCAGGATGCTCAATCTTTTCTGTACAGCCTTATTTACCTATCTGACCATTCACATCATCAGGTCTGCTCTGAATGAGGCGGGAGGCTTGGGTGCATTCTTTGTCCCTGGTGTCTTGGTTATTTTAGTCGGTATCTCAGCTTATTATTTCTACAATGCAAAATCAAAGAAAGAATGACGACAGACACATCACTGAGAAATCATGTAGACTGATCAGTTCAGTTGCGTCTGGCATGATTCCAGCTGACATTCAATTTTGACAATAAAAAAGCCCCGTATTCGATACGGGGCTTAACAGAAAGAATATTAAAAACCTTTACGGCATTTTGTTTCTGAGACCTTCGTATCAGAAAAATTATCTTAGAACATCAGGCTAAGTGCATAAGTGATCAAGCCAATCGCAATGATCGCACCAGCTCTGCCAAAGCTGTCATCAATGATGCATGATTTGTGCTCGCTGCACGCAGGAAGTTTAGAACGTAGTAAATTCAATTTTGACATGTATGGGGTGTCTTCTCTGTCCACGTTAGGCATGGAGTATCGGTATTCGTAGACTACATTTTCTATGTTTGGAGCATTCATAATAGATCGTTTTTCGTTTTCTAAATAATTACATTGTAAAGATGCCCGAAAGTCACATTCTGAGCACTTTTAGTCGACAAAAGCATCTAAAATATCGTCTAAAATTTACTATACAAAATAAAATTCTCACATGATCAGATCTGCTGCCCTTACATTCTGATGTTGCAACACACTGATAATGAGGAATTTAACATTTAGACTTCATATTCAGTAGCTGATGATGAAGATGTCTACCAAAAGATATGACCAGTATAGACAGTTGTAGATGTATGCATTCGGTGTAGATAGACGTCTTATATAAGGTATATGTTCAGACTCCTCAAAATCATCATTCTATGGCCACTGACGATCTTATTCATTGGGGTCGTGATCATGATCTGTCTGTCATTCCTATTGCAAACTAAAATTGAGACCGCCGCAGTGAAGCAGCTGGTATCCATCACGAACAATCAGCTGTCATTCGAAGAGGCAGAGCTCAACTATTTCAGCACCTTCCCATCCATCACCTTAGACCTGCTCAAGCCTAAACTCTACGATACAGATTATAATGAGGCCATCAGCCTGGAAGAATTTCAGGCTAAGCTCAATATGTGGCAGGCCATCTTCTCTAAGCCGACGATCTCTCATTTACTCATTCGCAATGGATCAGTGACCCTCACGGAGCGAAATCAAAAATGGAATGTAGAGGAACTGATCACGACGAAGCAGGGGACAACTGGAAAAGCCAGCATGATCGACATTGAGAACATCACCATCGAAAACTTTAGAATCTTAATCGATCGAGGGACAGCACAGGAGAGATATGAATTACTACTGACGGCTGCGACGATGCAGCTTCAGCAAGACGGTGAACAAATCAACATGGCTGTTAAAGGAGGCGTATCTTTTGAGAATGTCACCCGACAGCAGCAGTTTCAGCAGATAGACTATGAGGACGACTTCAGGCTGAGGCTGAACTATGGTATAGACACGAAGCTACTGCAGATAGAAGAGTGCGTATTTGAAAATGGCGTGAGCATAGACGGCAGCTTCAATGCCGCTAATTCGAAAAGAGATATGCTGATTAAGCTGGAGCAGTTTCCATTAGAAAGCTTGAATCCGATGTTCAGTCATTTGGCTGAGTCTTCTCAAGGCTTGATCACTTGGAGTGGCACAGCTGACAGTGAGATACACCTCGATGGCATATCAGATATCAGTTATCAGCTCCAGCTCGATGATGCAGACCTACACTACCATCATCCTGCGCAGGAGCTGAGGGTGACTGACATTCATACCGTGGTCTCAGGAGATCAAGACATCTGCCACCTGAAAGCATTCGCAGCGATGATCGAAGGCGAATTGGTCCAGGCCAAGGCTCGGATCAATCTGAATCGCAGTATCATAGATGAATTAGAGGCATCTGGGACACTTGCTGCAGCATCAGTCTTTCCCTTCTTGGAGCAAGAGCAGCTGTCTGAGATCAGAGGCTCAGGGATTATCAATAACTTATCGCTGAGTGCATATCCATGGACAGAGGATGATCATTCGCTGATGGACTATCTCACGATTAGTGTGGAAGCAGAAGACTTGGCCTGGAAGGGGCATGATCACGAGTGGATGACAGCCGAATCAGGAGTGATAGAATCCGCAGCTGGTATCATCTATCTTCAGGATCTACAGCTGTCCTATGGTGCATCTGAGCTCACTGTCAGTGGGGAGTATCAGCGTACACTGGATGGACACCAGTGGAAGGGTAAGGTCACTGGAGAGCTGGTGCACATCGATAGCCTGATGAATTATGCATCCAGATCAGACAGCAGTGGCTCGACTTCTGTGGATGCTCATCAGTATGACCTAAGCATAGCTATAGAGACAGCTCGCTATGCGGATGTAATCTTAGAGGACCTCACAGCCCAGGTCGAAACTGAAGCTGGGGTCCATAGGCTGACATCCAGCTCTATGGCCTTCGGCGGTAGACTGCAGACTGAAGGTGCCCTCACGATGGAGAAGAACGGGCTACACCACTACCAAGTCAAAACTGATGTCATGGACGTAGATCTATCTATGTGTCTACAGCAATGCCAAAACTTTGGCCAGGAGTATATCACCAGTGACAACATCAGCGGCAATCTTAATTCTTTGGGCCTCTTTCACTTTTACTGGGATGAAGACTGGAATATACGCTCTGACAAATCGAGAGGCCTGGTGTCTGTCAATCTGCAGGAGGGTAGAATCGAGGAGCTGACCATGCTGGAGCAGTTTTCTTCTTTTGTGAATGTCAAGGATCTGAGATCAGTCCGATTCATTGAGTTGGATAATTATCTGGAAATAAGGGGTAAGCAGCTGTACATTCCCACGATGTTTATTCAGAGTAATGCCGCTAACCTGACACTTAGTGGCAATCACTCTATGGATAATGAGCAGCTGTACTACATGCAGGTCAATGCAGGACAAATCCTGATGGACAAATTCAAAAGCCATGATCGTAGCCTACGACCAAAGCCTGCCAAGCAAAAAGGATGGTTCAACCTGTATTACGTGGTAGAAGGTGATGGTGAACGCTATGAATACAAAAAGAATAAATCCAGAGTAGAGGCAGCCTTTAGTAATGGTCTATTACGAAAGGAACAAATATATCGTCAATTGATTGATGAATTTGGATATAGTGCTAAGCTCAAGCTCCCATCCGACTGGAACAAAATACCTGAATATAACTTGGAAGACGATTAAGATAGACTTATATTTATCATTGGCATTAGCACTTCTTCCGTACCTGCACTTTTTAAAAATACCAGAGTCAATCAATTTGAAATTTCTTACTCACACTATTTTACTTTTATTTACTAGCCTGACTCTGAGTGCTAACACGCCTACCATAGATAGTCTGAATCAGCTATTGAATGGAGCAGTTAGAGATACCCACCAAGTGAACATTCTTATTGATTTGGTTAGAGAGTATCAGTCGATGGATGTCAAAACATCAGAAAAGCTGGCGCGAAGAGCACTTCATCTCTCACAAGAAATAGGATATAAGAAAGGAGAATCAATTGCCTCTACAGCCATAGCAGCTGCCAATATGCTAGAAGGCAAATATAGAGAAGGCATAGACATAGCGCTTAGTGCTAGAAAGCTTGCAGTTGAGTATGACTGTCAATATTGTCTGGCTAAAGCAGCTTCTATCTTAGGCGGTCTGTATAATGGCATGACTGATAATGAAAATGCAATGAAGTACATGGTCGAGGGGCTGCAAGCAGCAGAAGCTGCTCAAGATACTCAGGCTCTGGGATTGATGCTTTGTAATGTGGGCTTCATCCTGCTGGAGGATAAAAACTATAAAGAAGCGAAAACCTTCTTTATTCGCTTGGGTGAGCTAATTAAAGTGTCTGATTATCCTGAACACAAGGTGGCATGGAGCTGGGGCTATGGAACAATTCAGAGTGTAGAAGGTGACTTGACAGGAGCTATTAAAAATTTGGAGGATGGCATCGTAGTCGCAAAAGAGATATCTCACACTTATGGATTAGGTGTGATGCACGAAGAGCTTGGCAGGATATACATCATGCAGGAAAAATATGATAAGGCCAAGTTCAATCTATTAGAAGCATCTGGAATATATCAGCAGATGGGGGTGGAAGATCTATTACTCAATACTAATGCTGAGCTCTCTATCCTGTACAATAAAATGGAAGAATACCAAGAGGCTATCAGGTACGGAAATTTAGCGCTGAAGCAGGCTCAGCAAGCTGGTAGCAAACAGTATATTGCCATGTCTTATGCCCAATTAGCCATAGCATTCGAAAATCAGAATAATCACCAACAAGCACTGCTGTATCATAAGAAATATAAGTCATGGTCTGACTCCATCGTCGGTGCAGAAAAGTCTAAAGCGATCTTAGATATAGAGTCAAAATATCAGGTGACTCTACTGGAAGAACAGCAGGTCAAAAATGAGGCAAAAATCAACCAGCAAAAATTAAGAAATCTTATTTCGATTTTGATGCTCCTTTTTGTCAGTTCAATGGCATTCTTGCTGTGGAATAATTACAAGTCAAAAATCAAGTATAGCAAAACCTTAGAAAAAGAAGTGGAGAGCAGAACAAAGGCTCTGAAAGAATCGAATAAACAATTGACCAGATCAAATGAAGAGCTGGAACGATTCGCCCATATTTCTTCTCATGACCTTAAAGAGCCACTACGGAATATATCGAGCTTTGTCGGCCTGATAGAAAGAGAGGTGAAGCAGAAAGATGATCCTAAACTAAATCAATATCTTACAATCGTCCAGAAGAATACTAAACAAATGAATACCCTCATTGAGGATGTATTAAGCTATGCCTCTATTACTACAGAAGAACGGGTAGACGAGGTAGACCTGAATGATGTTTTGGAGGATGTTAGGTCCAATCTGCTGACCTTTATCAATGAAAAGTCTGCGATAATCAATCTACACGACACCCTTCCTGTGGTCAGAGTTAACCAACAAGAGATATTTCAAGTCTTCAAAAACCTCATTGAGAATGGAATAAAGTATAACGAGACTGAGCAGCCTGTCATTGATATACGCTACCACAAGGCTTCAGGGATGCATCATTTCTCTGTAGCGGATAATGGGATAGGGATCGAAGAAGAATACCAAGATAAGATCTTCGTCATGTTTCTCAGACTCCACAATCGTGATAAATACAGTGGCACTGGGATAGGCCTTTCGATCGTAAAGAAGATCATTGACAATTTGGACGGAAAGATTGATTTTGAAAGCGACACAAGAAAGGGCACAATCTTCCATTTTAGCATTCCGGATACGCCAGTTTGATCTAAAACCTTACATTTGCGCCTCATTGTTATATTAAACAGATAAATTATGAGTGTACTTGTCGTAGGAACAGTCGCATTTGATGACATAGAAACGCCTTTTGGAAGAGCCGAGAGAGTGATTGGTGGCGCTGGAACATACATCGCTTGGTCATCCACATTCATCCATCCATCAGCTAATATTGTGTCGATCATCGGTGGAGACTTTCCCAAAGAAGAATTAGCGATGATGAATGCTCGAGGGATAGATACGACAGGCATAGAGATCGTAGAGGATAAGAAGTCTTTCTTCTGGGCCGGGAAGTACCATGATAATATGAATAAGCGTGATACCATCACCACGGAACTCAATGTACTGGCTGACTTTGATCCAGTACTGCCAGAAGCGTATCAAGATGATGAGGTATTGATGCTGGGTAACCTGACTCCAGAGATCCAGATCAAGGTCATGGATCAGATGAAGAAGCGACCTAAGGTGATCATCCTCGACACCATGAACTTTTGGATGGATGTAGCGATGGATACACTTAAGGAGGCTATCAGCCGTGTGGACATCCTGACCATTAATGATGAAGAAGCTAGACAACTATCAGGCGAGTACTCCTTAGTCAATGCTGCTGAAGCAATACACAAGATGGGCCCTAAATACCTGATCATCAAGAAGGGTGAGCACGGGGCCTTACTTTTTGGAGAGGATAAGATCTTCGTGGCTCCCGCACTACCTATAGCTCAGGTCAAAGATCCTACGGGTGCAGGAGACTGCTTCGCAGGTGGACTGAGTGGATACTTAGCCGAGTCAGGTGAGCTGAGCTTTGAAGCCGTAAAAACAGGCATCATCTATGGTTCCACTATGGCATCATATTGCGTAGAGGAATTCAGCTTAGGTAAGTTAAAGCAGCTGGATGAAATGATGATCAAAGAGAGGTTACAAACGTTTAAGGATATTACTTCTTTTTCGATATAAGCATCTATAGAGCGAAGTATAGCTAAAGTGTTTAGGGCTATGAATGAACAGCAGTCGTCATCTTAGTAGGCCTCAGTTTAGGGATATTCAGAAGTAGGCCCACTAACCCCATTTGATGATCGAAATTTCACTTAAGTGAGTTGACTTATGCTGCTTTGGCTAAAGATTTGTTACTGTCCATATTGTTGATTGTAATCGTGTTCCTTCATTATAAGCATCAAAGCTGATATGTTTTAAAAAGCCGATTCCATCCACTTGAAACTTGTTCACCTTAGCTCCAAATTCTACTTTCTGCACCTCCTTGCCTCTTACAATCGGAGGCAAGTATGGCTTGTCCATACTCACGATTCGATCTTTATCCCTTCAAAAAAATAGTCATACTGTTTGGCTTAAGATTAACTTACTGGCATGTCTGCACTCCCAATATATTTTTGTTTGTTCTTGTAAGACTTGCTGTTCGAGTTCTGATAGAAAACACTATTGTTTTTTGGCAATGCACGCCGTATATGGGGTTTACTTTGTATTAAGTTAAGTAATAGTATGTTGAACGTGAAGTAGCTAGATTATTTCTGAATATCCTTTTTAATTTGTTTGCTAACACACTGCAGATAAGCTTGCGTATTGCAATAAAAATGCAATGGGCTCTCCTTGAGATAGAACCCATTGCGTACAATTACTAGGGTTGCATTTTATATCTAATTGACAACCTAAAATTAGATAAGTCCATCATTATTCTGAGTATACAACTAGTTAACAAAGCTTTTTTCGAGGCAACAATAAGGATACCATTCATTACTTTTAGGTGTAAATCATCAGAATGAAGCTTCTTCTCACGATTATTTTGATCTTAAACTTGCTTAAGCCATTAGTGAGCGGCCAAATAGATTGCCATAATATCGCATTTATAGGTGATGAAGAATTAGATGACTATCGATTGCACATTAATGACTATATCAATCACACTGGTGACAGTCTGATCATAGTATCTATGGAGATATTTTGTCATGCACAACGTAGTTCGAAAAGAGAATTAGAGGCCTATGCTTTAAATTTTATTGGACTCCATCACTACCAAAAACAAGAATTTTCGCAAGCTTTAGAACACTTATTGCGCGCCAATAATCTAATTAAGGAGTTAGCGATTTCGGGATTCAGTCATTTGCAAAATGAGAATTTTCTTGGCTTAGTTTATCACAGAATAGAGGAGTATGCTCTTGCCATTGAACATTCAGTTGCATTTTATGATTATGCGACTAAAATAAATGACATAGAAGAAACCTATAATGCAGCTAATACCTTAGGGCTATTATACCGCGATATTGGAGAGTTAGACAAATCTAGAGGCTTTTTAGAAATAGCTAAGCGAGGCTTCTCAGAATTGCAAGATAACTATGGTTATGGCTATGCCATCCTTAATCTTTCTTTAGTAGAGAGAGCCTTAAAGCATGACCATCTTGCGACAAATCTACTAGAAGAATTAATCCCTTTGTGGGAAGATCTAGACTATAAAGAAGGGCTCTACTGGGCTTACCTGACTGCAGCAGGATATCATCTTCAATCCGATTTAGCAGAAACGAAGTATTATGTAGATAAAACTGAAGAAATCGTAGCATTATTGAACAAAACAAATCCTATTGAATTTATAAAACTGAACGGAGACTTTTCTTATCAGAAAAAAGAATATGAAAATGCAGAAACTTTCTACAAGCAAACATTAAATCTTTTAGCTGAGGTTCCTGACTTTAAGATGTATCAGGATGTGATAAGCAGTCTAAATCACATATATCAGCTCGAAAATAATTATGCTGCAATGATAGATCTCAATGAAGATGTGATCTCCAACATGACCAGTATGGTCAAAAAAGAGAATGATATGAAGGTTGAATTCATGGAGATGCAGCAGAATGCAGCTCTCAGCAAAAGAGATATAGCATTGCAGAAAGAGGCTGGTCGGACCAGACTGTACTTCATTGCTTTACTTTTTGTATCCGCTTTGTCTCTTGGTCTACTTCTATTGACAGCTGCGAGTAAGAATAAGGTTCTGAAGGCAAATAATAAAAAACTTGAAGAACTAAATGATAGTGTCGAGTTTCAGAATCGAAAAATTATGGAGAAGAATGATGTCATTTTACAGCAGAACAAAGTTATGGAGGGGTTCGTGGATAAGAAAGTATTGTTGTTATCACATCACAAAGAACTATTAAATACAATCACTAAAACACTGGATAAAATAGAGAATCAGGATACTCATACTAAACGAATTAAAGAAATCGTAAGGACTGGGCTCAGGGATAATATATGGACAGATTTGGATTATTTTCTTGATTATAAGAATCGAAGTTTCACAGCTAATCTTTTGCAAGTGCATGGTCGGCTAACTAATAAAGAAATTCAATTAGCGACATTGCTTAGACTAAATTTAGATTCAAAAGAAATCGCCAATCTATTGTTTGTCAACCCCTCTAGTGTTAAAGTGGCTAGAAGCAGATTAAGAAAAAAGTTAGGGATTAGAGATACCAAGGTTACTCTTTTTGGTTATTTAAATCAATTCAGTTAATAAATGACACTGATACAATCAGTATACATTGTATCAAAGAATTGGTTCTTTATAGCGTGTAGAGGTTAATGTTTAGTATACAAATAGTGTTTTACATGATTTTTGGTATTTACTGGTTGATATAGTGCTATATTAAGCATATTAATCATTTTCAAAACACAATCGAACAAATGAATAAATTACTATTGGTATTATTGACATTATTAATTTTAGCCTCTTGTCATAAGGACAATGAAGAATCATTTGCTGAAACTCAAAGCTTAAGTGAATTAGAATCTTTAGTCACAGACTTCGAAATAGAAGAAATTAAAATATTAAAGGCAAAACATAAAAATTGCCAATCAATGAAGGTGCTGCGTGATAAACTCAAAGCGAACCCTGGACTTGCAAGAAAATTAGCCAATATAGAAAAGCATACGAAAGACTATATCGCTTTTAAAAAGGGAGGTAATGGCAATGGCAATGGCAATGGCGGTGGACCTGGTGGAGGAGGGAATGAGCCGATACCATTTTCAGGTTCAGTTAACATCCCAGTAGTCGTGCATGTCGTATATTCTAATAGCCAAGAAAATATTTCTGATGCACAGATTGTCTCACAAATCGATGTCTTGAATGAAGATTTCTCTGCTTCAAATAGTGATTTATCACCACCGGCAGAATTTGCTGGTGTAGTTGGTACAGCAGATGTTTCTTTCACTTTAGATCAAGTGATTAGAAAAGCAGGAGACAGAGCTACATGGGGGACTAATGATGCAGTCAAGAGTTTCTCGCCTGTAGTAGATCCTGCGAATAAGCTCAATATCTGGGTTGCTAATATTGGAGGTGGAATTTTGGGTTATGCTCAATTCCCAGGTGGAAGCCCAAGTACTGATGGTGTAGTCGTATCTCCACAATACGTAGGTACTACTGGATATGTCAGCTCTCCATTTGATGGTGGTCGGACTATGACACATGAGGTAGGTCATTATCTCAATCTACGTCACATTTGGGGTGATGGTAGATGTAAGAGAGATGATTTCGTCAGCGATACACCAAGTTCCGACAGGCCTAATTATAATTGCCCATCATCAGCTTTTCATTGTAGAAGTAATGACATGTATATGAATTACATGGATTATGTGGACGATGCTTGCATGTACATGTTTAGTGATGGTCAAGTAGACAGAATGAGAGCTCTCTTTTCCGCAGGAGGAGCGAGAGAATCGATTGTTCTGTAAGGCTTTCATTCTATTTCTTTAAAGGAAAAACCAGCTTTCATTATATCTGAAAGCTGGTTTTTTTTGCAAGTCCATTTTTGTATTAAGACTAGCAATAATATGTTGAACGTGAAGTAGTTAGATTATTTTTGAGCATCCCATTTTAAAGTGCAGACCACCACGCTTAGTTTTAATTACAGGGAATGATGTCTGCAGTGAATGTCGTATTCAGCGGGACATCAAAATTTAGGTTTAATAAGATACATTGCCCTGCTTCGAAAGCCACATTTGCATTGGGACTGATACCTACACCTGTCGTAGCGTTGATGTT
>CALFUK010000057.1 GCA_937929945.1 uncultured Saprospiraceae bacterium
TAAAACCACAGACGACCTCATCTCCAATTGTATGTAGAAGTCAATATGAGACTATATAGTTGCCAGCATTGACGGTGTAAATGACTAATTGTAGCAAGATTGACACTTAAGCCTCGTCTTCATCTACTTGGAGATAGATTGGATCTATCATAGGCAAGTCGATGAGTGCTTTCTCTTCTCTACTGACTGAAGCAAACCGCAGAAACCCTCCAGATGACTTAGCTACGTGCTCTGCGAAGCTGGTATAACTATCATAGAGCATGGCGCCAATTTTATTGCTTAGCTTTTGCAAAATGGGATTGACTTGTTCCAGTCGGCTGGTGATTTCTGTATTTCGAGCTTCGACCTCATTGGGCAGGTCCTGTATGAGTGCCTTCAGTCTCAGATCAAAATCACGGCCAACCGCAGAATAATATTCTTTCAGCTCCTCAGCATAAGCGTAAGATCGAATGTCAGCCAGCTTCTTAGCCCAGTCCATCTCTTCCTCATCTATGTTACCATCAGCTCCAGCTATCAAGACTGTGATCAGGTCTGTGGCTTCTATCAGTTTGGTTAGTTCAGCGTCGTCAATATTTGCAAACATTTACACAATAATCATTGGTTAATAATGAGCACAAAAGTATATAAATAAAGCCAATAATCATGAGCATCAGACAGCTCGATGACCGCCAGTGTCCCGTCCCGTCCGTAGCATGGAAGATAAATTATATGATGCTTATCTTAAGCTGCATCTACAAGCCAATGTTCTGCGGCTGATTAGAGTTGATTCAATGGCATTCACCTGTAAATTAAACTTAGAGTATATTTTTCAAACTAACACAATGTTAGAATTAATCAGATGTAAATTTTAACATATACAAATATTATTTGTACATTATTGCTGTTAACTCATTTCTTTAAACCAATAAATTCTTACATATGAATATCACTTTCGAAGAGCTTAGACAGATCAAGCATAGTCTACCTACAGGAAGTATAAAAAGAATTGCAGAAATGCTCCATCTCGAAGAACAAACAGTGCGCAACTATTTTGGAGCCAAAAAATATGAAAACGGAAAAATAGTAGGCCAGCACATCCAGCCCGGACCCAGTGGAGGCATCGTCTCCTTACATGACAAGACCATACTCGAATTAGCTAAAAACATGATAGGCGATATGCCAACTGCTGCAGGTGGTCAAAATTAATAATGACATAAAATACCACAGCTTTCGATATACTCAGAAAGGATTTCTATCGAGGTAGTTCTCATCAGAATTTACAGATAGAAATCCTCTGTTATCCTTACATATCCAGGGGTGTAAGTATCATCTTGGTTTTTGATGATCAGTTCACTCTGGCTGAGATCGCATCCATCAATGCATTTTTTGAATTTGACCAAAAGCCGATCCACGGGCCCATCTGATAAGCTCTTAACATCCACTCGATCAGCTACTTGCAGCTTATACCTCCCAGCCATCTCTATGAATCTGAGACCTTCCATGTATGGTAGAATGACACTGAAGTGCCCATCATCCTGGAGAAGCTTAGATACGGCGATCAGCAAGTCACCGTGTCCTAACTTAGTGGTGTGCCTCACAGCATCCTTGTCTTGATGATCCGTGAGTGTCCCGCCACTGAAGAAAGGCGGATTGCACACGATATGATCATACTGGACGTCACCAGCCTGAGCAAAACTCTGGATCGGGCCTTTGATGACGCTGATTCGATCTTTATAAGAAGATTGTTCCACATTGTGCTGGGCTTCCAAAAATGCTAATTCATCTATCTCGATGGCATCGATTTTCGCTGCTTGATTTTTCTTAGCAATAATAAGAGCTATCACTCCTGTTCCTGTGCCTATGTCTAGCACTCGACGACAATCCTGCGCATCACACCAAGCTCCCAGAAGGATTCCTGCTGTGCTTACTTTCATTTGATTATCTTTCTGGACGATGTCGAAATCCTTAAATTTGATTATGTTATCCACCTGCTGTATCTGTTTTAGGATGCAAACTTATGTATATATCCAAAAACTTGCCACTTATTGAAGCAACATAAACTAAAAGAGCCCATATCCCTCAGTAATGAATTCAGCTATGCACTGGATCGGATGGAAAGAAGTGATGACACGCTATTCATCACTGGTAGAGCTGGTACTGGTAAGTCTACCCTACTCAACCTCTTCACCTCCACCACTAAGAAGCGGGCTGTCGTCCTCGCTCCGACTGGGATAGCGGCACTCCACGTGAGAGGCCAGACCATCCACTCCTTCTTCCGGCTGCCACCTAAAATGATCAATAAGTCGGAGATCACGAAGCGGAAAAATCACTGGATCTATAAAAAAGTACAGACCATCATCATCGATGAGATCAGCATGGTACGCGTCGATATGTTAGACATCATAGACCATTTTCTACAGGTGAATCGGGAAAATTCCGCGCCCTTCGGTGGCGTGCAGATGATTTTCTTCGGCGATCTCTATCAGCTACCGCCGATCATAGCTGACCAGACAGAGCGCAGTGTGATCACCGAACGCTACGAGAGCCCCTACTTCTTTTCAGCAGCTGTAATGGACAGACTGGACTCATTCGAGCTGATAGAGCTGCACAATGTATTCAGACAAGAAGAAAAGCACTTCATCAGACTACTGGACAACATCAGGATGCGCCACTTCGACTATGATGATATGGAGGATCTGAATCAAAGGCATGTGCCCATCAGCGAGGAAGAAGAATACTACATCACCATATCCACCCGCAATAACATCGTAGACTCCATCAATAAGAAAAAACTGGAGGCTATAGATATGCCTTCATTCTACTTCCCTGCTAAGGTCTCTGGCCAATTTAATCCAGGCACTTATCCGACTAAGGCCATCCTGGAATTAAAAATGGGAGCTCAAGTCATGTTTGTCAAAAATGATCCGCAAAAACAATTTGTGAATGGTACCATAGGCAAGATCGTCCAGATCACTCAGGACAAGCTGACCGTAGCCGTGCAGAACAGAGATGAATCCACCAGCTATGTAGAAGTGGAGCGCTTAGAATGGGAGATGACTAAATATGCCCTGGATAAAAGCTCCAACCAGATCATCTCTGAGACGACTGGCTCATTCACCCAATACCCGCTGAAGCTGGCCTGGGCCATCACCGTACATAAGTCTCAGGGGCAGACATTTGAAAAAGTCATCATAGATATAGGCACTGGTGCCTTCGAGTATGGGCAGACCTACGTCGCTCTCAGCCGCTGCAGGACTATAGGCGGCATTATACTGAGGAGGCCGATTAAGCCCTCGGACATCATGGTGGATGATCGGGTGACGGAGTTTTATCAACGGGCTCGGTGAGGTCAAATGACATATTTTCTCCCGTATTCATTACGCCCATATGATTAATTCGTGCATTTCATTTTGTATTTCAGTGATGTCCTGTTAAATTAGACGATAATCAGAATATTAACTATGTCCAAGTCAAAAAGAAAACGAAAAGCAGAACTTAGAGATCAGAAGCAAGAGAGAGCATTTTTCATGTGGACAGGCATCATCACGATCATCTGTATCATCTTAGCCTTTGTCTATTACCTCAACTCTTAAATACAGCTTATCAAACTCAATTTAGATATAGCCGTGCCCAGCAGCCAGGCATGGATAGACACTGTCATGGCTGATTTTGACTCTTTTCTTCAGGATCATGCTGACTGTGAGCGAAAGGCCTCAGCCATGGCCATGAGCTTTGTGGCTAAGTATCCCGATCGAACAGAAATCATACCCGAGCTTATAGAGACAGGTATTGAGGAGCTGGAGCACTTTCAGCAGGTCTATGCTCTTATGCAGGCCAGAGGTGTGATGCTGAATCATCAAATGTCTGAAGACCTCTACGTGAAGCAGCTCATCAAGCTGTGCCACTCTGGTAGATTAGAGAGATTCAGAGACAGGCTGCTGATCGCCTCCATCGTAGAGACCAGAGGAGCAGAGAGATTCAAAATGGTGGCTGATCATCTCGAGGAGCCTGAGCTCAAGAAATTCTACAAGACACTGTGGACATCAGAAGCTAAGCATGGGCACATCTTCGTAAAAATGGCGCTACACTACTTTCCCGAAAAAGAGGTCTATGATCGACTGGCCTGGTGGGTAGACCAAGAAGGCCAGATCATAGAAGGCTTAGAGCTCAAAGCTGCGCTGCATTAAGAGGCTCAGAAACACTAAGTATCTATACTATTTTGGCTCTCGTACGATATTCATGCAGTATATCCTCGGAGTTCTGTGGGTTCGAGCGTAGCTTATCAGCTAAGACCTCAGCCGCTGCGAGCACATCCATATCAGGATAATGATGATCTCTCATGTGATGCAGGTACTTCATAAATATGAAGGCATCAAAAAATTGGTAAAAAGCCCTTCTGAACCTGGATAGTGTCGTGGTATTGGCCCTGATGCGATCCACTTTTTCATCAAAGGAGATCGATTGTAAAAAGACTTTAATCTGCTCCTCATATACATTTGATACACTGCGAGTTAGCTTAGCATCATAGAGCTGATCCACTGAGCCTACGACGCACCTGATGGACTTAAAAGAGGAGGGATGGTAGGTCTTATATGGCTCTCTGGAGGCCAGCATCTCACCCACTGCTCTTCCCGTACCAAATGGCACCCGATTCGACACGCGAGCAGAAGGATATACAGTGGTCTTGGATAAGCGATCGCACTGATCATCTTTGATAAACTTATGCATGAAGTAGAAGTCTTCGCCTGCTTGGCGGGTGTTCATCCCCCCGACCCTACGATAGCCGCTCAGACTACAGGCCATGCTACTCCCGACCGTCTGATAAGCGAATGGTAGACCTATCAGCTGTTGGTATTGGATAAAATACCGCAAATGCAGCTCGTATAAATAGATGGCGTGTTGGATCTCATCACCACCCAGCTGGGCCTCAGGATGTTCGAAGTGGATGGAGACTGCCTCCTTTTGGGATACCTGATAATGCTCAATCAGAGCAGCTATGTAGTTCGTGTCACAGCTGCAGTCAGCATCATAGCAGGCTATGATTTTCAGTGATGATGCTGACTCATCTAACCTGAGTGCTGCCTCATCCATCGCCAGCTTACGAGCGCGCCCTACCCCAGATTTCTTCTTAGGTATCTCATGTACGTATATGGGATGTACGGCATAGCCCTCTGGCACTTTTATCTCAGCCACTGCTGCGTGAGTGGATTCATTGTGTTGCAGCGTGGTCATAGGAGCGTCCTCGCCCGCATTGATCAAGACGATGACTTCTACGCTATGACCATCGGGCACTTCGCAGCGCAGGATAGAGTCCACTGCGGCATCAGCTTCGGATTCGTTATAGCACGGTATACATACCACCACACTGAGGTCTGCAGCCACAGCTTCATTGATCAAGCGATCAGGCATTTTTGAATATTCAATCCGAGCCATAGGACAAAACTAATTTTTATTACATCTTCGTCTTCATACAGATGAGCCAATCTATTGTCATAGAAACACAATTCTTCCCGCCCGTAGCTGTCGTGGCAGCTATGAATCGCGCCGACTCCTGCCTAATCGAAGTCCATGAAACTTATCAGAAGCGCTCTTTCAGAAACAGATGCTGCCTGATCGGGCCAAATGGCATCACTCAAATTACAGTGCCGCTAGCTAAAGGCAAGCATGAGCAGCAGTCGATTACAGGAGTGACCATATCTTACGATACACCATGGCATAAGACTTTCCTTAAGCTCTGTCAGAGTCAGTATGGAAAGAGCCCTTACTTCGACTATGTATATGAAGAGATAGAGCGCTTATTGATGCATCAGCACCCTAAGCTCATCGATCTCAATACAGCCATCATGACTTGGATCAATCACTTTTTAGAGATAGAGACTGAGATGTCTACGACCTCATCCTACAGACGCAGCTATGCTGATGACACCATCTTAGATCTTAGATCACAGTATAGCCTTAAAAACTACAGATCGCACGATATGCTGCCATATCCTCAAATCTTTGAAGCGCGTCATGGTTTTCAAAATAATGTCAGCATCTTGGACTTATTATTCTGTATGGGGAAAGAATCGATTTCCTATTTAGAATGATTTGTTGATTTGATGATGCGATGATGTGTGGAACACAGATTGGTAAGCTCGAAGAGATAGCTTAGCTGAGTAGGTAGCTCAAAACAAAGCATTCACACTGATAAAAGAATATCATCCATTTAAAACATGTATTCAAAATAAAAAATGACCTTCCTCTCATTCTTTAGTCTTAATAGAGGATCAATCCAAGCAAATGCTATTCAAAAAAGATAAAAACATAGAACAAGTCAAAGAGCATGTAGAAGAAATCATCATCAATCTGCATGAGATCACGAAAGAAATCAAGCACAGCTCCTTAGAAGAGACGGTAGGTGACCTGAAAGATAGAATCAAAGAGCCCTATATGTTTGTCATCGTGGGTGAGGTGAAAGCTGGAAAAAGTAGCTTCATCAATGCGCTGCTGAAATCCAAAGAAGAAATATGCAAGGTGGCCGCATCACCCATGACAGATACCATACAGCAGATCACTTATGGTGAGGAGCAGCGGGTAGAAGTCGTAAATCCATACCTGCATAAGATCTATCAGCCTTTTGATATTCTCAAGGAAATAGCTATCGTAGATACACCTGGCACAAATACCATCGTGGATCACCACCAAGAGATCACGGAGCGCTTCGTACCAGCATCTGATCTGATCGTATTCGTATTCGAATCAAAGAATCCTTACCGGCAGTCCGCGTGGGAATTCTTCGACTACATCCAAGACGAATGGCGTAAGAAGATCATCTTTGTCCTGCAACAGAAAGACCTGATGGAACCCGATGATCTGGTCACAAATATCAATGGTGTCACTGAACATGCCATCCAGAAAGGTATAACAGAGCCCACCGTCTTCGCCGTATCAGCTAAGCTAGAGCAGGCAGAAGACTTAGAAGGAAGTGGCTTCTTACCCTTACGAAAATTCATAGAAGAGAAAATCACGAGCGGTCAGGCTGGCAAGCTCAAACTGAAGAATAACATCTCTACCGCACTGACCATCAATGACAAGATATTCAAAGGCCTGATCACCAGAAAAGAACAGTATGATTCTGACCAACGATTCAGAGATGACATCAAAGTCACGCTGGACAATCAAAAACTAAAGTCAGATAAAGAAGTGGACATACTTATAGAAAATCTCGTCCACACTTACAATGAAATTACCTCTGAGAAATACAATCAGATGCGCGATGGACTGTCATTCATCCCCATGCTGAGACGCTCATTCAAATCCATCATGGACAAAAAAGAAAGTCCTAAAGAATGGCTGAATGACCTCGCCACTACTCTAGAGCGTGATCTTAACGTGGGCCTCAAAGAAAAGCTAAATGAAGGCGTCGTCGACATAGCCGAAAGCATCCAGCAGATGGGCAGCATCATCGACCTAAAAATCAGAAACTCTGAGACCATCCTCCAGAAAGACCATGAGATTTTCAGCGAGATCGCCGAAAGACGCTCTAACGTGCTGAAGGACCTACAGGGTGCTTTTAGTAAATTCCTCAAAAACTCAGAAAACTTCTACGATGACTCACTGGCTACCGACTCTCAAAATCTGACGCCTAATATGGCTGCAGGAGGAGGGATCGCCATCGTGGGCGTGATACTAGCCACGGTGACTAATGGAATGGTATTCGATATCACAGGCGGGATCCTGACGACGATAGGGTTACTCTTCGCAGGAGTCACGGTCGGTCTTAAGAAGAGAAAAATCCTGGCAGGATTCAAAGAGGAAATAGACAGGGGAAGAGCACTGCTCAAAGGTGAGATCAGTACAAAACTAAAAGACTACATCGGAAGCATCAAAAATAAGATAGATTCTAACTTTCATCACCTCGATGAGCATCTGAGTAAAGAGAAAGAATCGATCCAGAGCCTGGAGTCCAGACTCAATGCGATTGACGAGAATCTGCACGGCTACGATGGTGAAATACAGATCAGCCTCTGATCTGACACATCATTTATCTACAGAAACGTTTGCATTATCCCGATAAAGTTTCTGCCTGCGAGTTTACTACATTGATTTTGTACTTTGTTATAGTGCATGTTGCGACTATGAGTTAGATGATGTTCAGCCAGGAGCTGATGATCATCGCCCCATATACCAGCGGCACATAAAACGTTTAAGTATGGGATTTTACGAACAGTTATCCGGTTTAGACATCGGCATCATCATTGGCTATTTAGTGTTTGTGGTCTTGCTGGGCCTCTATTTTGGCAGCAAGCATGAAGACGCAGAGGATTACTTTCTGGCTGGACGATCGCTGACCTGGCCAATCATCGGCTTTTCGCTTTTCGCTTCCAATATGTCGAGTAACAGTCTGGTGGGACTGACAGGCGCTGGGTATAATGATGGCTTCTCTGTATTCAGCTACGAGTGGATGGCAGTGCTGGTTTTAATCATCTTCGCCATCTTCTTCCTCCCCTACTATCTAAAAAATAAAATCTTCACCATCCCAGAATTCTTAGAGAAACGATACAATTATTTCACTCGTGCCTATGCATCCGGCATAGCGATCATACTCAATATCCTCGTAGACGTAGCAGCTACGCTATACGCAGGAGGCATCTTGATCCAACTGATTTTTCCCCAGTTTCCCTTATGGATGATCATCGGTGTGCTTTCCGTAGTGGCAGGACTTTATACTGTCTCTGGCGGGCTCAGCTCTGTGGTCTATACGGATGCCATTCAGGCTGTCATTCTGATCTTTGGCAGTGTCCTGATCACCTATTTTGCATGGGACAAGTCTGGCGGTTTTGAGGCAGTCCTGCAGATTACTGATCCATCTCACTTTGACATCATAAAGCCAATAAGCGACGAGGCCCTACCCTGGCCTGGGCTCTTTACGGGGGTCCTTCTTCTCGGCTTCTACTTTTGGGGGACTAATCAGTACATCACCCAGCGGACTCTGGCTGCTAAAAGTAAAAAACAGGGCCAATGGGGCGCCATGTTCGCTGGATTTTTGAAGTTGACGATTCTCTTCATTATGATATTCCCAGGTGCCTTTGCCAGAGTCCTCTATCCAGATATGGCGGATCAGGCGGATCAGATATACCCCACGATGCTCTTTGACCTATTGCCTAATGGGATCTTGGGCTTAGTGTTAGCAGGATTTATCGCAGCGCTCATGTCCAGTATCGATTCAGGACTGAACTCAGTCTCCACATTATTCACGATGGACTTCTATCAGAAATGGAAACCACAGGCCAGCCGCCAACAGCTGATGACCACAGGCAGAATCGTCACCTTCGTCGTGATGATCATCGCCGCCGTATGGGCTCCACAGATCGTCCATGCTGAGAAGCTGTGGGACTATCTACAGAATACACTGTCATGGTTTTGCCCTCCGATTGTCGCTCTATTCGCCTTAGGCATATTTTGGAAAAAGGCTAACAGTCGAGGTGCGCTTTATGCGATCATCGTTGGAGGGCTTTTCACCATCTACTCCATCTTAGCTACTGCCTACTCCAGTCTGTGGAGCGTACACTTTCTATATATGACGGGCATCCATTTTGCACTGAGTAGTGTGGCTCTGATCATCGGATCACTGACTGTAGCAGAAGATACCAGAGATATGTCTGACCTGGTCTGGAGTGTGGACAATTATCACGAAGAATCAGTGTCACTGAGACAAAGTCCTTGGTACAAGAACTACAGATACCAAGGCTTAGCTCTGATCATCATGACTATCATCATCTTATTGATATATTAGCGGATTAACAACATCCAAGCTTATGCTAAAAGAAGCAATAAACTTAATCCAGTCTTCCTGTACTGATCGAGGTATCACGGCCAGTGCTGTGGCGCAGGACAACTACCAAAGAATCTGGTCGAGAGATGCAGTCGTAGCTGGCATAGCCGGCATCATGGCTGATAATGCAAAAATCATCTCCAGCCTAAAGGACTCACTCATCACCCTAAAAAATGCACAGAGCGAACTCGGCATCATCCCCTCTAATGTCAAAAATGATATCGTAAGGAGCTACGGCGGTATCGCCGGCAGAGTGGACGCCACACTGTGGTATATCATCGGCGTCTCCCTGCTCATCCTAAATGAAAAGGAATCATCCGATGTCAAATTTTGGAAAGAATCGGTCGAACAGGCTCACAAAACCGTCAGTCACTGGGAGTACAATGGTAAGCACTTAGTCTATACTCCCACAAGTGGTAATTGGGCAGATGAATATCCCGTCAGAGGTCACACTCTCTATGATAACATGCTGCGGCTGTGGGGCCTGTGGCTCAGTAGCCTGGTGTTTCAGAATGATGAAATAATCTACAAATTCTCCGAAGTGAGAGAAAAGATAAGGGTCAATTTTTGGCCAAAAAAGGACCAACAGGAAAGCAGATACATCTATCACCCGAGAGCCTTTGAAGAATCAATCGATCCTAAGCGAAAATTCTGGTGCAGCTCCATCGGACCTGAGGGATTTAACAATCAATTTGACTGTGCAGGTAATGCCTTGATGCTTTTATCTGGCCTCGCTACTGTCGATCAAGTCAGTGCGCTGGTCAAGTATTTAAAGGAATTATTCTTTGATTTTAAGCATAGCCTGGTACCAGCGTTTTGGCCTCCCATTTTCCCCGATTCTCATCTCTGGTATGAGCTGGAGCGTAACTACAGCTACGCCTTTAAGAATCATCCCTACCAATTTCACAATGGTGGCATATGGCCCGTCTGGATGGGGCTGCTCTGTCTGGGACTGTCCAAATATGGGCAAGTGGATTTAATCCAACAAATTCATCAGGCTTACAGCGAACATTTGAAGCAACACGAATATGCATTTCACGAATACATCCGGACTGACAGCTTCGTCGGTGCTGGAAAAGAGCAGCTGGTATACAGCGCTTCTGGGACTATCTTTATGTCACTAGCCATGCAGACCAAAGCATTTCAAAAACTCAATTTTGAGATATGATCGGAGATTCAAAAGTGATATCTGAAGAATACATGTCACTGGCGAAGAAGGCCTACGCCCAGATTAAAAATCATATAGATTCAGGACGCACCTACAGCATCAGCATCGCAGGCGAAAGTGGCTGTGGTAAGACTTCACTGGGGCTTAATCTGGTACACCTATATCGACAAGAACAGAAAGAAGTCGATCTATATCACCAGGACGATTATTTCCATCTACCACCTCAGGACAACCATTCAGCAAGACTAAAAGACATCACTCATGTGGGTCCGCAAGAGGTAGATTTAAAACTACTTCAAGAGCATGTAGCTGCCTCTAAGCAAAATAAATCTCAAATCATAAAGCCACTGATCGACTATACTGCTAACAGCATTACGACAGAAACGCTCGATAGCAGCCTCTCTAATGTCGTGATCGTAGAGGGCACTTACGCATCTTTACTGCGGGGCATCGACATTAAAATATTTATGGATAAAACCTACCTTCAGACAAAAGAAGCGAGGTACACGCGAGCCAGAGATGTACTCAGTCCATTCAATGAGCAGGTACTGGCGATAGAACACGACATCATCAAAACCCATAAAAGTAAGTGCCTGATATGGATTGATCATCAGGACGAGCTGCACCTCAACGAAACCTACTCGCTGCAGGGCTAAGACACATCCAGATACTTCTTAGCCTCACGCTTGGCCAGATGACTTAGTTCTGGATGCAGCTCTAAGATATCTAAGACTGCTCTGGGATCAAATCGACCCATCTGACGCAGTGCCCAGCCGATGGCCTTCTGGATGAAGAAGCGTTTATCATGCTTCTTGATATCAATCAGTGCTGAGAGCAGATCAGCATCCATCTGGTCCTTATATTTCAGCTGATGAATGATGGCGGTACGCTCCACCCACATATCCCCCGAGTTAATCCAGGCTGAGATATAATCATCTTTACCATTAGGATAGCGAATAAGTAATGGCCCGATGACATTAGTCGCCAGCAGATCTACGGTGTCCCACCAAGACTTTTCGCTGATCAGTGACATGATAAAATCTATGTATGACTCATCCATATGCTTTAAATACTTACGCACTGCATCGATGGCTATGTACTGCCAGTCCCGCTGAGGCTCCGACCAACACTGCTGTATCAAAGACTTGAATGCTCGAGAATCCAAGGACTGCCATTCTTTGACGTAGGTCTTTTGGACAGTTCTTCTTGCCTCAGACTTAAGTCCATAAAACTCGTACTGACCTTTCATGTAGGCCTTCATTGCCGTCGCATATTCAGGATTCGCCTGACTTTCTAATGCCAGCTTTAGGTCTTGGTAGCTGTGATCATAGCTTATCATAATGGGAAAAATAAGGAAGCTTTTTCAAAATGGTGAAAGCCACAAGCAGATCATTCACTTCCCCAGTAAAATTGATAAATTCACATCCATATGCAGCCACTAGCCGAACGGATCAGACCTCATACATTAGATCACTACTATGGTCAGCAGCACCTCGTAGGCCCAGGCGCTGTACTCCGACGATCCATAGAGTCAGGTAAGATTCCCTCTATGATATTTTGGGGGCCACCTGGCGTCGGAAAGACGACTCTGGCCAGTATCATTTCTAAGACGATGGATCGGCCATTTTTCGCCCTGTCTGCGATTAATTCTGGTGTGAAAGATGTCAGAGAGACCATCGCCAAGGCAGAAAAGCAGCTTTTCTTTGACCGGCCAAATCCGATCTTATTCATTGATGAGATCCATCGATTTAGCAAGTCGCAGCAAGACTCACTCTTAGGCGCTGTAGAGAAAGGCATCATCACCCTGATCGGAGCTACCACTGAGAATCCTTCTTTTGAGGTTATCTCGGCCCTACTCTCACGCTGCCAAGTCTACGTCCTGGAACATCTGTCATCAGAGGATCTACTGCAAGCTATGAGCTACGCTATAAAAGAAGATCATATCTTGAAGCAGCAAGACATCACGCTGCAAGAGACTAAAGCCCTGATGAAATTCAGCGGTGGAGATGTCAGGAGACTCCTCAATGCGCTGGAACTCGTCGTGAATCAACACAGTGATGCAGACAAAGTCGTCATCACCAATGAGCTGGTGAAAGAATCCATCCAGTCTAATATGGTCCTGTATGACAAGACGGGAGAGCAGCACTATGATATCATCTCAGCCTTCATCAAGTCCATCAGAGGCAGTGACCCTAATGCAGCGGTATACTATCTGGCCCGCATGATCGAAGGCGGCGAAGACCCTAAATTCATCTGTCGGCGCATGCTCATCTCCGCAGCTGAAGATATAGGCCTGGCTAATCCCAATGCATTGCTACTGGCTACCAGCTGCTTCTCCGCTGTAGAGCGAATCGGCCTACCCGAAGGGAGAATCCCTATGTCACAACTGGCCATCTATCTCGCCACGTCACCCAAAAGTAATGCCGCATACATGGCCATCAATCAGGCTATGGCGGAGGTACGAGAATCTGGTAACTTATCCATCCCTCTGCATCTGCGCAATGCACCGACTAAACTCATGAAAGACATTGGCTACGGCAAAGACTATAAATATGCTCATAACTATAAAGGAGGCTTCGTAGCGGATGACTATCTACCAGATGAAATCAAAGGCACTGCCTTCTATCAGCCATCAGATCACGGCAGTGAGGGAAAAATAGCCGATCAGATGAAGCTGCTGTGGAAAGAAAAATATGGCTACTGATTGGTATATTCACTGAGCATATGAATAAGTAAACAATGATCTATACCAAGAACTTAGGAATGCGGAAAAAGACCTGATGTCAGCCAGCAGGGTTTGCTGTATAGTTTATTAGATCAAGTAGTATAACCGTATGCATGTTACTAAAGAATAGAAACTTATGAAGATATATCCCTTACTACTAATCACACTCATCCTACTCGCGGCATGTACTGACCGTACGACCACTGAGATACGGACCACTTATGATCTCCATGTGCTACCCCATCCAAAGTCAATGAGTGAGACCCCGAGCGCCCTACAGCTGAGCGCAGAGAGTAAAATATACGCCTCAGAAGCCTCACTGGAGCCACTCGCCGCACTGCTCTCTACAGAGGTGCATAAGGCGCATGGTGTAGCTATATCCAGCACCATGGTGGCTGACGCTGCGGCGGACATTATATTAGAAATAAACAGCTCGTTAGAAACGGATGCATACGGCATAGAAGTGGCTGATGAAGTAAGACTATCAGGAGGTAGCTACCATGCACTAGCCATGGCCAAGACGACACTGCTACAGCTGATGAGAGTTGAAGAAGAAAAGATCATTATACCTCATGTTTCAATCAGTGATAGCCCTGATGCCTCGTATCGAGGATTGATGATCGATTTGGCCAGGCAGTGGCACGACATATCTACCATAGAGCAGCTTATCGATCTAGCTGCCTACTACAAGATGAATTATGTCCATCTCCACTTTACAGACGATCAGTCATTCACGCTGCCATCACGCCACTACCCAAAGCTATCCACGGAGAATAGACATTATAGCTTTGCAGAGTTAGAAGCATTAGAGACTTATGCTGTGACCAGAGGCATCACCATCATACCAGAGCTGGAAGTACCAGGCCATGCCAGTCAGTTCGTAGAGAAGTATCCTGATATATTCGCGATCCAAGACGCTGATCAAAATGCACGCATCATCAATATGGGGCGTGAAGAGGTCTACACTGCGATAGAGAAACTGATCGGAGAAATAGCTTCCACCTTCCAATCATCGCCCTACATACACGTAGGTGGTGACGAGGCTGTATTTACCAAGGTGATGAATGATCCAGACGTACAACAATACATGCAAACTCATGAGCTACCTCAAGATGTACATGAACTCTACCGCCACTTCTTAGTGCGCATGAATGACATCGTGAAAAAGCATGGTAAGCAAATGTGTGTCTGGGAAGGCTTCAGCCGAGTAGGCCAGATAGAAATACCAAAAGACATCATCGTCTTCGAATTCGAAACCAACAGATATCTGCCTGACGAACTTGTAGCGGATGGATATACCGTCGTCAATACCTCATGGAAGCCACTCTATATCGTAAACCAAAAGAAGTGGGAGCCTAAGACCATCTACGACTGGAATATGTGGAAATGGCATAACTGGTGGGTGAAAGCGCCCTCGTTTCAGCCGATACAAGTGGATAGTACAGCACTGATCATGGGCGCTCAGATGTGCTCCTGGGAGCAACCAGCTAATGTAGAAGTACCTAGTATCAGAAAGCGCATTCCTGCATTCGCGGAGCGCCTCTGGAACACTGAGCCGGTCCTCCCCTATGATCGACTCATGCACAGCATGGACCAGACCGACAGCCTCCTGTCCAACCTTATTGACGATGCCCGACAAGACTCCCTGCTCATCGACTATAATTTTGCAGCTGAAGAATAAACGTTCGTTTAAAGACCACATTTCTCTTAAAACCAAATATATAGTGTTCATTATGTAAATATCGACGTTATATTTCTGTAGCACTCTCTTTAAAATCGGATAGATAAATTTCATGTCCAGAATATTCATACCTTTGTGGTCGTAAAGTGGATATCATTGTGAATAACAACTTATTTCCACAAGCATTGATAAACACTATAATCACCCCGAGATAACCTTAATTAAAAAATTAGAAGTCCCTTTTTAAGAGAGGCTTCATTTCACCCACATTAGAAAATTTAAATAGATTGAAAAGTTTTGAAGATTTAGAATTGGTAGACCCAATCCTACAAGCATTAGAGGACAAACAATACACCGAACCCACCCCTATACAAGCGAAAGCTATCCCATTAGTCTTAGACAGAAGAGATGTCTTAGGCTGTGCCCAGACAGGTACTGGTAAGACAGCAGCATTTGCCATTCCCATCATCCAGCTGATCCATCAGAAAGATGGCGGCCATGATGGCTTCCCTATACTAAGATCACTGATCGTCACGCCTACGAGAGAGCTAGCGATCCAGATAGATGAAAACATTAAAGAATACAGCAAGTATACAGACATCAAGCACACAGTCATCTTCGGTGGTGTGAAGCAGGGCAAGCAAGTCGATAAACTGAAACGAGGCGTCCATATTTTAGTAGCTACTCCAGGTAGGCTGCTAGATCTGATTGATCAAGGCTATATCAGCCTGGCAGATGTGAGGCTTTTTGTCTTGGACGAAGCGGATCGAATGTTAGATATGGGATTCATCCATGACATCAAGAAGCTGCTCAAGATATTACCCGAAAAGAGACAATCACTCTTCTTCTCAGCGACGATGCCTCAGAATATTGTAGAATTATCAAACACGATTCTGGAAGATCCCGTCAAAGTAGAAGTGGCTCAAGTGTCATCAGCAGCCGAGACCATTACGCAGTACCTCTATTACACGAATAAGCAGACAAAGAAAGACCTGCTCCTACACATCCTAAAAGATGAGTCGCTGGACCAAGTCCTACTCTTCTCCAGGACGAAGCATGGTGCTGACAAGATCACTCGCTTCCTTAAGAAGGAGCATATTAATGCAGCGGCGATCCACGGAGACAAAGCACAAAATCAACGACAGAAGGCACTCAGTAATTTTAAAAGTGGAGACGTCAGAGTCTTAGTCGCTACGGATATTGCAGCCAGAGGAATAGACATCGATAAGCTGAGATACGTGATCAATTATGATGTGCCGAACATCGCAGAGACCTATGTCCACAGAATAGGTAGATCAGGTAGAGCGGGAGAAGATGGCATAGCGATCTCGATCTGCGAGCCAGAGGAGAATGCATACATCAAAGATATACAGAGACTGATCAAGCAGCAGCTGCAAGTCGTAGATGATAATCCATTCCCCCAGACCGATAAGCCGATGACAGAAGCAGAGAAGAAGGAATGGAACAAAGAAAAGCAAAGAAAGAAGCAAGAATTCTTCGCTAACAGAAAGAAAAGCGGTGCAGGCCAAAGAGGTCGCAGGCGCTAATCTATAGCAGGGAGTAAGAATAAAAAAAGAGGGCTGTGTGATCACATAGCCCTCTTTTTTTATGGAATCAGATGGACTGGATATCATCCAAAAATTGTGAAACCGAGTACATCAACAAAGACAAATAGAAGTAAGGTATCGGCGGCAGTTAATCATCACAAATAATACCTACGGCTATCTTAGGTTTTACCTCGCAAATTCTATCTTAGCGGCATACATTAAATCCGTAACTAATAAATCATGAGGCATCTATTATTATTGATCATGTTATCTCTGAGTATCAGCGCATTCGCACAGGACAAAAAAGGAGACAAAGATGATAAAGAAGACAAGAAGAAATCCTACTCGGACGTCATTACTGATCAGGCAATCACTCAAGAAGGCCTTTTCTCCGTCCATCAGGTAGATGACAAGCACTTCTTCGAAATCCCAGCTGATCTTCTCGAAAAGGAGATCCTCATCGTCAGTCGTATATCTGGATTTGTGAAAAATCTAAATTTTGGCGGAGCAGGTACGAAGTCCAGACCTCAACAAGTCATCCGGTTTCAGAAGAAAAACAATCATCTGCTGCTGCGCTCCGTATCCTATAATAGTGTCGCTACAGAAGAGACACCTATCTATAAGTCGGTGAAAAATAATAATTTTGAGCCCATCATCATGATGTTTCCCATAGAAGTACAATCACAAGACAGTAGTTCCTATGTAATTAATATCGAGGACTTTTTTACCTCAGACATAGAAATGATTGGCCCCGTGAGCCAACGACAGCGAAAAAACTTCGGCCTGAAGGGGATAGACTCTAAGCGTAGCTTTATCTCCAGTACTAAAGCCTTCCCTGAGAATGTATTAGTAAAGCATGTCTTGACTTACAAAGGAGGCACAGATCTTCCAGACAATCAGATCACAGGAACCATGTCTGTAGAGATGACTCAATCATTCGTATTGCTCCCAGATGTCCCTATGCAATCGAGACTCTATGACTCAAGAGTGGGCTACTTCTCACTATCTCAGACAGATTATAGCTTGGACGAGCAAAAAGCAGCGACTAGACGCTACATTACTCGATGGAGATTAGAACCGTCTGATCCAGAGGCCTATGCCAGAGGGGAACTCGTAGAGCCCGTAAAGCAGATCGTCTACTACATCGATCCTGCTACACCAAAAAAGTGGGCTCCCTACCTTAAGCAAGGAGTGGATGATTGGAATGCAGCTTTCGAGCAAGCCGGATTCAAGAATGCCATTGTTGGAAAATATGCACCGACACCAGAGGAAGATCCCGACTGGGACCCAGAAGATGTACGCAATTCTGTCATCCGATATGTCAGTACAGACATTCAGAATGCCATGGGACCACACGTCCATGATCCCCGTACAGGTGAGATCATCGAAAGCGATATCATCTGGTATCATAATGTGATGAATCTACTGCGCAATTGGTTTTTCGTACAGACGGCAGCCATCAACCCTGAGGCCAGATCACCAAAATTCAAAGATGAAGTGATGGGCAGTCTGATCAGATTCGTCGCAGCGCATGAGGTAGGCCATACTTTAGGTCTGCCGCATAATATGGGCGCAAGTGTCGCCTACCCCGTCGACTCACTAAGATCACCCAGCTTCACCAAGCGCATGGGGACTGCTCCATCGATCATGGATTATGCCAGATTTAACTACGTAGCGCAGCCAGAAGATGGAGATGTGGCACTCATGCCTAACATCGGCCTCTATGATAAGTGGTCCATTCAGTTTGGCTATCAGCTCTTCCCAGGTGAAAGCACGGACTCAGAGCGCAGCATCATCAACCAGATGATCAAAGAGAAGGCTGGAGATCCTAACTACCGCTATGGCAGACAAAGCAGAAGAGCCCCAGACCACACAGCACAGACGGAAGATATCGGTGATGACTCCATGCTCGCCAGCGAGCTCGGCATCAAAAATCTAAAACGGATCGTCCCGAATCTGATCGAGTGGACAGGCGAAGAGTCAAAAGACTTTGACAATCTCGAAGAACTATACAATAATGTCGTCGGCCAATTCAGAAGATATATCGGTCATGTCACCAGCAACATAGGTGGTGTGAAAGAAGTCTACAAGACCTATGACGAGAATGATGTCACTTATAAAACAAACAGTTTAGAGAAGCAAAAAAGAGCCATTAGGTTTTTAGACACTCACGTCTTTCGGACGCCTGTCTGGCTACTGGACCAGAGTATCCTCAGGCGCTTCGAGCCAAGCGGTCAGTTAGACCGAATGAAAAACCTACATAACTTCACTTTGAGCAGTCTCTTCAGCGATAGCCGCTTAGAGCGATTGGCAGAGCAAGAATCCATGCTGGGAAATGCGACTTACAAATTAAGCTCACTCTTCGAGGATACTAAAGGCATGATCTTCTCTGAGACAAAGTCTAAAGCCAGTACAGATGCTTACAGACGTACACTTCAGAGGCTGTATGTGGATAAGATGATTGACCTGGTCGAAGATGAAGACAATGGTCTATTCGACTCTAAGGCTTTAGCGAGGGACAATCTTCGATCCATTATGAGTCTATCTAAAAAAGCAAAGTCCTCTGATAAATTGACTAAGGCGCATTATAGTGACATCAAAGATCGAATACAAAATATCTTTTCTGAAGATTGATTTTGATTACTTTTTGATTTGATGATTGGTTGATTTGATGATGCGATAATTTTTCTTAGTGACTGAGATCAGAGAGCTAAAGGAAATAGCTGTCTGATGCGGTGATTTTTGCGCTGACTGAGATCGGTGAGCTCGTAGAGATCGCTGAGCTGAGGAGACAGGCTTGGGGTTTCTTGCTGCGATGATATGTTGGATGCGCGGGGTGGCTGAGACTTCTGAGCTCTTAGAGTACGCCTGTGTGCTAAGCAGAATCGGTTCAAAATCTGGCTTAAACGTGCGCATCAGTAGCCTGATCTACCAGAACATAATCTTGAAATCAAAAAAGGAAAACTGAAATCTATGGCGAGATGAACTCCACTTAGTTTAAGAGCCTATACTCAGACACGCTCCTCTAAAAAAACATTGTTGTAGTAATTAATGATGTCTTTGATGTTCCTAAATATCTTTGGCTTGTTTGCCATGAATTCAGTCAGGTTCACCCATTTAGCCTTTTTGATGCCTTCTTCGGCCTGAGGTATGAGATCTACTTTGTCTGCTTTCATCAGATACCAGTAGGTCTTCTTCAGGACGCGCTTCTTATTGATGTCTTGGTAGGTATGATAGGTCGTAATGAGTTTTTCTTCCAGAGTCAACTCTTCTACTCCAGTCTCTTCTTGTACCTCTCTGATGGCAGCAGCCTTCTTTTTCTCTCCAGGGTCTATCTTGCCTTTCGGCAGATCCCAGAAGCCTCTTCTGTAGATCACGAGGCCTTCATAGTGCTCATTGATGACCAGACCACCCGCAGCCTTCACTATTTTAAAGAGACCCTGAAAGTCCTTTTTGAGCTTCTTCACATCGTCAGCATAGATCGTGATGGACTTATGCACAGAATTTTTCTCAGCTAAGTCCACGTAGTTCAGCAGGAACTTAGGTTTACCCGAGTACATCGCTATGATATCTGTCTCATCTCCAGCCTTCGGAATTGTCACCTCAGCACGACTGGCTAAAACCAACAAAGACTCATTTATGTATATTTTGTACATTTGCCACACTTCAAAAAACACCGCAAGATATGAATATTGAACAAAGCTTAGCTAGTAAGTTATTGTCAATTGAAGCAATAAAATTATCACCCTCTGATCCATTCACTTGGGCATCAGGTCTGAGGTCGCCTATTTACTGTGATAATCGGCTCTCACTGTCATACCCTGAGGTGAGAAATATGATTAAATTAGGCTTTAAAAAGACCATCGAAGAACACCAATACACCCCAGATATCATCATTGGCGTCGCTACAGCAGGTATTCCTCATGGAGCATTACTTGCGGATGCCATGGACCTACCCTTCGCATACGTCCGATCTAAGTCCAAGGGCCATGGTCGCCAGAACATCATAGAAGGCCACGTAGCTGCTGGCATGAAGGCAATCGTCATAGAAGATCTTATCTCAACTGGTGGAAGCTGCCTGAAGGCTGTGGAAGTCCTCAGAGAGATCGATGTAGAGGTAATTAATGTATTTTCTATATTTACCTATAATCTGGGCACGGCAACGGAAAATTTCTCAAGAGCTAACTGTTCTTACATCAGCCTGACTAACTATCCCTCCCTATTAGAGACTGCGAAAGCCGATGGAACCATATCCGAAGAAGATTACATCGTTCTCAAAGAATGGTACAAAAGTCCTCAGGCATGGTCCCAACAATTTACAGAAATCAAAAGTCAGTGACGATATAAGCTGAAGACACATAGGCATAATTCTGCTAGACTGTCTTATTAATAGCTGCTGAGTCTTTTAAAATTTATACACTCGAAATCACACTAATCCATGTCAATATTTACCAAAGAATCAGAAAAATTCCTTTACAAATACCTGAACAGCTCATCACCTACTGGATTTGAGTCAGAAGGCCAGAAAGTATGGCTGGAATACATCAAGCCCTATGTAGACGAATGGAAGCTGGATAATTATGGGACGCTCTATGGCATCATCAACCCAGAGAAAAAGTACACCGTCGTCATCGAAGGTCATGCTGATGAGATCTCATGGTTTGTCAATTATATCTCCGATGATGGATACATCAGTGTGATCAGAAATGGCGGATCAGATCACATCATAGCTCCATCCAAGCGAGTGAATATCTTTACCAAAAAAGGCATCGTCAGAGGCGTATTTGGCTGGCCCGCAATCCACGTCAGAAGAGGCAAGGATGCTAACCTGTCTCCCAAGCTGGAGAACATCTTTGTCGATGTCGGAGCCAAGGATAAAGAAGAGGTATTGAAAATGGGCGTACATGTAGGCTGCGTATTGACATTCGATGACGAGTTAGAGAAGATCAATGATCGCTACTACGTGGGTAGAGCTTTGGATAATAGAATCGGTGGATTCTGCATCGCAGAAGTCGCCAGAATGCTGAAGAAGAACAAGAAAAAATTACCCTACAGACTCTGCATCGTCAATGCGGTACAGGAAGAAATAGGCCTGCGGGGTGCTGAGATGATCGCTCACACCATCAATCCTCAGGTGGCTATCGTCACAGATGTCTGTCACGACACGCACTCGCCTATGTACAAAAAGAAAGAGCAGGGAGATATCAAATCGGGCTCTGGCCCCTCTCTGACTGTAGCTCCAGCTGTACATAACAAGCTCTTGGATCTCATCATAGAGACAGCAGAAAAGAAGAAGATACCATTCCAAAGATCGGCCTCATCCAGAAGTACGGGGACAGACACGGATGCATTCGCTTACTCAAACGGTGGAGTACCATCGGCGCTGATCTCGCTGCCGCTGAAGTACATGCACACCACAGTAGAGATGGCTCATCAGGATGACATAGAGAATGTGACTAAGCTAATCTATGAGACCTTACTAAAAATAAAAGTCAATCATAACTTCAAATACTTCTAGATGAAGGTGGTGAACATCCAAGAAAAACTGGGGCTCTTTCAAGATCACTGGTCGCCAAAAATAATTGGATCTTTGAATGGTCAGGATGTCAAATTAGCCAAGTTAAAGGGTGAATTCGTGTGGCATGATCACGCCGAAGAAGATGAGTTATTCATGGTCATTAAGGGCAGCCTAACCATAGAATTCAGAGATCGGACAGAGATCATAAATGAAGGTGAAATGATCATCGTACCCCGAGGAGTAGAGCACAGACCCATAGCTGAAGAGGAAGTACATGTACTCCTCTTTGAGCCATCAGCGATCAAGCATACTGGGGATGTACAAAACGAAATGACAGTCGCTACCTACGACCGGATTTAGAATTTTTTGCGAACCTATAGCTTAGAGATATGTAAGTCATAGACATCTTATAAATGCTATTTTTGAGTACCAAATCATAGGCTTCTTATATTTTATAACTTAGAAAATCACGAGAACGAATCTATTACATAAAATACTCAACCTTTACATTTACAGCAGTCTACACATTGCCCTTGGCTCTATTAGTTTAGTGTATGTCACCAGCCAATTAACACAAACAGAAATAGCTGCAGCTTATTATTGTTTTATTTTTTTTTCTACGATATTCATCTACTGCCTGCATCGCATCGTCGGCATTGAAAAAGTCGGCATCTATAGAGAGCAAGGGCGATATAAAATCATCAATCAATATAAACATCACATCAGGGTGTATGCGCTCGTGGGATTGGTTGGATCGATTTTTTATTATTTTCATCTGCCCATACGCACGCGTATCCTCCTAGTGGCTCCAGCATTTATCTCATTCATCTATACGGTCCCGCTCCTGCCCTCTCGTAGAAGGCTGCGAGACTTTCACTACATCAAGATCATTTTAATCAGCATTGTCTGGAGTATTTTTACGGTACTGATTCCATTAGACATGGTCTCAGGATTTGATACCAATGCATCTTTACTTTTCGTGGAAAGAGCTTTATTTATTTTCGCTATTACCATTCCTTTTGATATCCGAGATGAATTGATTGATCAGAAGATCAGCGTCAAGACATTTGTCCATTCGCTGGGAAGTGATCGCGCTAAGCGACTGGCTGTTTTGGCCTTGATCATTTCAGTTATTCTTTTCATTTTATCACAGAGCAGACTGCTGTTTCCTAAATTATATCTTTTGTCTACACTGATAAGCTACAGCTTCTCTGCGCTACTAATTCTCAAATCTGATCAGGACAGACACGACTACTACTACTCTGGTTTGCTGGATGGGACAATGATGCTTATATTACTAAGCCTCTTAGTAGCGAATCTCTTCTGATTTTTGTCCTGACTCATACATATCACCCACTCCTTATTGTCATTCATCTGACAGACGTATACCTTATATTGGTATGTATATTTCATATGTTTAAATTTCGGTGCGAAATGCCCATCTGGAAATATCAATCATCCACTTGGGTGTCTTAGATATCCACATCATAGACGTTTCATGCGTCTATCTTGCTTAATCATGATCACATTTATGCGCTGTAGAGTGGCTATATTTTTCATTGTCGTGTTCTGCATCAAAGCTGGAGCACAGTCTTGTTGTTCTGGGGGTGTGCCAGTATCAAGTAACATTGGCTTTGCAGCTGACTCTCCTAAGGTATTACAGCTCAGTATCAGCGCTGATTTAAACTACCTCTCGAGTCTCTATGATGGTAGCATGACACTGGACGATCAGCTGCGTCAGAGACGGACCCAGTCATTTCTTTTTAGGGGTAATTATGCTGTAAGCAGCAGGCTATCGATAGAGTGGTTTTTGCCATTGATCAGACAGACACGAAGTATCACACTCAACAATGGTGGACGGGATTTCGAATCTACCTTCGGCCTAGGTGACCCTATCAGTATACTCAATTATAACATCACACTTTCTCCGGTGCAATGGACTATTGGAGGCGGAATAAAGTATCCAATAGGTAGTTTTTCTGAGCGAAATAATGCGGGTCTTTTCTTAGTCGAGGACCTTCAGCCAGGTAGTGGTTCATTAGATATATTACTATTCAGCGCCCTGCAGAGCACATTAACCTCTCGGCCAAGTACCAGCTTATTTCTAAGAGCTATCTATAAGCGCAATGGGGCCAATCCAAACTCCCGCAATGGTCTTCAATCGTATCGCTTTGGTAATGATATACAGCTAATAGCAGGTATTTCAGATCAAGTACTATTCTTACAGCAGATCCTCCAGCCATCCATATCAGTGCGCTACCGATCCACAGAGCGGGACCAGATCAACGATGTCCCTAACTCAGGTACAGGCGGAAACTGGCTCTTTCTGAAAGGAGCTGTATCGATAGAGCTTTCCTCCACTGCTTCGATCTTACTCCAGGCCGAACTGCCTGTGCATACTTTTGTTAATGAGACCCAACTTTCACCAGACGCCATTATAAATCTCGCTTTCTACAAATCATTTGATTTTGGATCTAAAGAAATCATCGAAATATTTTAACTTAAATTATGAGAATGAATCGCATCTTAGTCTTCTTACTGTTCACTTGCTTACTTTCCGCCTGCAGCGGTGAAGATGTAGCTCCTATCACGGATACGATACCAGAAAACACCAATCGATGGAGCATCCCACAAAATGAAGTCTTTGATGGTGGACCTGGTAAAGATGGCATCCCCTCAGTGGATCGCCCTCATTTCGCCAAAGCAAGTAACACAGCTAATCTTGATATGGACGAATTAGTCTTAGGCATCATACACAAGGACATGGCAAGAGCTTATCCACATTCGATTTTGGACTGGCACGAGATTGTCAATGATGATCTTGATGATTTATCCATTGCTGTGACCTATTGTCCACTGACAGGTACGGGCGTCGGATGGGATCGCATGATACAAGGCAATAAGACTGAGTTTGGCGTGTCAGGTCTACTCTTTGAGTCCAATCTTATGCCTTATGATAGAAACACAAATAGCACTTGGTCTCAGCAGCGGCTTGACTGTGTCAATGGTGATCTGGTCGGCACTGATATCAACGCTATTGTCATGATCGAAACCACCATGGGTACCTGGCTGGAAGCTTATCCAGAGTCCGATCTTATGACTGAAGAAACAGGTTTTAATCGTGCTTATGATAGGTACCCCTATGGAGATTACAGGACTAATAATGATCGATTACTATTTCCCGTCAGCAATGATGATAGTCGATTAAACAAAAAAGATCGGGTGCTCGGTGTCTTGGGAGAATCGGCCTCTATCGCCTACCCCTTTAATTATGAGATGACTGATACCGAGATTCTGTATGATTATCTGGAAGGTGATGAAATCATCATCATCAGAAACACCAATCTCAATTATATCGTATCCTATCATAATCCTAATGGCTTACGATTTACCATCGTAGAAGATGGTCTGCCAGCCATTATACAAGACGAAGATGGAAATGAATATGATCTAGCAGGCAGAGGCTTGGAGACGAGTCGCACAGTACCTGACTTGGTGCCTACACTGTCATTTATGGGCTATTGGTTTTCGTGGGGGACTTTTTACCCGGACATACAGCTGTATGGGGAATAATGAAGCTAAATGTTGAATAATTATAAAATTAGAATTGCGCATATAATCGCGAAAGCCTGAGTCATAATTATCTTAGTGGAGAGCTTCATCCTGTATATAAAAAAGGGAAAATCTGAATAGCGACAAGCTGTGTTCATCCATGTAAGCTATCCGGAAGACCTGTTTTTTAAAACGGTCAGTCACAAGACTGAATCAAGGCCTCGAAGGTGGCATTATTCTTTACCTCAAAGCCAGCATTCAATGACACACAATTAGAGGCTATGAAATCAACAGATGCTGATGGCTGGATGACAGCATCAGCGTAGATGATACCATCTGAAAACACACCTGAACTGATTGAACCAGACACTTCAGTCTCCTGTAGATCACAGGGACTGTATAGGTCATCAGAATCTAGCACAATCACTTCATCACAACTGGCAGAAGCATCAAACACATTGACGCATAGCAGGATGCCACTAGTAGCACCAAAGAGCGGGCCGATGACTATACCGACACCTATGACACCTTCCTTATCTCCATCTCCAGAATTATTGTTCAAATTTTGATAGAGGTTCATCACTCGGTGCCCCCAATTTGATTGAGCATCAGCGTAATTAAACGTATAGATTGTCTCCGCGATAAAATTGGAAAATCCGTGACTCGGATTAAAATGACCAGCAAAGGCTAAATTCTCTGCTACTGGAATAAAGTCTGTGCATGATCCTCCGAGCTCATTGTCAATTCTCTGAAATGGACAGCTTGCAGTAGTGGGGTGACAGTGAGCAAACACCTCATTATCATACAGATACTGAGCCCATGCTTGCGATACGATATCGATGCCCTCTCCGATACCCTGGAAGGCGAGTCCCTTCACAGGGCCACTACCATAATCGATGCCAGCTCTGGCAGTGCGCTCATCATTCATGAGGTACAGAGCCTGCTCCTGCCGACTCATATTATCCCATTCACTTTGTGGAGGAAGAAATAAATCTTGAATGGAATTGGGTATCAAGTTAAGCTGGATTTCTTCCTGCCGTCTTGCGTTGTTGTAGGTATTCGCTATCGCAGTGACAGAGAGAAATCCATCTGATGGAGGAATATCTTGATTAAGGTTGGAGGGATATTGGCAGAATAGAGGTACACCTAAGAAAATGAAATACAGTGACAGAAACCATTTATTGAGTTGCATCAGCAGAAATTATTTTGTGAATCTATGAAAGATATTTCGATTTTGGAAGTATGCGGTAGCTATGATAAACGCTTACTAAAGCATCACACCATAGAAAGAAACGAGATGTTCGAGATGTTTGTTTTCCTTGTATGACTGGAATGTCGCGATAGAGCATCCTACTCCTGCTTGTCGAGTAGATCTGGTCTTCTATTTTTAGTATTCTCTATGGATGCATCGTACCTCCAGTCAGTGATCTTCTGGTCATGTCCTGACAACAATACTGCTGGTACTTTTAGGCCTTTGTAGTCATTCGGTCTCGTATATACAGGTGGAGCTAATAAGTCATCTTGAAACGAATCGGTCAATGCAGATGTTTCATTATTGAGGACACCGGGGATTAATCTACCGAGCGCATCAATGACGACAGCAGCAGCGATCTCTCCTCCAGACAAGACATAATCACCAATAGATATTTCTTGCGTCACATATAGTTTTCTGATTCTTTCATCTATGCCCTTGTAGTGTCCTGCGATCAATAATAAATTTTTATGCAGTGACAATTTATTGGCCTCCTTTTGGTCAAAGGTCTTCCCTTCTGGAGTCATGTATATGACTTGGTCATAGTCTCTTTTTTCCTGAAGTGATTCGATACAATTGCCCAATGGCTCTGGCATCAGGACCATTCCTGCGCCACCTCCATACTGGTAGTCATCGATCTGCCGGCTCTTACCTTGTCCATATTCTCGTAGATTATGTATGTGCACACGCAGCAGCTGCTTGTCCTGGGCTCGCTTCATAATAGAGTGCCCGAGGAAAGAATCCATCAGTTCTGGTACGCATGATATGAGGTCTATGTGCAACATAAAAAAAAGCGGCCCCAAGAGAGTGACCGCTGATTATTTTTATTCGATTCCTAATAATTCTATTTCGAAAATCAAAGTAGAGTGTGGTCCGATTAGAGGCCCTGCTTGTCTTTCTCCATATGCTAAATCCGATGGACAAAATATGCGGTGTTTTGACCCTACCTTCATCAGGGGTACCGCTTCTTGCCAAGCCTGAATCACTTGATTAAGCCCAAAACTAATCGGCTCTCCCCTTTCTACAGAACTATCAAATACTCTACCATCGATCAATGTACCATGATAATGCACTCTGACTTTATCGGTAGCGGATGGACTTGGACCATCACCTTCCGTCATGATTTCGTATTGTAGACCCGACTCAGTCGTCACGACTCCTTCTTTGGCCCCATTCTGTGCCAAAAATTCCTCACCTATTTTTTTACTCATTAGTTTTTGCTTTGTTTTTACATTAGATAATTCATTTCTAAAATAGACATCCGCAATCTCTTGCGAAATCAATAGTTCTTCAGATTGTAATACGTCAGCTATAGCCTTAGAAACAATGTAGTGATTTACCTTGGTAAAGCCCTGCTCTTTGATATTCTGAGCTACGACGACTCCGATACTGTATGAGAGGCTGTCAGAGGCTGTCATTGGTATTTCATCTTGAGCATACAGCCCGAGAGATGCTAAGCATAAAATGACGGTTATAATTTTATTCATGTACGTATCAGTTTTATAGATCAATGGTATCAACAAGTAGTAAAGCCAAAAATCGCTTGGATCGTTTGTTTACTTTGGTCTTTGTACTTTCAATGATTCGATTTTAACTTCTGATAATAAAGATAAAAATATGGTATAGTTTCGATACCCTTGTAATAGTTAAACAAACCATAATTTTCATTCGGCGAGTGGATATCATCAGAATCTAAGCCGAAGCCTAACATCACAGACTTCACCCCGAATACCTCTTCAAACATGGCCACGATAGGTATACTACCTCCTGATCGTTGAGGAATCGGCTTCTTACCATAGGTCTTCTCCATGGCCATTTCGGCCGCCTTGTATTCTATCGTATCAGTAGGCGTTACTGCTGGATAGCCACCATGATGAGGTTTCACTTCTACGGTCACTCCTTTAGGTGCTATACTCCTAAAGTGCTCTTCGAATAATGTCGTGATCGCATCAGGTGTCTGATTAGGTACGAGTCGCATACTGATCTTAGCAAAGGCCTTAGAAGGCAGAACCGTCTTAGCCCCCTCTCCGATGTAGCCTCCCCATATGCCATTCACATCCAGCGTAGGTCTAATGGAGGTACGCTCTAAGGTCGTATAGCCAGCTTCTCCCATGATCTCCTCTATCTTAAGGTCTTCTTTGTAGTCTGATAACTCGAATGGAGCTTCATTCATCGCTTTTCGCTCTGCGGCATCCACGATCACTACATCATCATAAAATCCAGGTATCGATATGCTCAGATCTTCATTTTTCAATGATGCAATCATATCGCATAGTACATTGATGGGATTAGCCACTGCACCGCCGTATACACCTGAGTGGAGGTCTCGATTGGGGCCAGTCACTTCTACCTCCACATAGCTTAGCCCTCGTAGGCCAGTCGTAATCGATGGCACATCATTAGCAATCACCGAAGTGTCTGATAGCAAGACGACATCACAGGCTAACTTATCGACATGCGCTTTGCAAAAGATCTCTAAATGATCAGAGCCAATTTCCTCCTCACCCTCGATTAGGAATTTCATATTGCAGGGTAGATTTCCAGCAGCATTCATCGCTTCGAAAGCTTTCACATGCATATACATTTGACCTTTGTCATCACAGGCACCACGGGCGAAGATGGCACCATCAGGATGTATCGCAGTCTTTTTGATCACAGGCTCAAATGGTGGGGAGTCCCACAGCTCTAGCGGATCTGGCGGTTGCACATCATAGTGACCATAGACGAGCACTGTAGGTAAATCATCTGCGACCATTTTTTCTGCGTAGACGATCGGATGACCTGCTGTGGGATGTATCTCTGCTATATCTACCCCAGCCTTCTCCAGACTCTTTTTTACAAAGTCCGCCGCTTTGGCTACGTCATCAGTGTAAGCTGGGTCTGCACTGATGGAAGGTATCTTAAGCAGTTCGAGTAGCTCATCTAAGAATCTATCTTTGTTCGAGTTAATGTATTGTACTACCGTTTCCATTAGAAATTATATATGATTAGTAATGATTGTTATTGGTTCAGCCTCACTGTTTGATGGTAAGGTGAGTCTTGATCAGAGTCTCTAAGTCCTGTATGGGAATGTCAATAAAAAGTTTTCCCTTGTGTGCGTATGATATCTTACCTGTCTCTTCAGATACGATGTATGCTACAGCAGTTGTCGCCTCTGATATGCCTAAGGCCGCTCTGTGCCTCAGTCCAAGATTAGGATCTACATCAGTATTCTTGGATACTGGTAAGATCACACTGGCGGAGTGTATACGATCTCCAGAGATGATCATGGCTCCATCATGAAGTGGAGCTTTGTTTTCAAATATATTTTCGATCAGCAGCTCTGATATCTTAGCATCGACTTTCACACCAGAACCACTCAGAATCTCTTCATTCATGTCTTGCATCAAGACCACCAGAGCTCCTGCCTTTCTCCTACTGAGTTTGACTAAGGCATTCTTGATGGTTTTGGCCAGGGAGCTGTACTGTTCTTCTACAGCAGATATCTCCTTTCCGAAGAATCGACTGAAGAATTGATTCCTGCCTTTCAGTGTATTATTACCGATCATCAGCAAGAAGCGTCTGATCTCTGGCTGAAATACGATAATCAAAATGATGGCTCCCAACTGAAAGACACTTCCTAACAGCATAGACAGCATTCTCAACTGAAATGTCTCGACTACCAAATACGTCAGACTTAGTAAAATCAGGCCAATAAATATATTATAGCCCACTGATCCTTTCAGAAGCTTATACAGCAGATACAGAAGATAGCCTACGATTAAGACATCCACCGCATCCGCTATTCGGATATTTTCAAAAAAATGTTTGGCTGATTCCAAATGTGATTATTTCTCTTTTTATTTCAAAGCTGATTAACGCTTTATTATTGTGTGATTCATAGTCTATCGAATGGGTATCATAGACGATACAAGTAACGCTTATTAGTCTTTTCAATACCCAAAATCTAAATTGACATATTGAAGATACAAACACAAATTATACCAGCTAATCTTGTCATATGTAATAAAATTATCTAATACATACTGTACAGACTGTGATATTACTACATATTATATATTTCTTTAAATTAATAGATCATCTCCTGTTTCCCCCGCACATCGGATCAATGTTACTCTTTAAATTCTAAATATTTGCCCCTTAATGCTCAATCAAGTTCGGAAATCCTTAAAAATCAGCAATTTAAATAATGAAAATAATTAATTTGTTTACTGAGTTTTACTAAATTTACCCGTTCAAAGGATTTATGAAATGCATATTGAAATTTTCCTTTGTGTAATCTGAACTTAATTAGCGTAAATAATCAACCTGATGCGTAAGCCAACAATCCCATCCTTGAAGCTCTTCAAAGCTATCTCGGCAACTTTATTAGTCCTGTGTGTTTTATTCACACTACCCTCTTTTACAATTGAGAATATCGAGGTGCCCACTACCCTCGTCGGTCCGCTTGACGGAGATGTCGATAATGATGGCATTCCTGACTTTGTCGATATGGATAGTGATAACGATGGCATACTCGACGAAGACGAAGGAGTGACCTGTTCCGTGGTAGATTTATCTCCGCTCAATGGAGAGACCGATGCCCTCACAGCTTTTAACAATGCCATGATTACTGTCGGTGGTGTTAACGGAGCTTTGATACAGATCGAGTCCCCCTTAGAGCTCAATGGCTCAGCCATGCAGGACGAATTTATCATCTCCAATGAACACATCTTAAGCTCAGGTAATGATTCTACCAGTCTTTTACTGGGTGTGGCTCATGCTCCGGGAGAAACAGGATCAGCTAACTCACTAGGGACTAACTATACATTCTCACAGCCGGTATGTGGGTTTAACTTCAACCTCTATGACATTGATCGAACGGATGAGGTAGCTGTAGTCGGATTTTTAAATGGCGTTGTGGTCCCTTATACAATAACCAGCATAGGTGTTTGCTTAGAAGCTGATGCAGCTGCCAGTACAGTCAGAAGTATTTGCGATGTTCAGGCACGTCCCAGTAATAATAATGTATTTGAGCACAAGGCTATTATTGTTTTTGATGGATGTATAGATAGAATAGAATTCGATTTATACGATTTTGATGATGGCAATGGTGGTTCTTTTACCTTCTTACCGGCCCCTGAGCCAATCTGTGTGGCGAGTGATACTGATGGAGATGGGATCGCAGACGCATTTGACTTAGATTCAGATAATGATGGTATACCAGATGCTATAGAAGCATGTGGAGATATTTCTTTAGTCCTGGAAGAATGTACATTAGATAATAATGGTGATGGTACCTACAGTGCTACACCTGGTGTGTTAGAAGGTTTGTGTGGCGATGCTCCCGTAGATACGGATGGTGACGGCATTGAAGACTTTAGAGATTTAGATAGTGATGGAGATGGATGCTCTGATGCCACTGAGGCTGGCACTAATTCTAATCCGAATGTAAATGATACTGAGGTATCAGATGGATACAGCATGCCAGCAGCTGGTATCAATGAGTGTGGCTTAGTATTAGATGGAATGACTGCTACCTGCGGTACACCCAGCTCTACTAGTTATATAGATGATACAGCTTCGGGTGCATGTGTAGTAGGAGTACCGGGCATAGAAATAGTCAAAGTAGGAATGCTTAATGATTCAAATGGCAATGGTTTTGCTGAAGTCGGAGAGACCATATCATATATGTTCATTGTGACCAATACAGGAACAGTGCCACTGACAATGGTGAGTGTAGAAGATATTCAAGTAGTCGTGATGGGTGGCCCTATAGCTACACTTGCTCCAGGAGAGATGGACAATACCACGTTCTCCGCTACTTACACGCTGACAGATGCAGACATACTCAATGGTATGGTGACCAATATGGCAACTGCCTCAGGTCTGGATCCAAATGGTGAACCAATTGAAGATGAAGACGAAGAAATTACCATGTTTGAAGCTGATGCAGAAATCATGTTGATGAAAACGGGGACCTTCAACGATGAAAATGGTGATGGCATAGCTCAACTAAATGAAACCATAACATACTCATTCATCGTCATCAACACTGGAAGTGTACCCCTTACCATGGTCACAATTTCAGATGAATTGATTGATATCCAAGGTGGCCCTATTGATTTAGCGCCAATGTCTACTGATGATATGACCTTTACAGGGACATACGTCTTGACTCAGGCAGATTTAGACGAAGGTATGATAACTAATATGGCCACTGTATCTGGCAATGATCCTTCGGGCGTCGCAACCACTGATGATGACGATGACATGACTGAGCTCCCAGGAATGCCTGGAATAGATATAGACAAACTCAGCACTTTCAATGACTCCAATGGAAATGGACTCGCCGATGCCGGAGAGACCATCAGCTACAGTTTTGTGGTGACTAATACGGGAACTGTCACACTGCAAAGCATCATGGTATCAGATCCAATGTTGATGCTAGGTGGTATCACATTACCAAGTTTGGCTCCAGGAGCATCAGACAATACCACCTTCTCAGGCACATACACCTTGACACAAGATGATGTGGACGATGGAATGAAAATGAACCAAGCCTCAGTGACTGGTACTGACCCTGAAGGTAATCCAACTGGAGATGATGATACTGAAATAACTGATCTACCTGGAATGCCTGGCATAGAAATAGTCAAAGCAGGAATGTTCAATGATACAGATGGAGATGGTTTCCCTGAAGTTGGCGAGACTATCACGTATATGTTTATTGTGACTAATACTGGCAATGTGACTCTTTCAGGAATTGAGGTAACGGACCCATTAGTGTCCGTTTCAGGCCAACAGATCGCTTCATTAGCTCCTGGCACCATGGATATGACAACTTTCTCAGGTATTTATGTCTTGACCCAAGATGATGTCAATCTTGGAAATGTTGAGAATACAGCCACTGTCAGAGCTACTGATCCAGATGATAATCCATTTACTGATACGAGCGATGAAGACACCCCATTAGCGCAGAATCCAGAGATCATGCTCATGAAAACTGGAACATTCAATGATGAAAATGGTGATGGCGCAGCTCAGCCAGGAGAAACCATATCTTATGTATTTGTCGTCATTAATACGGGTAATACAACGCTGACGAACATAGAACTAGATGACCCTACTATAGCGATTACGGGCACAGCGATCGATGTACTTCAACCTGGCGAAATGGACAATACCACATTTACAGGTATCTATGTCATCAATCAAGTCGACATTGACGAAGGTGAGGTATTAAATAGTGCTTCAGTGATGGGGACGGACCCAGATGGTATGACAATAGAAGATCCAGATGATGAGATCACTCCGTTACCACAGAGACCTAATATAGACGTATTAAAAATCGGAGCTTTTAATGATGAGAATGGTGATGGACTTGGCCAACCTGGTGAAACCATAACTTTCTCATTCACTGTGACCAATAATGGAAATGTGACTCTAGAAGACGTTATAATTACTGATGACATGGTCATCGTCATGGGTGACCCTATCCCTGTGATGCGACCTGGTGATACTAACTCTACTCAATTCACAGGTATATATACCTTAATCCAGCAAGATATAGACAATGGTGGCGTAGTGAATCAAGCCATTGGCTCAGGTACGGATCCAGGTGGTAATCCGGTAGAAGATGACTCTGATGATCCTCTAGATCAAACTGATATAGATCCTGACATGGATGGTGATCCTGACGATCCGACCGTCGTACCCGTTGGTCAGGACCCAATGATTTCACTACTCAAAATAGGAACATTGGCAGATCAAAACGGAGATGGATTAGCTCAGGTTGGTGAAACGATTGATTATGAATTCGTAGTTACTAATACGGGTAATGTGACGCTAACTAATGTACGAGTCACTGACCCTGACATCGTGGTGATTGGTGGACCGATACCATCATTAGCTCCTGGAGAAACGGACAATACCACTTTCTCAGGAATGAGAGTATTGACACTTGAAGATCTTTTAACACTAGAAATAACAAATCAAGCCTTAGTTACTGGTACTGATCCTAATGATATGCCTGTGACTGATATATCAGATGATCCTAACGAACCAACTGATATCGACCCTGATTTCGATGGCGATCCTGATGATCCAACCATTGTCCCATTCTGTAGCGTCGACGTAGGCGATATCGTTGGTGGTCCAGATAAATGCCTAGATGAAGACGGTACAATGATCAATGCGACGCCAGTAGGCCAGACTATTGTCCCTACTGGATTTAGTACATTATATGTATTAACATCTAATCCTGGCTTCATCATAGAACAAGTGAATACGACACCTGACTTCACTGTAACTGAAGAAGGCGTCTATAAAATTCATACACTAATTGCACAGATTAGTGATCCTACTGATGGTAACTTTCTTGACCTATCAGTCGTCACGCCTGGTCAGACAAGTGCTGCAGAAGTATTAGAAATAGTAAGCTCCAATGGTATTTGTGCAGGACTGGATGTGGATGTTGACGATATCCTAGTCTCTCCTTGTATTATAGATTTAACCAAAGAGCAGGTCTTCGAGAACCTCTTCGATGATGATGATGTCCTCTTGACTTATGAGCTGATCATACAGAATGATGGCGGCTTCGAAGTAAGAAATCTATCAATGCAGGATCCATTAGTTTTCTTCCCTGCTGCACTGCCAGCGTCTCCGCTAAATGCGACAAATGTAGAATTAGAAATAACTAACATCGACGCTACTCAGCTTCCAGGTCTTGACCTGAGCTACACGGGTTATGACGGCAATACGGAGCTGTTTGACCAGACGGGTATTCTCATGCCTGGAGAAAGCTTCCGCGTAACCATTACGACAGAAGTTAGCTTAGATAGATATAGAGATCTTGGAGCGTTGCAATTTAATGAAGCCCAAGTACAAGGACTTGCCGTATCATCTGATGGCACACCGATAGAAGATATAGAAGACGACTCAGATGATCCAACAGTCTTGGATAATATTGATCCAGATGGTGATGGTGATCCTGATGATCCCACTCCTGTCATTCTGCCCGTATGTGATGAGCTAGTCTGTAATCAAGATCTGGTCATCAGCCTAAACAGAGAATGTAGATTGGAAGTCACTCCTGATATGGTCCTAGAAGCACCATCGTTTCTCGGATTCTATGAAATCAATTTCTTCGATGATGACGGAAATAGTTTTGGAAATATATTGACACCTGAAGCTGTCAATTTTGTCCTGACATACGAAGTAGGTTGTGGCCAAAATAGCTGTTGGGGTACTGCCATAGTTGAGACTAATCAGCTCCCACAACTAGAGGCCCCCTGTGCCTGCACAGAAGACGGTGTCTTGCCAGAAGATTGTAAAGTATGGTGCAGCGATGAAAATGTATTTCCTGATATCCTGATCTCTCCTGATGAGGTGAGAGAAGAATTCGGAGAGTGTGGCCCTGAGCTACTTAGACTCATCGTCAAAGAAGAAAGAACTGGTGACATCTGCGATCCAGAAGGAGAGCTCATCACCTTGAGATACACGGTTAAGGTCCTCAGACATGACAGAATCGAAGAAGTCGATCTACTCTGCCAGACCTATGCCATCCAAAAACTGGATATTGATGTGCCTGAATTCGAATTCAATGCTCATTTCGGATTTCCTAATGACATCAATCTCGATTGTAACTACTTAGATAATATCGATAGTGACATCGCCTATGAATTTGGTTCGCCTGAGTCTATCGAAGCACTCACTGGCAGTGGAAGCCTCGCCTTCCCTCATTATGTGGACAAGCACAGATTACAAACAGACACCATCATCACTGCAGATACCATCCAAGTACCTGACGAATCTATGCAGATTCTCAGAGACACCATGGTCATGCAGGATGTAGATGGAGATGGAACACCTGAGTGGGTACAAATCACTGTGGTAGATAAAGTACTCAAGGATGTGATTGTTCTGGACACTTTTGTCACAGATCCTAGATTCCCTCAAGTGCCGATCAGAAGCAGACTCTGTAATCTATTAGTCTCTAAATCTGACGTCGAATTCGAGGCCTGTGGTTCAGGTAAGAAGATACTGAGAGAATGGGTCATGATCGACTGGTGTGATGCCGATATCCTTGTCAGGAATCTGCAGACCATCGAGATCAGAGATCTATCTGCTCCAGAAATACTCAAGCAAGTCGATGGAGAGCTCGTACCCGTCACTATGCTGGATGATGTATTTGCGAGTACTGAGCCGTGGACCTGTGGTGCTAAATTCCCACTGCCAGAACTACTCACCAGAGATAACTGTAGCGAAGACTTAGACGTCAGCTGGTATTCCGAAGAAGGTACTGTCCAGGATGGATACCTCGTAGACCTCTGGGAAGATCAGAGTCCAATCACCGTGGTTGTCACCGTCACTGATGATTGTGGTAACAGCACCGATGCGAGCTTCCATGTGGTCGTCACGGATCTGGTACCACCCGTACCAGTCTGCGAAGCAGGATTGCAAGTCAGCCTAACCGCATCCTCTGGCACCATCGATGAAGGCATCGCAAAGATATATGCCACAGATCTCGACGAAGGGTCTCACGACTCTGGCTGTGGTAAGGTCACTCTCACAGTAGTCAGAATGGAAGATTGGCAAGAAGTTGTCAGAGACTGTAGAGATAATATTATAGGCTATGCGCCCATGAGCTGCGCCCCTACTACGAAAGAAGTAGATCTCGGCATCATAGATAATAAAGAAGGCTGTCTGCCGTCTGAAGATAATAAAACCATGGTCACTGAACCTGGCGAGTTTGTCAGCTTCTGCTGTGAAGATGCTGGCCAGATTGTAACCGTCGTACTCATCGTCACTGATGAAAATGGCAATGTCAATCAATGTATGGTCGATGTGTCTGTCGTAGATAAGTCTGCGCCTTCACTCATCTGTACTGACCAAGTCATCTCCTGTGCTGACGGAGATGTACTCGACCATCCAGCTATGGTCGGTGGCAACTGTACGGGAGAGACCGCATACGAAGTTCTCCTACTCAATGAAGAAAGAGGTAATAATGTATGTGCTGGTGGCCAAGTCATCAGAGAGTGGTATGTCGATAATGACCTCAATGGAGAATTTAACGCTGGTGATGCTTACTGTAGACAAGTCATAAGCGTGTCATCTACCGCTAACTTCGACCCATACACTATCAAGTGGCCTAAGAATTACGATGATGGGGAAGTCATTGGAATCAACTTAGAGTGTGATGCCGATGGTAAAGTCACAGAAACTGAAGCGACTGTCCCCATGGGAGGATCTGCGTCATGTACGCCTGACGTCGTCAATGACGCTCCTGTATGGTGTGATACTGACTGTGGTCTCGTAGGTTACTCTATGGAGTCAGATACCATCAGAGCTTCTGATGCCTGTATGAAGATCATTCAGCGATGGACGGTCGTAGACTGGTGTACTTATGATCCTAATGGCAGCGATGTCGACGATGAAAATGATACCGCCAGAGACAGATTCCAGGCAGTAGAAGACTGGGCTCAAGGCGAATGCGCCTCTTGTCCTGACTACGGCCCTGTAGCTGATCCTGTCTACTTCAGATACACTGATGTGGATGAGGATGGATACTATACCTATGATCAAGTGATCAAAGTCATAGATGATACGGCTCCGACTATTGACGGTCCTGCAGAGTATGTCGTCAATACTTCTGGTGGTGCTACCACTAAAGATGATGATACACCATGTACGGGCAGCGATGTGATCACGGCTACTGCTGCTGATCTTTGTGGCGGTGAGATGACGGGAAGTAATCTATTACAATGGATCATCACAGTCAGTAAAGATGGAGAAGTCGTCACCACTAAGACTGCTAAAGGTCCTGAGGCTACGATGAATTCTCAAGAAGGAAGTCCGGGAGATGAGCACATCATCACGTGGAGAGTGAAGGACGGATGTGGCAATGAGTCAAGTGCCAGAACAGTCGTCACCTTCGGAGATCAGAAAGCGCCAACGCCATTCTGTGTCAGCGGATTGACCACTGTATTCATGGAAGACAGCGGTACAGCTGAAATCTGGGGTCGAGAGTTTGACTTTGGTAGTTTCGATAACTGTACGGATGCAGCTGACTTAGAGTTTAGCATCGTCCCATCTGGAGAAGCGCCAATCAGACCTGGTGATGCTGACTTCGGATCACAGTTCGGTATGACCTTCACATGTGAAGACCTCGAGAGTTTCGTCGATCTCGATGTATACGTATGGGATGCTTCTGGTAATGGAGACTTCTGTACTGTCGGTATTCTATTCAATGGTGGATGTGCTGGTGAAGGCGGACAGCCTGAGCCTACTGATTCTACTGAAGTGAATACTGGTAGCTCTGCCATGATTGCTGGTCAAGTACAAACTGAATTCGGTGATGTACTGCAGCAAGTCGATGTGACCGCTGCTACCTCTCTACCAGAATCACCATTCACTGTGCAGACTGATAATACAGGCCGCTATGCCTTTACGACGCTACCTAAAGAATTGAACTATCAAATCTCTGTGGATAAGCAAGATCAATACATCAACGGTATATCAACCATTGACTTGGTCTTCATGTCCAGACACGTCATTGACGAGCAGCTATTCGATAGTCCTTATAAAGTCATTGCTGCTGATGTCACCGATGACGGTAGAGTCAGTGCACTCGATATCGTTGAGATTAAGAGACTCATACTCGGTGTCATCGATGATATCGATAAGAGTGAAAGTTGGAGATTCGTCGATGAGGGTGCTAGCTACTTTGATGATATGAATCCATGGCCTTTCACTGAGTCACTCAGAGTCTTGGATCTGGATGCTAATCAGACACAGGAAGACTTCATCGCCATCAAAATGGGTGATGTCAATGGTTCTGCTTCTGTTAATGGATTCAGCAGAGCTGAGACCAGATCAGGTAAGGTACTGACACTTCAAGTAGCTGATCAGATCCTACAGCCTGGCGAGAGAATCGAGCTCGTCGTCGATGCTGATAACTTTAAGTCAATCTATGGATATCAGTTCACACTGAATCATCCTGGACTGAGCATAGAGTCTATCTCATCTGGACAGATTGATATCGACGAAAGTGACTATGCTATCAGAGCGGATGTCACCACCATGAGCTGGCACGATGCTCATCAGGTGAGTCTTGATCCTGAGGCAGCAGAAGGGTTATTCACGATTCAGATGATTGCGACTGAGACTCTCAGGCTAAGTGATGCACTGCGCATCAGCTCTGAGATCACACCCGCAGAAGCTTACTTCAATAATCTGGAACAGGTATCTGAGGTCGCTTTAGCCTTTACTCAGGCTGAGAATGACGCCTACGACTTAGCACTCATGCAGAATGAACCTAACCCATTCTCTGATCAGACGACCATAGCCTTCACGCTGCCACAAGCAGGACAGGCGAAGCTATCGATCATGGATGTCACAGGTCAGCTCATCATGACGCAGCAGGCTGATTACTCCGCTGGTTATCACAGTATGATCATCGATAAGAAGCAGCTCAATGTCTCTGCAGGCATACTCTACTACCAGTTAGAGTTTGATGAGCAGCTCATCAGTAAGAAAATGATCTTGGTGGAATAGGCTTTTCTATCCCTCACTTAATCATAAAAGGTAAAAGGAAGCACTCTATAAAGAGTGCTTCCTTTTTTTGTGGCATTAGGCCCTATTGCATGTTACAGCCAAATCCTCCTCAATACGTGACAAATATGTCTTAAATCAAGGCCAGATCTATATGGATATAGCAATGAACAGTATCTTAGCATTATCAAAACACCATGCTAAGTATCTTAATCAATAGCCAAAAAGTGAATTAGATTTATGTATCAAAAGAAACAAGGTGAAATTTAAAGATATTCCGATCCTGATCTTTGTGCTATCAATCTTTAAGATAAGCACTGCTTTCACTCAAATAAATAGTGATAGTATTTCCTCACTGGCACCTTCCATTGAGCCAGTGGATAGCTTACTACTCCCATCTGCTGCATTAGTAGAAGCACCTCAAAATACTCCAGACTCAAGTCATATGATCTTAGCTTTGACTGATCCACCAGTAATTGCAAGGATAAAAGCATCTACAGAACGACTCAATGAAATACAAAAAAATATAAACCAAAAACAAGATGCTCTCAGGGACGGTGGGAAAGCTTTCGACTTGGAGGAAGTAAGTAAGGCAGGTGATGCATCCACTGAACTTGAATCATCGCTACAAGAGGCTTCCATACTTCGACAAGCCATCCATTCTTTAAGGGATGATGAATCATTAGTCGATGAGCTGGAGTATATAGAAGAAAGTATAGAAATGCTGCAGGCTTCGGTCAGACAGATCGTGCTAAGCTATCCCGAAGAAGATCTATCTGAGTATACGTTCGAAGTAGTAGATCCAATAACTGATGCATATGACTGCAATGTGATCGAAAATACTACTGATAAAGATAACTTGATGTATAGTACACACGCAGCTCCCCTATTAGCGTATACACACCCAAAGCTAAAGCCACACTTCGTTGGCCAAGATTACCTCAGCACCTCAGCACAAGTCATTAAATCTGGTTCAAATTATTTTATCGCACTATCCATTCAGATCAGATCTAATCGAGCGAAAGAGACCTTTGGTGGCTTAGAAAAAGGAGATGCGATGCGACTGCAGCTCATCAATGGTGAGACGGTGATTGCTTATAACATGAAACGCAGTTTTGGGATATATGATGACATATCCAATGTCACTAACTATTCACCGGTATATAGCATTAAAAAGGACTACCTAAAGAAATTATCGAATGTAGAACTCGATAAAGTCGGACTCATGTGGACAACTGGCTATGAGGATTATGAAGTATATGAGATTGACTTCTTTGTGAATCATGCAAATTGTATTTTAGGAACATATCAATGATGATGGAGCAAACGACTAAAACAAAACTAGGCCTCAACCTCCCTACTGACCCTAGATGGGTCAACTTAGCAGAGATGGATCTGCAAGAGATCTTAACTGATCATGCGTATTGTGAGCAAAAAGCCACTACCTCATGCATCACCTTAATCCAGCAATATCCCGACCGACGAGAGTTAGTGGATGAGCTGACACCTGTGGCTGCAGAAGAGTGGAGTCATTTTGCCTTAGTCCTGCAAGAGCTTCGAAAAAGAGGACTCACACTCGGACATCAGCGCCGGGATGAATACGTCAATCAGCTGATCCTCTTTCAAAGAAAAGGGGGATCAAAGGAAATGCGTCTTATCGAGAAGTTATTGACCTTTGCCCTGATAGAAGCCCGAAGCTGTGAGCGATTCAGATTGCTCTCGCTTCATATCTCAGAAGAAAAACTTAAGGAATTCTATAAGGGATTTATGATCTCGGAGGCGGGGCACTACAAAATGTTCTTGCGGCTAGCTAAGCTATATGGGGATGAAAAAGAGGTGGAACTGAGGTGGCAAGAATACCTCACATATGAAGCTGAGATGATTAAAACCTTAGAACTAAGAGGAGATAGAATGCATTGATCCTATCCCCTCCTATTTATGATTATTTTGACACTGATTGTGATTTAGCAAGCTCTAATTGACCAGCTCCAGGATACCGTTATTATCCATGACAACTTTCGCCTCATTAAAACCTCTGGCGATGGCTAAGTCTCTGATTTCTATGGCTTTCTCATAGCTACTGTAGGCACTTAAGACAAATATCGTCCACTCGCCCTTTGTCCATTGCTCTATCTTTCCTAAATCATCTATTGATGCGTTGGGAAACCACATAGGATCTTGGTAGGATGCTAACTGTACTTTATAATTGGAAGTAACGCTGGTAAAATTTGTATTCCCAGCTGCATAATCATCCTTGATGTAATAACTACCTGTCATCATCAGCTCAATATCCGAGGCATTCATTTGATTGCGAGTGATAAACGCATCTCGATAACCCATAGATTTAACCTGACGCAAAATATCACTCGCTTCTACCTTATTCTCAAAGTATCCAAGTTTGATTTTAATGGCATTACCAGCATATTGCTTATAGATGTTTCCAAAGACGCCCAAGTGTTTAAACTGATCTGCGTTACCTCTGGAGTTAAAAAGTGCCGCCAACTGGATAAAAAAGACTGTCGTCTCTTCCGCATTGAGTGTACCAGTATACACTTCTGTAGGGATGAAGGTCTCCATCACATTGACTCTGGAATTATTTCTTGTGGTCACTGATGTCCCAGTATTATTGACCTTGACAATCCCAGCAGCTTTCGCTCTTTGTTCTTGTAAGTCTTTTAGGGAAATAGCTTTAGGCACCTGATCTTGAGGTATGACAGGTATGGCATCCTGAGCGTAGACTGAGCCAGTGACAGCAAAGGCTAACAATAAGCCGAGTAATATAGAGTTTTTCATAACCAGTTATTTATATATTATAAAACATAAAAATATAAAGATTATTGATTACATGGTGTTTATATATAACTTTTATTTATAATATGTTAAAATACGACAGTTTCCACTATGTCCACTGGCCAGGAATCACTTCTACGATGTGTCATTTTTCGTATTGGTAGTCGATGGGTATTCTATATTGATGAAAGTCGAGCTTGCCATAGATTGTGCATGAACGGCTATCCTACAGATTTTTGTTTTTGATTCAAAGAAGAAACTTTATCCATCATTGATTCGTTACCTTTGCTCTGTCCATTGATAGCATTGGATGATACTATTGAAATATGGGGCTGACTGGTATTGACAGGAAAGAATATCGATACGTAAGCATGCCGGAGCAGTGATCAATTACTCCGTACTAAATAGTGATCAAAACCACAATTGGCGAAAATAGATTCGCATTAGCTGCCTAATTTAGAATTAGCATAGCTTTTTGCACTGTGTAGGAGACTTCCGATATACCTACTATCAGTGTATAATGACCGCTACGCTTCGCGCTGGCACTCGGAATAGAGACTCTATGCTTCGATAGAGAATCGAATCTTAAGAAGATAAGCTGACGGTTGGTTGCTTGTACACCTGCCTGAAGACGAAAATTTAAGAATAAGCTACGCATGTAGAAAGCATATGGGTGCTTTGTCTGGACCCGAGTTCGAATCTCGGCAGCTCCACAAATACATCAAAATGATGTCTCAAATGAAAAATCAAGGTTAAAAAATAGGAAGCTTGCTTCTATATTTTTTAACCTTTTTTCATGTATGAGCGACAGCGAATACAGCATTTTGATATTCAACATGGGTGCTCTTCGAGATCGACAAGGTCAATCTCGGCATATCCACAGATACATCAAAATGATGTCTCAAATGAAAAATTAAGGTTGAAAAATAGGAAGCTTGCTTTTATATATTCTTCAACCTTTTTTCATTGTATGAGCGACAGCGAATGCAGCATTTTGATATTCAACATGGGAGCTCATCGAGATCGCCGAGGTCAATCTCGGCACACCTCCACAGACACATCAAGATGATCAGCCGCTCCCTCAACCTATCAAGTCTCAAAAAATTAGAGAAGCCAAAGCTTTCTAAAAGTGTGACACACAGATTTACAATTCCAATATCGAAGATGCAGCAAAGGATAAAAATGAAAAAGGAGTCCAATTTTCATTGAACTCCTTTCTTCGTTTATAGTTTCATTTTCGTCCTGCAGCTTAGCTACCACACATCAGGCACCCATCTTCCATCGTACAGACTTCGCCTTCCTGCATTACAGGGACGGCCTCTGTCTCTTCGGCACCAAGCTTATTCTGGTGCTTCTGGCTGAGTGTAAACTTAATGGGATCTACAGCCGCCTTAGACCTAAGGTAATACATACCCGTCTTAAGCCCTTTCTGCCATCCGTAGAAGTGCATGGAGGATAGCTTTCCGAAGTTCGGATTCTCGACGAATAGATTTAGACTCTGACTCTGACAGATGAAGGCACCTCGGTCTGCCGCCATGTCAATGATGACTTTTTGGCTGATCTCCCAGACTGTTTTGTACAGTTTCTTCAGGTCCTCTGGTATAGAGGGAATGTCTTGTACTGACCCATTAGATGCCATCAGTTGTTGCTTCATGTCGTCATCCCACAAGTTGAGCTTGACAAGATCTTTGAGCAAGTGCTTATTCATGATCACATACTCTCCTGACAGTGTCCGGCGAGAATAGATATTAGAGGTGTAAGGCTCGAAGCATTCGTTATTACCTAATATTTGAGATGTAGATGCGGTCGGCATGGGAGCCAATAGCAGACTATTTCTCAGTCCCGTATCCATGATTTTCTTTTTCAGACTGTCCCAGTCCCATCGGTCTGAAGGCGCTACACCCCACATATCGAATTGTAGAATTCCTTCGCTCGCAGGAGAACCTTTAAATGTCTGATAGGCTCCTTCTTTCTCAGCGAGTGCCGCTGACTCAGTGGCAGCTGCAAAGTAGATGGTCTCAAAGATGTCCTTATTCATCTGCTTAGCCTCTGGGCTATCAAATGGGAATCTCATTTTGATAAAAGCATCCGCCAGTCCCTGCACACCGATGCCAATTGGACGGTGTCTCATATTAGAGTTCTCCGCTTCTTTGACAGGATAATAATTGATGTCAATGACCTTATTCAGGTTGCGAGTGACGACTCTAGATACTTCATACAGCTTATCAAAATCAAAAGTCTCGTTGTCGACGAACTTGGATAAGGCGATCGATGCCAGATTACACACAGCGACTTCGTCTGGTGAAGTGTATTCTAAGATCTCAGTACACAGATTACTTGATCTTATAGTACCAAGATTTTTCTGATTTGATTTTTCATTACATGCATCCTTATATAGGATATAGGGTGTACCTGTCTCTATCTGAGATTCCAAAATGGCAAACCACAGGTCTTGAGCTTTGACAGTCTTACGTGCCATACCTTTCGCCTCGTATGATCTAAAGAGCGTTTTGAATTCTTCGCCGTAAGCATCACACAGCCCTTTTGCTTCGTTGGGGCAGAAGAGTGACCATTCACCATCCTCTTTCACTCGCTCCATGAAGAGGTCGGAAATCCACATAGCATAGAATAAATCTCTGGCTCTCATCTCCTCCTTTCCGTGATTCTTCTTCAAATCTAAGAAGTCAAAAATATCGGCGTGCCAAGGCTCTAAGTATATAGCGAAGGCCCCTTTACGTTTTCCACCACCTTGATCTACATATCTGGCTGTATCGTTAAAGACTCTTAGCATTGGTACGACACCATTGGATGTACCACCTGTGCCTTTGATATAGCTGCCTTGAGCTCTGACATTATGAATGCTCAGTCCAATACCTCCCGCTGACTGTGATATTTTAGCACATCGAGATAAGGTCTCGAAGATACCTGATATACTGTCATCAGTCATCGTCAGCAAAAAGCAAGATGATAACTGTGGTTTTGGCGTACCTGCATTGAACAAAGTAGGTGTCGCGTGAATAAACCACTTCTCCGACATATAATTATACGTCACGAATGCTGCCTCTAAGTCTTCTCCGTGTATCCCAATAGCCGCTCTCATGAGAAGGTGCTGAGGTCTTTCGACGACATCTCCGTTCATGCGCAGAAGATAGGATCGCTCTAAGGTCTTGAAGCCAAAGTAATCAAAGTTATAGTCTCTGTCATAGATGATGGCAGAGTCTATTTTGTCGCCATTCTTCCGCACGATGGCTATGGTTTCGTCACTGATAAGACCTGCTTTTTCATCGGTTTTTGGGTCTATGTAGTTGTAAAGAGCCTCCATGGTTTTGGTGAAGGACTTATCAGTGTTTTTATGAAGGTTAGATATGGCTATTCTGGCGGCCAATTTGGCAAAATCGGGATGGTTAGTCGAGAGAGAGGCTGCAGTCTCAGCAGCAAGATTATCAAGGTCAGTGGTTTTCACGCCGTCGTAGAGTCCTTGGATAACTTTTCTGGAAATCTCTATAGAGTCTACGAAGTTAGGGTCTAACTCGTAGCATAATTTCTTAATTCGCGCTGTGATCTTATCGAAGCTGACATCTTCTAGCTTACCACTTCTTTTGAGTACTTTCATTTGAACCTGCGTTTAATAATTTAAGCAATAGAATCTAAATAGTCTTAAGTTGAGACCTTTCTGACTACGTATTTGAGATCCTTAGGTTGGTTGTAGTTTAGACTGGGATAGTGTTTTTTCTAAAACTCCTCGTCTAATGTGAATATCTGCTTAGATTTATCAGCCATCACACCGGCTTTTTGATAATCCCCAACCCGCTTTTCGAAAAAGTTAGTTTTGCCTTGAAGTGAGATCAGCTCCATCCATGGGAATGGGTTCTCTGCGTGATATACCTTTTCATTACCTAATTGTGCTAAGAGCCTGTCAGCAACGAATTCGATATACTGGCACATCATATCAGAATTCATGCCTATGAGGTTCACAGGTAGGGCATCTGAGACAAATTCTTTTTCAATATCAACTGCATCTGTGATTAGACGCTGTATCTTTTCTTTTGGTAGTTTATTCTGAATATGATTGTTGTACAACAGGCATGCGAAGTCACAGTGCATACCTTCGTCTCTTGAGATCAACTCATTGGAAAATGATAAACCTGGCATGAGGCCACGCTTCTTGAGCCAGAAGATAGAGCAGAATGATCCTGAGAAGAAGATGCCTTCTACGGCAGCGAATGCTATAAGTCTTTCTGCGAATGATCCATTATCTATCCATTCAAATGCCCAGTCCGCCTTTTTCTTTACACAAGGCATATTTTCGATCGCATTGAATAAGTAATTCTTATCCTGAGTATCTTTTATGTACGTATCTATAAGCAGCGAGTATGTCTCAGAGTGGATATTTTCCATCATGATTTGGAAGCCATAGAAAAACTTAGCTTCTGTGTATTGTACTTCACTGACCATGTTCTCGGCCAGATTTTCATTCACGATACCATCACTGGCTGCAAAGAATGCCAAGACATGCTTTACGAAGTGTCTTTCATCATCGTTGAGCTTAGAGTCCCAGTCTGTTAGATCTTGGTGAAGATCTATCTCTTCGGCAGTCCAAAAACTTGCTTCACACTTTTTATAGAAATTCCAGATATCATCATGTTTGATAGGGAATAAAACGAATCTGTTGGGGTTTTCTTCAAGTAGGGGCTCTGCAACTCTTTTAATATCGCTCATGCAATTGGTGTGTTAATTGGTTGGGTCAAAAATTATATTCATATTTAAAGAATCTCTAATATATCAAAATAATAAATCTACTTGGTAAGACTCATTATGGTTTTTTATATATATTTTAAATTCCGATGCATTAATTACTTATAATCAATGCTTTATATCTCAATTATAGCTTTTCGGCTGAAGGTTAAGATTGCTCTCTAAGAGAATACAAATAAATGGAAAAAAAAGCTAATATGAGGTTTTGAGCTCTTATTAGTTTTCAACAGCTTGTTAGTAACAAGTGTAACATATTAAAAATCAGTATAATATGTATTTTGGATGAAAATTGCTTGAAAATTGATACTCTAATATTTGCTCAGTCAAAGCAAAATACACTACAATATTTTCCTCCGTTTTAGGATCCAAATGATCAATATCCCAAATAAAATAGAGATCAAAATGATGCCATAAAACATGGCTGGACTGTCCTTACCCGGCAGTGGGACATTCATACCAAAGAGGCTCGCAATCAGTGTAGGCGCCATCAGGACGATCGTGATAATCGTGAGTCGCTGGATGACACTATTCAGATTATTTGATACAATCGATGCATAAGCCTCCATGGTACCGCTCAGGATATTCGTATAGACATTGGACATCTCCAGCGCCTGACTGTTATCAATGATGATGTCCTCGAAGAGATCCTCATGAGCTTCCATACCTCTGATCGTCAGAAGATCTGTGCGCTTCATCTTCATTTTGAGCAGTTCATTAGAGCTGAGAGAATTCACGAAGTAGACCAAACTCTTCTCGATGCGCAGGAGCTCTTGAAGCTCCTTATTTCTGCTACTGTTATACAGCTCCTGCTCGATCAGGTTACGTTTTAGATTTAGCTTTTTGAGACACTCCAGAAATCTAAATACGGTCTGCTCGAATAACTGCAGCACAAACATCTTATGATCACTGCTGTCAAAATGCTTCACACGTCCCTCGAGAAACTTATGAATAATGGGATTATCCACGGCTGTGATGGTGATGATATTCTCATCCGTCAGAATGATCCCTATCGGCGCAGTGATGTATATGGCCTCACTGTCAGTGCCAGAGTCATTGATGACGGGCGTATTCACGACGATGAGCTTGATCGCCTCTTCACGCTCGTATCTGGATCTTTCGTCTATATCGAGCGAATCTGTGAGAAAATCTAATGGAAAATGGAGATGTGTGGCTAAGTGTTCTAACTCTGCGTGGTCAAAGGGCGGCTGAATGTTAATCCAGCAGAAAGGCTGTAGAGACTGGATCTCTTCCAACCCGGAATGTTGCTTCGCATAATATTGGATCATAACTGCCTGGCTCGGACTCCATGTGAAAAATTACATTAGTTTGTTTAATGTGTTGCAAACATAGTAACTATATTTATCGAACACAAACTTTACGGTAAAGCAAGCAGCCTATGGTAAAATTTAAAGACTTCATCATCAATGTCAAAGACTATGGAGGCATCCTGACTCCACCTGTATTCGAGGCTCATGAAGATGCAATGCTGCGCGTCAATCTGTGGATAGAGGAGCACGAAATCATTGTCCTCAACATAGAGACGGTCATCGTCCCTGATTTACACAAGAGCCAACCGAAGTATGGTAGCACCTCTGCCTATTTCGAAAAAGGTGAAAGCGCAGCAACAGAATCTAGGTGGTTTCAAGTATTCAGGGTCTGGTTCAATGAGTAGCCTCAAACCTTCACCTCTCTGAGATAGTACTCATAGTATAGCAAATCCTCTGGACCAGCACTCCCCCACTGAGGTCGATACCCATGCTTGATCAAGTAATAGTCTTCTATGATATCTGCCTGCTGTTCGAAATTGAAGTCAGCGAGCTGGCCGCCAGCTCTTTTGATTCCTCTTAATCGGCCCAGCCCGCCGTAATTATAGCTTTCTTTCGTCCGCTGCGCCCATAGTGCATGTAGTATGTACATCGATCCGTAGCGTTGGTACTGCCAGACATGCATCAGTTCATGAATAAAGGTGTGTCGGGTCATAGGGCCATAACAATTAATTGTAAAATAGCTCACGTAGGCAAAATGGCCGTATTTAGGTCCGAGGATAGCTTTATCATCTATTCTAAGCTGATCATAATCGAATGCCTCTCCGTAGACAGATTTAGCCAACTCCTTTTCTTGAGCGGTGAGGATTCGAGAGCTGGGCTTCAATCGATTGGTCACATAGTCGTATAGCTCTGGTAAAGCAATGAGATCTAATAACAAGACAAATACACCTGGAAGCCATAGCAAGGCTCGCTTCATACCCGACTGGCGTACGCCGAGATCACTGAATGATAAATGGCTCAATAAGCGTATGAATCGGCTTCCAAAACTATTGACATAATATTGACTCCTGTGAATGAGCATGGTCCCTTACTATTTGAAGTGTAAGACCTTCACGGGAGAAATACGGCTGATTAGGTAGGTAGGGATCACTAAAAAGAGCAGGATGATGCCCACCACCGCTACATTCAATAAGAGAATCCTCAAAGGATCCACTTCGATTGGTGCAGAAGAGAGGTAGTAGTTATCTTCATTCAGCTTAATGATCTTAAACTTTGCCTGGATATAGCAGATGATGAGTCCTGCCACATTACCAATGATCAGTCCCCATTTTATGATCTCGATGGCCTGGTAGAGAAATATTTTACGGATGCTCCAGTTGGAGCTCCCAATAGCTTTTAGTACTCCAATCATTTGGGTTCGCTCTAAAATTAGGATCAAAAGACCGGTGATCATATTAATAATCGTCACTACCGTCATCAATATCAGGATGACATATTCATTAATATTTTGCAAATCCAACCAGCCGAATATCCACGGAAACTTGCGCCTTACTGTTTCAGAATACATATAGTGAGGCAGTATATAGTGATTCACATATTCATTCATAAGCTCTAAATCATCTATATCATCCACGAAGACCTCCAGCCCCATCACCTGATTGTCCTCCCAGTCAAAGACATTCTGAATCTCCTTCATATCTGCTAGGGCAAATCGCTTATCATACTCCTCCAATCCTGTCTTATAAATCCCAGATATGGTGAATTTTCTGGGTATCTGATCTCTATTCTTAAAGAGTGTGACAATGATGCTCTGCCCGACTTCCAGCGATAATCGCTTAGCCGTAACCTCAGAGACCAGTATATCATCAGATGCACCCTCTTCTGGAAACTCTATGCGCCGACCATCCAGGATAAAGGATTCCAAATTTGACCAATCAAAGTCTTTGCCGATGCCCTTCACTATGATGCTCTCAAAATCCGTCTTTGTTTTGATGATGCCTGGGGATAGACATACTGCTTGCACATGCTTGATGCCTGAGTCGGCGCTTACTACCTCAGGCGTACCTTTAGCATCTTGGTTATAGCGTTCTATGCTAATCTTTCTAATGGACCTGATAGAATCAACAAAAGTTGCATCCATCTCAAAAGGAACGGCCTCGAAATTACGTCGGATGGTATTGTGCGTGACATCGATATGCCCCCAGAATCCAAAAATCTTTTCTGTGATCTCATTTTTAAACCCTGTGATAACTGCAGAAGTCAAGATGATCACAGCTATGCTGAGCGCCACACTGGCTATCGTAAATCTGATGATGGTTCTTGTAAATGACTTGCCCTCGGAAAAGGCAATTCGACTAGCTATAAAATGCTCTATGTTCACAGGTGGCAATATACTGACTTAAATTATGAACTGATTTATAATGTGTATGCGTATTTCTGGTAACTGTCCTTTTCAAATCATGACCATCATATTAAGACTCAGCTTACTCCATGAATATCTCGTTCAATGACTTGGTCGAGCTACAAATGACTGAGTCAATCACTCACAAATATGAAGCAAAATTCTACTTTTGAGGAAAATAGAAGATCATGACATTTATCGAAGAGCTAGAGTGGCGCGGCATGTTGCACGACTGTACACCTGGACTGGCTGAAAAATTAGCCGAAGGTCCGATGATAGGATACATCGGATTTGACCCCACAGCTCCCTCTCTGACTATAGGTAACTACGTACAGATCATGCTGCTCGCGCAGTTTCAGCGTCACGGGCATCAACCCATTTTTCTGCTAGGTGGAGCGACGGGCCGTATCGGTGATCCTTCAGGCAAGGATAAAGAAAGAGAGCTTAAGTCATACGACGTATTGGATCGAAATCTGGAATTTCAGCGACAGCAAGCAGCTAAATTTCTGGACTTTGAGAGTCAGGATAACCCCGCGATATTCCTTAATAACTTGGACTTCTATAAGGAAATGAATGTGCTGGACTTTCTTAGAGATGTAGGGAAGAATCTGACGGTAAACTACATGCTATCAAAAGAGTCAGTCAAAAAAAGACTGGACCTGGGGCTGTCATTCACAGAGTTCAGCTATCAGCTGCTGCAGGCTAATGACTTCTTACATCTATACAGAAATCATGACTGCCTCCTGCAGATGGGGGGCTCTGATCAATGGGGCAATATCACATCTGGTACGGAGTTCATTAGAAGAAATGTAGAAGGTGGCAAGGCATATGCCATGACGACCCCGCTACTAACGAAGGCCGACGGATCTAAATTTGGCAAGTCAGAGGGAGGTAACATCTGGCTAGACCCTGATATGACCAGCCCCTATAAGTTTTTCCAGTTTTGGATCAACTCAGATGATGCTGATCTACCTAAGTACTTTCGCTACTTCTCCTTCAAATCCAAAGAAGAGATCGAAGCTCTGGAATCTGAGCACCAAGAGAATCCCAATCAGTTAAAACGGATTCTGGCAGAAGAACTGACTAAAAGAGTCCACTCTGATGCCGACTATCAGTCAGCCATGAATGTCTCAGAAATCGTCTTCAATCACAAAGCGAATGAAGAGACGATTAAGAGCATGTCCGCCGCAGAACTGAAGATGATCTCAGACGAGATACCATCTCACTCAGTGCCTCTCGACAAGATAAAAGCTGGGATACCACTGGATGAACTACTGACAGAAGCAGGAATATTAACCTCCAAAGGCGAAGTGAGAAGGGCTGTAAAGGGTAATGCCATCGGCCTAAATAAAGTAAAAGTCTCTGCTCACGACCAGGTGGTCAGCTCAGAAGATCTACTGCAAGGCATATATTTATTTATAGAGAATGGAAAAAAGAAAAAGCACATCATCATCGGGAAGGAATAGTTATTCCCTCTTCATGAGCTATGGCTGATCATCTGATTTCTCTGCCTTGTCGAACCCCAAGGATACAGAATTGATGCAGTAACGGAGGCCAGTCGGCTTAGGCCCATCATTGAATACGTGGCCCAAGTGGCCTTCACATCTGGCACACATCACTTCAGTTCTGGCATAGCCAAGGTCATAATCTGTATCTTCTTTGATGTACTCTTTTTTAATCGGCTCGTAATAGCTTGGCCATCCAGTCCCAGATTCGTACTTCGTATCAGAGCTGAAGAGAGGTAACCCGCAGGCTTTACAGGTATAGACACCTGCGTCTTTAATATTCAGTAGCTCTCCCGTATGTGGTCTTTCCGTACCCTTGTCTCTGATGACATAGTATTCTTGCTCAGACAGCTGACTTTTCCATTCTTTCTCCGTCTTCACTATCTTTTCAATCTTATCTGGTAAATCGACTACCGCCGCTGGATTTACCTTAGCGATGTCTTGAGTCTTGGGTGTACAGGCCACTGAGATGATCAGTAGTAGGGTCAAAAATGAAAAAAATGATATCCTCATAGGTTTAAATTTTAGAACTGAGTGCCAATCTGCAAATAACTAAGGTTAAATCTTCTCTTTTGGTTTTTTATTTACGTCATAGACGTCTCATAAGTTCAAATTTTAAGACGAAATGCCAATTTGCGAACAACTCTGTTTAATCATATACGTAGTGCCTTCATCTGCGAGGCCTCTGCAACCTTCATTACAGGCACTTCATCCTCTGATTAAATTGAAAAAATATACTAATCTCCTCCTCTCAGCCTCGAATCTTCCTTCTTGGCTAAGCGTACTATGATTCTCATCGTATTCACAATTGATAAAAACACCAGATAGCCGAATGTAAAGACGACATATATCCATTTAACGGATTTAGCATCATAAATCGATATGCCAGTAAATAAATAAGCAACAACACCTCCTGAAACTGCCAGTACTGCATAGCAAATTAAGGACTGAAGCCAATACTTGTTAGCATCCTCAGAATTAAGACTAAAGCCGCAATTAAACAAAGAATAGAGCAGTAACATGGAAGCCGATACCGTCCATGGAAAAATAGGATCCTTTCTGGACCAGCCCATATTCTCCATAAATACCCCTCCTCCAATAAAAATAACCATCACCGTGATGATTCCAATAACCTGGATGTAAGGTGGAATGTGGATACTAACTTCTTTTGTGGCAGTCATGCTGAAAGAACAAGTCTAGCGAATAATTGTTTTTAAGTCAAGATCTCTCCGATCAGGTCATACTCTTGGGCATCAATAATCTTGACTCGAGCAAAATCGCCTACTCGGGCGTAATGTGCTGTAGCGTCAATCAGTACTTCATTATCAACCTCAGGAGAGTCATACTTGGTTCTGCCGTAGTAATAGCCTCCTTCTTTTCGATCGATCAAGACCTTAAACTCTTGACCTACTTTGGATCTATTTTTCTGATAGGATATAGACTGCTGTATCTCCATGATTCTATTGGCACGCTCGGCCTTCACTTCAGCGGAGACATCATCGACCAGATCATGTGCAGACGTACCCTCTTCATGAGAATATTGAAAAACACCCAGCCGCTCGAACTGCTGAGACTCAATGAAGTCACAGAGGTCTTGAAATTCTGCCTCTGTCTCGCCTGGAAAACCCACTAATAATGTCGTCCTGATGTGAATATCTGGCACGACCTGCCTGGCGTGTGCGATAAGCTCCACCATCTCTGCCTGCGTGATCTGTCGTTTCATGCGGTGCAGCACAGCATCATTCGCGTGTTGCAAGGGTATATCTAAGTAGTGACACAGATTTTTAGACTGAGCCATCACGTCGAAAATGTCTTTGGGAAATTTTGATGGATAAGCATAGTGTAGCCTCACCCAGTCAAGGCCATCTACCGCCTCCAGTGCCGCTAATAACTCTGCTAAGGCTCTCTTCTTATAGATATCAAGTCCGTAGTAAGTCAGCTCCTGGGCAATCAGCATAATCTCTTTCACTCCTGCTCTGACCAGATTCTTAGCCTCCTTTACCACATCCTCGATCGGCTTAGACACATGATCACCTCTCATCAGCGGGATGGCACAGAATGAACAAGTCCGATTACATCCTTCGGATATTTTAAGATAGGCATAGTGCGACAGGGTCGCTATCCGCCTCTCCCCGATGAGTTCGTGCTGATAGTCTACATTGAACCTGGATAATAGCCCAGGCAGCTCCATCGTGCCGAAGTAAGCGTCTACCTCTGGAATCTCTTTCTCCAGATCTTCCTTATATCGGTGTGACAAGCATCCCGTGACGTAGAGCTTATCAATGTTGCCTTTGATCTTCTCGTCAGCGTATGTCAATATGGTATTGACAGACTCCTCTTTTGCTGTCTCTATGAAGCCACATGTATTGACGATGACAACATTAGCGTCATTACCATCTTGCTCGTGCTCTGCACTGATATCATTCGCTTGTAGCTGGGTGATGATGTTTTCAGAATCGACTAAATTCTTAGAACATCCGAGCGTAATGACATTTACTTTGTCTTTTGTTACCTTCGTTTTCATCGAATCGCAAAGATACTTTTAATAACACAAAGACGTTTGTTCAATATGATCTTCAAAAATTTTATTCTGGCTTTTTGCTTGCTGGGAATGAGCATGCATTCCTACGCGCAGTTCGGTGTGTCTGCACGATACTCTACTAACAGTTATGGCTTTTGGTCAGAGCTAACCGAAGGGATTAATGGCACGAGCCTGTGGGACAATAACATGGAGTTTGCGATAGACTATAAGTTCAGAAGGCCTGGAGAAAAAAGAGTGGAGCTGTTTTTAGAAGGGAAATTTTTAAGCAACTCAACATCCATGATCTCGCCTGGCGGCAACGACAGGATATTCAATATGAAGGGCTTCGGCTTGGGCCTTAATACTAATGTCTATTTCCTTGACCTGAACGGTGACTGTGACTGCCCTACCTTTGGTAAAGAAGGAGGATTAGTAAAAAAGGGTCTATATCTGCAGTTTAACACAGCCGTATCATTCTGGGATAAAGAAGCAGAATTCTTCTCTAACACCAATGATAGCTCGCTACTCTTGGACGTAGGTGTTGGATTGGGTTTAGATATTGGAATATCTAACCTGCTAACCATTTCTCCGCTGGCAACGATCAGCTACTATCCATTAGCTACTTGGGAGCGCTTTGCCCTCGAACAAGGTATCTTGGATCAAGCTAACCCTAACAGCAAAACGACAATATCGATGTTTAAAATAGGAGTCAGAATCGGCTTGCACCCAGACTTCATCAAAGAGCAGCGAGTGCTGAATCGAAGGCGTTGACCAGGGAAAAACCTTCACATTCCTCTACTAAAGTAATGACAATCAAATAGTCTGCACCGCGATATCAAAAACCATTGCGATTCATTAGATTTGCGGCATAATACATCGAGCATAACAGCGTTAAGTAATTTATAAAAAGTATCATGAATCAGAAGTCAACTAAACTTATCCTTCAGTGTATTGTATTACTATGCATAGCAGCGGTATTCGTCTCGTGTAATAGAGGAGTCGGATGTCCTAATGCATTTTAGTCATACAAAATATACATACCATGCCTATCAATTGGATCACTATAAGCTCAGAAGCTGATGCGCAGTCAGCTGTCCAAGCCTCTCACGATCAGCCAATTATCATATTTAAGCACTCGACTACCTGTCCGATCAGCGGCATAGCTAAGATGCGTCTCGAAGATGACTGGAATATCGATAATCTTCCGAGCTATTATGTCGATGTAAAGTCCGAAAGATCAGTTTCTAACTATCTGGCGGAACACTTGGGTGTGCATCACGAATCACCTCAAATGATCGTGGTGTCAGATGGAGAAGCTGTCTACGACGTATCCCATTTGGACATAAAGATCAGTGAGGTCCATGATGGACTCAAAGAAATCAAGCACGCCTCTAACTGATTATGGATCTGACCTCAGTCGTCACTGATGATGGTTCTACTACCCTATTTTCGGAAAAATTTCAAGTTTCTTACCATTCACTGCAAGGTGCGGTAGACGAAAGCATCACAGTTTTTGTCAGTGCGGGACTTGATAAACTACTCTTGAATGGGTATCGTAGAGTCAGAGTCTTAGAAATGGGATTTGGTACTGGTCTCAATGCACTCCTGAGTTATATCAGAGGTCTATCGGTCTCTGACATCCAGATACAATATACGGGTATAGAAGCATACCCAGTACCTGCAGACCTGATCACATCTCTCCAATATCCTGCACAAATAGGCTACGCCCAGCACGCTGAAGCTTTTACAGCTATGCATGAAGCACCAGCGGATAAGACACTGACTATCAACAACTTTCAGCTCTTGAAAAAGCAGGTATTATTCGAAGACATAGACTATCAGAATGAATTCGATCTGATCTACTTCGATGCCTTTGCGCCCAATACCCAGCCTGAATTATGGGAGAGTGAATTGTTATCAAAAATGTATCGGGCACTGGCGACAGAGGGCCTCTTAGTCACTTACTGCTCCAAAGGAAGTTTTAAACGCAATCTGAAAGCTGAAGGCTTCCAAGTAGAAGCGCTGCCCGGGCCTGCTCGAAAAAGAGAGATGACCAGAGCTTGGAAATCATCCACCACCATCAAGGACATCAAGAGCAAGCTAAAGTTCTGAGCAGCTAAAAATCCATCAGTTTTTTACCTCAGTGCCACAGCTAAAAATAGCCGAAAGTGATATCTGAGAAAGATGATTTGTTACCTTTGAAGCTTATCACAAAAAGACAAAATCATGGCTAACGATCTATTAAAAGGAAAGAGAGGAATCATATTTGGAGCGCTGGATGACCAGTCCATCGCGTGGGCTGTAGCAGAGAGATGTGTCGAAGAGGGAGCTCAAATCACGCTCACTAATGCACCTGTCGCTCTTAGATTTGGACAAATAGATGATCTGGCGAAAAAACTCAATGCCAAAGTCATCCCTGCAGATGCTACCTCTAATGAGGACCTCACCAAGCTCCTCGATGAGTCTATGGAGGCCTTGGGTGGTAAGATCGACTTCATACTACACTCTATCGGCATGTCACTTAATGTCAGAAAAAAGAGAGACTACACTGATCTTAAGTATGAATGGCATCACAAGACGCTCGATATTTCAGCGATCAGTTTTCATAGAGTCATGCAGCTCGCCTATCAAAAGGATGTGATGAATGATTGGGGATCTATCCTGGCGCTCACCTACATTGCTTCACAAAGGATCTTCCCTGACTATAATGAGATGGCAGAAGCCAAAAGCCTGCTGGAGTCTTATGCCAGAAGCTTTGGGTACCACTTCGCTAAGAAAAATCATGTGAGAGTGAATACCATCTCCCAGTCTCCCACTCTGACGACTGCGGGTAAGGGAGTGAAAGGCTTTCAAGACTTCTATGACTATGCAGATAAAATGTCACCTCTCGGCAATGCATTAGGAAGCCAGTGTGCAGACTATTGTGTCACGATGTTCTCAGATCTTACGAAGATGGTCACGATGCAAAATCTCTATCACGATGGAGGCTTCTCTAAGATGGGTATGGAGCCAGCGGTATTAGGCATGTAGACTAACGCTTCGGGTACGACATCTGATAAAGCTATTTGGCTCACATCTTTATTTGGCATAGGGCTTATCATGACAATACAGAGATATATGCAGATGATCAGCTGTACCGCCGTGTCTAAGTGTACGCAGTCCCATCAGTCTAAAATAAAGAGTCGTGGCAGCACTTTTTAGTTCTGATCTCTGTTTGACCCTCACATCGATAGCGTATACATAGCCATCACGTTGTTTGTAGTGCAGAGATGACCGCTTCGACGGTAAGCCCATCCTGCGGTAGTCCTCTGGTACACGCTCAGAGTCAGTGATGATCAGATTCTTATCAATATAGGCTAAGGTACTCGTGGCTAATCTTAATATCGGGTGTAACTGCTTAAACCCTGTAGCCACCCGATCAGACTTGGCATGATCAGACGACAAGAAAAAGACGGCATGAATCGAGTAAAGACAGACGATCAATAGAGCAATCAAAGATCTCCTTTTGATCCCTGCATAATTTCCAATCTTACCCGTAATCCATGTATGAAGTAATGTGAAATAGACAAATAGAATGATGGATACCGCCATAACCCCTATGCCTAATGAGCTGTATGCTCCAGTGTCATAATGAGTGTGGCAGTAGACAGACACCCTGATCAAGACTGTAAATGGCAGTACTGCTACAACAAATGCGAACAAAAAGACCCTTATTATCCTGAACATCTTAGCTATTGGCTTAGGATATAAATTCTTCAATATTGAAGAAGCCTAATATTACGATCAAAAATCATGAGATGTAGATCAGTTCATCTAAATAATATTGGAATTGGTAGATTACATCACTACCTTTAGAGTGAAGCACTTTATTTTAATCAAAACACGTAACATGGACTTTCCCATTCAATTCATTCCATTTATACTGCTGGGTCTATTTTTAGTCTTTAGTGGCCTCTTCACTGTCAAGCAGCAGACCAGATCCATCGTAGAGAGGCTTGGCAAGTTTCACAGTGTCCGTCGCCCCGGACTACACTTCAAAATACCACTCATAGACAAAATCTCAGGCAGAGTCTCGCTCAAAATACAACAGCTGGATGTCATGGTGGAAACTAAGACTAAAGATGACGTATTCGTCAAGCTGAAGGTATCGGTGCAATACAAGATTATTGATGACTCCATCTATGAAGCCTTCTATAAGCTGGAGAATCCGCATGATCAAATCACATCTTATGTCTTTGACGTGGTCAGAGCGGAAGTACCTAAAATGAAGTTGGATGATGTATTCGTCAGAAAAGATGATGTTGCTAATGCCATAAAGAATGAGCTCTCAGGAGCCATGTCAGGCTATGGATACCAGATCGTCAAGGCTCTCGTCACTGACATCGACCCAGATCAGTCCGTCAAAATTTCCATGAACCGGATCAATGCAGCAGAAAGAGAGAAGCTCGCAGCAGAGTACGAAGGTGAAGCAGAGAAAATTAGAATCATCGCTAAAGCAAGAGCCGAAGCTGAGAGCAAGCGTCTACAGGGTCAAGGTATCGCTGATCAAAGACGAGAAATAGCCAAAGGCTTAGAGGATTCTGTCGAAGTGCTTAATCAGGTAGGAAT
>CALFUK010000058.1 GCA_937929945.1 uncultured Saprospiraceae bacterium
GGTGTCATACGTATTGTCAGGTCTATTTGTGAAGCTGCTGCTATTCACCATCAAGTGGGAGGGTGGCAATGGATACAGCTGGCTGTATCAGAATGTCTTTCAGCCCATCTTTGGCAATCTACCTGGATCATTGGCCTTCGCTTTGAGTTATACTTTTTTCATCTGGGTCTTTGCCTGGTTATTATTTCGCAAGGGGAGGGTAATTAAGTTGTGATCGCTTTAGTGCTGGATTGATATTATCTTCGTGATTCAAGCTGTATGTCATGAGCCAAAAAGAAATCATTAAAGTCATCGGAAGTTTCTGCCTTGCCTATTTCTGTTTTTTCAATTGTTTAATTGGACAACACAAGCAGGCCTATCAATTATTTGATTCTGCAGGTGTGAAGCTTGATTATGTCCAGATGCTTGACTCATTAAGGACTGCTGATATCATTTTATTCGGAGAAATGCATAACAGCCCGATCTGTCATTGGCTATCATACGAACTACTGGTGGACTTAGATACTGCAGCTGATGTCACGCTCGGGATGGAGATGTTTGAGCGGGATAATCAGGAGGCGCTGGATCTATACCTCAGTGATAGCATCACACATGCTGGACTGGATAGTTCTGCCAGACTGTGGTCTAACTACCAGACGGACTATCAGCCACTGGTAGACTACGCTAAGTCTGAAGGCATGCCCGTGATCGCTACTAATGTGCCCCGACGATATGCGACTCAGGTATACCGCGATGGCTTAGAAAGCCTGGACTCACTGCCTGCAGAGGAGCAGGCCTGGCTCACACCGCTGCCTATGGCCTATGATGCGGAGCTGCCTGGCTATCAGAGCATGATGGACATGTTTGATGATCCCAGCCACGCGAATGAAAACCTGCCGAAAGCCCAAGCGCTGAAAGATGCAACCATGGCGTACTCCATTCTCAGTCATCTTACGGAGGGCCAATTGTTTTTTCATCTCAATGGCAGCTATCATTCTAACAACGGGGAGGGCATCATCTGGTATTTGCAGCAGGCGAATCCTGACCTGAAGATCATCTCCATCAGTGCTGAAGAGCAGGTAAATATCGAAGCTTTAGATCCCGAATACCAGCGTCAAGCAGATTTTCTCCTGATCGTACCAGAGCGTATGACTAAGACTTATTAGATCCTTTATAGCCTTTCTTTTAAAGAATCATGGCCCTTGGCGAATTCCTTCAATTTACCGTTTGTCAGAATACTAAGCCATTGCTTATTCACTTCCTCCACAGCCATCTATAAAGGCATGGAAGACAGCTCCTGACTCGACCTCGAATCCAGCTTTGAGTAAGATCTCCACTTTTGAATCATAGTCTACTTGAGCTGCAGTCTTAATTAATTGATCTGACTCGATGATGCCATCTGTCTCATAGTCGGCTGTGCCGCTTTCACTATTGATGAGCTGATTAGCAGCTGCAAAATCGGGATGGCAGTAGGTAGAAAAGTCAAAAGGCCCTGACCAATCGCTCATCGCCCCCATGCCACAGTCTGATCTGACGTAGAAGCTATAATCTGTCAAGGGAAGAAGATCATTGATTTGATATGGTATAGTCATCGCAGTATGTGTCGGCATTCCGGTAGCTATGCCGATGACCAGCTCTATCTCCCAGCTGGTGGCAGCAGCTTCTTCCACCCAGCTTAAACTGGCAGATAGATCTGGAGCAAGGGTAGCTGATAGTTGGCTTGGAGATTCATCATTCGGACAGAGATCGTCGCAGTCTATGATGGTATCCTGATCGCTGTCTGTCTGTATTGGCAGGACTGTCACCTGAAAGTCACAGGGCACCATGGAGCTCTGGTCTGCAGCGACAAAACTAATATCATAGGTGCCAATGGCGAATGCGCTTCCACTAGCTTGTCCCATAGTCTGAGTCCAAGTGAAGCTACAATTGTCTGCAGCAGCAGCAGTAAAGTTGACAATCACATCATCGACACAGGTCGTGCTTTCGACAATGATGTCATCACAGCCAGTCACGATAGGAGCTTCACTGTCATTGATGGTCACAGTAAAGCTGCACATGCTCGTGACATTATCATTGTCAGTATATTCAAATGAGTTAGTGCTTACACCAACTGGGAAAGAAGAGCCACTGCTCAGTCCAGATTGTTGTACCAAGGTGCCAGGACAATTCCCAGTTCCTGATAGAGTGTAGTTGATTATAGCGCCACAGTCTGACGGGTCATTGTCTTGTACAATATCTGCAGGACAAGTAATGTCTGTCGGAGCAGGATCTGAAATTGTGACATCAGGATCATTTATCGAGGTACAACCATTATGCATGATGCTCAGGTCAGTATAAATGCCTTCAGGCAAGTTGGGTATCGTACCACTCCCATTAGTGATGAGTATATTGTCAATGACACCTGCCGCTGAATTGATATCATAAGAACCATCAGGCACTCCAGTCGTGGTGATGTCGATTGAGCCATCACTGGCATTGCAGCTAGTGGTCCCGATGGGAGCAGCAGCAATGGTCGGAAGAGGAATGACCATGACGGACTCACTAGATGATATGGATTGACTACAACCATTTGCATCAGAGACACCCAATAAATTATAAGTCATGGTAGTGATATTACTCGTATTGATAGACACAGAAGCATCATTGCCAGTCGTAGTCACAGTCTGTATGGATCCTCCATCCACCTCATAGGTGATGATGTAAGGGCTTTGACCACCATTCGCGGTAAAGTCGACTGTGGCTGACTCGCCATGACAGGCGATACTTGGAAGTGAGACACTTGCGCTTAGAGTGACTTGGATTGGCAAGACTGTCACTTGGAAGTCACAGGCTACTGAAACGTTTTGGTCTGCAGCGACAAAGCTGATGTCATAGGTGCCAATGGCGAATGCGCTTCCACTAGCTTGTCCCATAGTCTGAGTCCAAGTGAAGCTACAATTGTCTGCAGCAGCAGCAGTAAAGTTGACAATCACATCATCGA
>CALFUK010000059.1 GCA_937929945.1 uncultured Saprospiraceae bacterium
AAATCAAAACGAATAATAGCTGAGACAAAACACTTACTCGATCACTGAGCAATCACCTGCCTTTTGCCTTCATCTTTGTTATGTAAATAGATTACATCATCACTAAAACATAAAAAGATGAAACACTTAATTTTCTTATTCGCCCTTTTGATAGGGATCAGCGGCACTACGCTGGCTACTGATAATAAAGACAACTTGACGGCGGAAGTCGTGGCGCAGTCAGGTCTCACACTGCGGGCGGAAGCATCGAAGTACAGCGATATATTGGAAGTGATTCCCTTCGCTGAGTCTGTGATAATTTTAGAAGAGGCCAGGCATAATGCCGAGAGAATCAACTGGGTAGAGGGAGCCTGGGTCAAAGTCGACTTTGAAGGAACGGTGGGCTATGTATTCGATGGATTTTTGTCTCCACTGCCGACACCGCTGAAAGAGTTTGAGTTGGTGGGTGACGACTTGGATTTTACCTACGCCTTTGAGTCGTGGATGGATTATCGCTTCGTACAGGTGCAGATGAGTGATACGATCATCAGGGAGGATAGCCATGCGAAGATCATCCACTACTTAGAGAATGACCAGCGCATGATCCAGCAAGACAGACCTGGATACTACATGGTGGAAGGTGTGCTGTCAGATGTCAGAATCATGGATGTCTATCACTTATTCTTGAATATGGTGCCTGATAAAATCAATCGAAAGTACGTCAGTGATCAAACCGTATTCTTGGAGAATCCTGATCAAGAGGTACAAGAGATTAAAATCCAATTAGACAGGCAGGTGAAAATCAAACGACTTGACAACGGTCAAATCAAGGTGAGGCTGTACTCACCGCATTATGGGTGCAGCCTGTGATTATTTTATGAGTTGCGATATTGGTGAGGCGGTCTTCGGACCGCCTTTTTCGATTATAGAGATATTTTTTAAACTAAAGAATTGACTAAGACTGCCTCGCTTTTAGCTATCATATAGGTAAAGCTGGTTAGTAGCTTTGAAATATAGAAGTGCTATCTAAAAGAAGTGGCAAATTTATGCTGCATTATTATCCATTTTAGAGAATAATTAGTAGTCAAATCCTTAGAAATATGCTATATTCAACTATTACGAACATTTTATAACCAACTATACTATGCTTAATTATTATAAAATGGCGCTTACTGAGAAGTACGCTGACTTTAGTACTCGATCTACCAGAAGCGAGTACTGGTACTTTGTATTAACGAATACCATCATCTACATTATTTTGATGTCGATCGCTGGAATTGGATTGGGGAGCATGTTTTCGAATCCGGATGCATTAGATGCAGGTATGCCTATGATCTCAATGATAGCTTATGTATTATATATTTTATATGCATTGGCTGTGTTGATTCCTGGCATTGCGATCGCTGTCAGAAGACTGCATGATACAGGCAAGAGTGGCTGGACGTACTTTATTATTCTGATACCTATACTTGGTATAATTGCATTGCTCATATTTTTATGTACGCCAAGTGAGTCTGGGACAAATAAGTGGGGCCCTAATCCTTATGAATTAGACGAGGGGTACGACGTCAGCGGTCATCTAGTGAAGGAAGATTTAGTATAGTGATATGCTCACGATAAGGTTCAGTAGGATGAAATATCAGGTGCAGCTCTTGTAAATGCCAAGCCTAACTCATTCGCTTCGCCTTAATTTCTAAATACTTATTAATCACCTGAAGTGATAAGTCTTCTGGTTTAGTCAGGATGGTCTGAATCTGGTTGGCATTGAGTTTTTGCATGATTTTCTCTTTGTCTATCGCCATTTTTTCTGCGATGGTCTTAAAGTAGATGTCGGACGTTGCTTGGCAAGTCAGGCCAGCAGTCTCTTCTAATTCAGAATTAATAAAGGAGATCACGACCAGTAGATGTGACTTATTGATGGCTCTCAGATAACTCAGACTCCTGTCCAGATCAGACTCATGTTCAAAGTTAGTGATGAAGAGGATGACGCTTCTGCGAGAGATAAATTTTCTGATGGTGTAGTAGAGCATTTCGAAGTTTGACTCTTTGAATGCTGTCGTCTGATGATAGAGGCTTTCTGCAATTTTCTGCAGCTGGTATTTTTTAGCTGAGGCAGGTATCCGCGTATCCACCTTCTCTGCAAAACTGACCAGTCCTACCTTGTCATATTTTTTCAAGATGATGTTAGAGACAGCCAGGCAGCTATTGATGGCGTAGTCTAATAAGGTGAGATCATGAAAGGGCATCTTCATAGATCGCCCTTTATCAATGACGCAGTAGACCATCTGAGACCTCGAGTCTTGATACTGATTGATCATCAGCTGATTTTTTCTGGAGGTCGCTTTCCAGTTGATAGATTTGATATGGTCTCCCTGGGTGTAGGCTCTGATGTGCTCAAATTCGTCATTCTCTCCGATGCGTCTGATCTTCCTGATGCCAGAGAGTGAGGCTGTCTTGGAGAAGACTTGGAGCTCATACTGTTTCATCTGATCTACAGAAGGTATCACAGCCACAGACTCTCCAGCCTCGATCGAAATCTTGCGATCCAAGAAAGAAATGAGCGGCGTCGATATAAAGGCGTGGAGTTGGCCGAATTCATATCTGCCTCGATTTACGGGACGGATCTCATAGGGTATGATCTTTTCTTCTCCTGCATTAATACGGAAGTCAAGTCTGAAATCTCTGAGCTGTAGCTGGAATGGTAGCTCATCGATCAGCTCGCAGTCGATGGTAGTAGCAGACTGATTCTGAATGCTGTACTGGATAGTGGATGGATCACTCAGGCCCAATTTAGCGGGCAGAGATCTGGACAGCTGAATGCTTTGTCTGGTGCGAAACAGCATGAGCCAATCGATAACGAGTATAACAAAAACCAAGACTAAATAAAGCTTTGCCAGCCACATCAGCGCAGGGTAAGAATAGGCCAAGAGAAAGAGGACCACTGCCACGCCGAGAGCGTAGAAAAATCGATTCTTAAGATATATCGCTGACAGCATTTATCGAGGTACTTCGATCGATTGTAGGATTTCTTTGATGACGTCCATGGTGGAGAGCCCCTCCATCTCTGCATCTGGCGAGAGCATGATGCGATGATTCAGGACATGAGGACACACATACTGGATGTCATCAGGGATCACAAAGTCACGGCCCGCCAGTAGCGCGATCACCTTGCTGGTCTTCAGGATGGCGAGGGATGCTCTGGGTGACCCGCCTAAGAATAACTTGGCGTGCTGTCTGGTCTCTGCTATGATGTCAGTGATGTAGCTCAGCATCTGGTCCTCGATGTTGATTTTGAGCAGATAGTCTTGGATGTCTTTGATATCAGAGGGGCGTAGGACGGGATCGATACCAGCCAAGTCCAGCTTGCCGACTTGATTCTTATACATGCGCAGGATGTCCAGCTCTTCGTGTTGACTGGGGTAGTCCAGTACGATTTTCATTAAGAAGCGATCCAGCTGTGCCTCTGGTAGCCTATATGTGCCTTCTTGCTCAATGGGATTCTGAGTGGCTAAGACGATGAATGGGAAGTCCATATCGTACACCTCACCATCGTATGAGATTTGCTTTTCTTCCATGACTTCGAAGAGTGCTGACTGTGTCTTGGCAGGTGCCCGATTGATCTCATCGATCAGGACTACGTTAGAAAATATTGGCCCCTTCTTAAAGACGAATTCTGACTCCTTCATATTAAAGATGGATGTCCCTAAAATGTCAGAGGGCATCAGATCTGGGGTAAACTGAATTCTGGAAAATGCGGAATCAATGGTCTTGGACAAGACTCTGGCGCTGAGTGTTTTGGCAATGCCTGGGACACCTTCTAAGAGGATGTGTCCATCTGCAAGGATACACGCCAGCATCAGCTCTAACAATTCTTCTTGGCCTACGATGAATTTTCGGCACTCGCTCATCAGAGCATCGATCTTCTGCTGGACGGGCTCCAGGTTGAGCCGGGGACTGATCTGGACAGGCTGGACTTGGTCCAGCTCTGAGGACTGATCCATCGATGTGTTCGTGAGATTGACTTGAGGCTCTTGGAGCGTCTTATCAGGATCAAGATGTGGATGGTCCTCAGGATGATTGTTTTGCGGTTGATTGTCTTCGTTCATTATTTCCAGTTGTGATAAAATGATTCTAATCTGTTATGCAGTTGGTGCAGTTGGTCATCAGAGAAGGCATAGCCGTCTCCGGCATTTTGAAATATATTTAGGATGATCTCGATTTCTTTTTCTTTGACTTTTGCTTTTTTTGATAGAGCCGCGACGTAGCTATGATGTTGCTTATCGATAAAATATTTTTTCTTGACTTTCTGATGAAAAATATCTTCGATGTGGGCGACGAGTTTGCTGTTTTGATGCTGTGCTTGGAATAGGTGGCTGATGGTATCCACGTACTCCAATGATGTATTTTCATTTTTCTCAGCGATGGGGATGATCCGTTGTTTTCGCTTGCCACGAAAGAGGGCGAAGAGGATCAGCGCCAGCAGTGTGAGGTAGTAAGCCCAGCTCAGCGGAGGCTGTGACAGGATGTATTGTATGGGGCTATTATTGTCTGAGGCAAAGCCAGAGTCGTGCTCCAATGATTCGAAATCTTCGTATCCGCCGTAGCCTCTGCCACGATTAGAGATTCTGATCAGCTCTGCTGGGCTGGGGCTATCTATGATGATGGAGCTCGGTGAGAAGTGAGAAAAGACTTGATTAAAATTATCAAGGTATGCCTCACTTTCTGAAGCTACATTGCTAAAGTGATAGGGGATGGAATAATAATAAAGACGCCCTTGATCCAGGCATTTTCTAATAAAGATGGACTGACTGTCAATGGATTCTGCCAATTGATAATAATCCAGAGAATTAAATAAATCCTCTTGAAAATAGATGATGGTAGAGACAGTGCTATCCTCTAAGCTCTTCTCTCGGTGTGCAAAATAATACACCGTAGTGTCCAATCCTGAGTGCCAGATGGTCGTCGAATCATTCATCGTAAAGCCATAGTAGCTAAATGGTTCTTTCAATGTCTGATCTGTACCCAGTATATAATTGGATATAAATAAGACATCGCCATCTCTGCTCAGTATTGTATCAATTAGCGCTGACTTAGTGCTGTCTATTCTGGCATAGTGAGCGAGCATGATGTATAGCTGGTGTGAATCCACTTTTGCCATTTGGTCATCATCTGGTGTGATGATGTGAAGGTGGTCTGGTCCTACGGCATCCGCTAAGAGCTCCTTGAAGACATAGGCTCCATAAGGTTCCTTGGAGTCATACTCATAGGTCTTACTCCATTTGGTATTGGGGACATCTCGGTATTCGAAGAGGCTGAAAAAACCGATGACTAATACAGCTGCGAAGGCTACCGCGATGATGATATTTTGGTTTTGATTATCCAATATTAGCTGGTAGTGCTTTGGTCAAGTGAGGAATTAGAGATTGAAATTGGTCATAGTCAATTGCTGTATTTCCGTACCACACTTCTTCATAAATCGTGGCAGCTTGTCGGAAGCTCTGTGCATGTGCAGTGCCTCTCAGCTCTCTGGTATAGTCTCGGTTGGTTTTTTCTATTTTCCATCTGATCAGCTGGGCGGCACTCAGCATCTGGAGTAGCTCGATGAATTTCATTCTGATCGCTGTGCGGTAGTCTCCTGCGCTAATGGCCTGCTCATAGAGACTGGCTGCATCCAGGTCTTCTATATTTTCTTCTGGTGCATCTTGTGCATCTACTGCTTCCAGTTCTTTGTCATTAATGTCAATATTGGATAAAATAAAATAAATGATAAAGCCGAGCAGTATGGCAATGGCGGCATATGCTAAGAAAGAGACGAAGTTGCCATTGAGCAAATCAAAGAAGGCATCATTTGGCTGTTCGTCTTTCTCGACTTCGAATTCTTTTAGTCGCCATTTCTTATGCGTGCGTTCAGTTAAATTAATTTCATTTTGTAGCTGCTGATAACTCTCTCCATTCGCGGGAGCTATGGTAGTGGCCTGCGCAGCGCTCTGAGCTGTAGAGAAGAGCAGTAGGATTAATATGGTATTAATTGCTTGCTTCATCGATCAGGGGGTACTGCCAAATTTTTCAAATCTTTGTTTTAAATCGGTCGCTTCGTATTTACTTTCTGTGGAATAATGCTGATTGATAAATGTGAAATAAATCAAGGGTAAAAATAAGAGTATGCTGATGATGTCGATCATATGATTGACAAAAAGAGTCGAGATAGACTGGATCTCGAAAAACGAATGCCAATGGATAAAATCAGCTACGAATTTGACAACTTGTGAACTGGCTAGCAGGCCAAATAATAATCCGAGTCCATATATGATCACGTAGGTCATGATAAAAGAGGGCATTCGATTCAAGCTCTCTGAGATGATTTGTCTCCGAGTCTTGCTGCTGTTATATCTATCCGAGACAGCATGATCCACTAAGGGGATGGTGATCTGGCAATAGAAAAAGAAAGCTAAGAGGTGCGAGTACCAGCTGTCTGTACTTAGGAAAATGGATGCTGTCAGCAGGCATAATAGTAGGATGATTGGCCGCTTTTTAATAGAGTACAGTACCTGGTAAAAGCTCACTGGCTGCTGATGGCTATACTGTGCATACAGCGTGGTAGAAAGTGTGAGCACCAGCGATAGTATGATGGTGATGGCTAGGCCACCATGAGCAAAACTGATAAAGGAGATATCAACATATATGTCTTGGTATAGGGCAAGAGGCTGCATATTCATCAATACCCAGAGACACAGCCCCACAGCTATCACTGCGGGTAGAATGATCAGTCTTAAGTTGTGTCCGAAAAACTCTCGAAACTGGGAGAAGGCAATGTATATGATATCCGAGTTATTCTTATAACTATACTTGTCATACTTACTGGTGCCTGATGCGAAGGGGATGGTCTGAAACTCAGCATAGGCCTCACCTGTATCGCCAAGGCTTTTAATGTAAGGGTAGATGCCAAACATCATGAGGATGAACAAGGCAGAAAATATAATGATGCCTGCTTTAACTGTAATGGGAAGGCCTGTATGTCTGGTGACAAAAGCTTCTAATAATCCAGCAATTATAAATAATGGCACTGTGCCGAGGAGTACTCTGATGGCACGTCGGGATGATATCTGAAGGGATGCACTTCGCTGATAGCTCTTGGGGAATAAGAGTCCATTGCCCAAGATCATGCCCGCAGCTCCAGCTATGACAATCGCCGAGATCTCGATGGTCCCATGTATCCATATGGTCAGAAATGAGGTCAAAAAGTAGCCTTTGTTGTAGAAGAAATATTGGAAGGCACCGACCATGATCCCATTGTAGGTCAAGATGAGTATGGTACCCATACTGCCTAATAGACCAATGACAAAAGCTAAGAAGGCCACTCGGATATTATTATAAGTGATCGCGAAAAACATGTCCACCTTCGCTTTGTCTTTATAAACCGCCATGGGGTCGCCCTTGTCGATATTCTCTTCGGTCATGCTGATGTAATCTTCACCTAAGATGACTGAGGCGAATTCAGGATTATGAATGCTGGAGATGATGCCTATGCTTAGTGCCACAGCGAAGACCAAGAAAGAGATCAAAAAGGCTTTCCTCGATCGCCATACTTCGAATGGGAGAATTTCTGTGAAAAATATAATAATGCGATCCTTAGCGGAGCCTGACTGCTTCTTACCCATAGAATTAAAAACATCCTGAGTCAGCTGATTCAGGTAGAGCCTGACTGAGCGATTGGGGAAGTAAGTACGGGCGTATGACAGATCACTTGATACCTTGACAAAGAGCTTCTGGAGTAAGTCTGCGTCTTTATTTTTTTGCAGTAGGAGCTGCTCCAGCTCTTGCCACTTTGCTTTATTTTGGTTGATGAAATCGGTTTCGGTCAATGTATATTGTAAATCTGTTGTACCTTTCCAAAGTAAGTAAAGAATTTCAATCGCTATGAAAAAAATTGAGATTGTTACCAGTCATAATATTGCTATTGTCTATGATCTGGCGACAGCGCTGCAGAGAGTCCTAGCTAGCGGCATCGATCTCATCATCATGGCGGTCTACGCCATCCTCATCAGCATCGGGACAGGGATGAATAGCTTTATGTTTTACGTCTTGGTCTTCCCCGTATTGATGATGTACCACTTCCTCTTTGAAGTCTATAATCATGGCCAGTCCCCTGGTAAAATGTTGACGAAGCTGAAGGTCGTAACCATAAAGGGCAGGACACCATCCGTGCTGGACCTATTCCAGCGATGGATCTTTCGGACCGTGGATGTGACTCTCTCCTTTGGTAGTTTGGCTATCCTCTTCATATCGAGCTCGGCTAAGAATCAACGGATAGGGGATATTTTGGCAGAGACTTCTGTGATCAATCTGAAGTCTAACACCTTTGTCAGTTTGGATATGTTGGAAGCGATCTCTGATCAGGACATCGATATCAAGTACCCAGCTGTGATTCGCTATACAGACAGTGATATGCTATTGGTGAAAGACATACTGGACCGAGTACGCCAGCATCCTAATCGAGAGAATCGTCAGATGCTAATGCGCATGGCAGACCGCATCAGGGACGAGCTGAATGTTCGGACAAGAAATGCCCCACCGAAAGAATTTCTAAATCAAATCCTGACGGAATACATCGTATTGACCCGAAAGTAATTGTAGCTGTCAGGACTCAGGCCATGCCCAAGCGCTTAAGTACCTCCGTCCTCTTTCTGATAGAGACAGAGACTCTGCTCTGATCATTCATGAGTAAGTAGCCGCCTTCTGTCTTCACGAATTCCTTCACCTCATCCGCATTGACCAGATGTGATTGATGGGTTCTGATGAACTTGCTGTCAGGCAGTACTTTCTCAAAGTCCTTCAGGGTCTTGGTGATCAACAGTTTGCTTCCATCAGTGAAGTAGAAATAGGTATAATTACCATTGGACTCTAAGCGGGTGATTTTATTGATGTCAGTGCTGACGATTTTTTCTTGAGTATGCAGCACGATCTTCTGCGTGTCCTTGTCAGCCAGCTGGTCTCTCAGTACAGAAAGCTGCTCTGGAGCGTAAGGCGCTGAGTGTGTTATTTTATTGACCGCCTGCTGCAGCAGTTCTGGATCGATGGGTTTAAGCAGGTAGTCCACTGCTGACACTTGGAAAGCTCTGATGGCATACTCGTCAGACGCCGTGGTGAAGATGACCTGGAAGTCATACTGTTCTAATAACTCCAATATGTCAAAGCCGATGCCATCATCAAGCTCTATGTCCAGAAAGAGAAGGTCGAGCTTGGTACTCTTCAGCATCTTGAGGCCAGAGACGACACTGTCCGCTTCACCCACGATCTCGATGTCAGGGCAGTATTCTTGGAGGTCAGCCCTGAGGGTGGCTCTGGCCATATCCATATCATCTATGATGGCTGCTTTTATGGTTTGTTTCATGTGTTTAAATTTCAAGGCGAAATGCCGATCAGCAAATAGCTAAGTTTACTCATCCACTTGGGTATCCTAATTATCTGCGTCATAGACCTTTCATGTGTTTAAATTTTAGAACTGAATGCCATTTAACAAATAACTAAGAAGTAATCATCCGCTTGGGTGTCCTAATTATCTGCGTCATAGATGTTTCATGGGTTTCAATTCTAATGTGAAATGCCAATCTGTAAATTACTACGTTTAAATCATCCATTTGGGTGGCTTAATTATCTATGTCATAGACCTTTCATTTTTTTAAATATAGTCATCCTCTTGGCTATCATATTTATTTGTGTCAAGGACGATCATGATAGTATAGGCAGTTTGATCATGACTTGTGTGCCGATCGATTGATTTTGTTCGTTGATTTTGTCGATGATGGTCAGGTGATTGTCTTCGTACATTCTGCTGTAGGACTGCAGCCGCTCCTGAAGAATAGAGACGCCGTGCGATACATGCACTTTATCTAATTCTTTAGTTCTGCCAGCACCATTATCATCTACGATGACGATCAGCTGTGCTTCTTCTTGCTGCATTTTTACGGTAATCATACCACGATGTGTGATGCCTTTCATACCGTGTATAATGGCATTTTCTAAAATCGGCTGGATGATCATCGGCGGTATCTTGAGCTCTTGATTTAAGCCTTCATCGATGATGATTTCAAAGTTAAATTTATGATTGCGAGCAATTTTTTCCAATGATAAGTAGTGCTCTATGAATTTAATTTCATGCGCTACCATGATGGCGTCGGCTCTGGACTGATCCAGCAGAGAGCGCATCATCTGTGCGTAGCTATTGATCATCTTTCT
>CALFUK010000060.1 GCA_937929945.1 uncultured Saprospiraceae bacterium
AATCTCAAAGAGATTTGATGGTGGGTGATTGGCCAGGATATCCATTTAGGGATCGACAAAGTCAATCCTCATGTCTGAGTAAAATCGTTCCTTATCAATCTCAAAGAGATTTATTAGTGGGTGATTGGCCAGGATATCCATTCAATGATCGTCACAGTCAATCCTCATGTCTGAGTAAAATCATTCCTTAGCAATCTCAAAGAGATTTATTAGTGGGTGATTGGCCAAGATATCCATTCAATGATCGTCACAGCCAATCCTCATGTCTGAGTAAAATCGTTCCTTATCAATCTCAAAGAGATTTATTAGTGGGTGATTGGCCAGGATATCCATTCAGGGATCGTCACAGTCAATCCTTTAGCTGTAGCTAAAATCATACTTCTTGTTATTTATCTCGAAGCATCCGATGATTCGTGCATGGCCAGGTAAACCACTTAGAGATCGACACAGTCAATCCCATAATCATAACAAGCTATAACCGTATATAAATAAGCCAAATTAGTTGATGACGAGTATTGGGCCAGATCATTGGTAGCCCTTCCTCGACTCTGGATGAGCCTCATTCAGCAAAAGTTCTGGCAGGCCCCTTTGTTCTGATCGATCAGATCGTAACAGATGCCAGCAAATGGTTGGGCATTAGCAATGGACATGCGAACGGTGAGCATCATTTTCTACACAGTAAAAGTCTACACTGCATTTGATCTAACATGACTCGGCTCCCCTCCGTTTATCAATCAGCTCAGACTGAAAAAACCCTGAACAGGGTCTGATCAGGGTTTCCAATTTAAATTTAGATTTTAAGGCATGAGGGGCTACTCTTCTAATGCAGTAACTCTACTGTGAAGCTGCTCATTTTGAGACGACAATCGATCGATCATAGCCTGCTGCTCTTGGATAGACTTGATCAGTACAGGTATCAAGGTACTGTAGTTCATACCCATAGTTTCTGCTGCTTTTTGCTCCGTTTCTCCTGTTTTGTCATTGATGATCGTCTCCGTCGCGTACACAGCCTCTGGTATTACAGTTAGTACCTCTTGCGCGATCAATCCGAGTTGTTGTTTGGGATTCTGCTTATTTTTCCATTGATAGGTGACCGGCTTTAGCCGCAGTAGATCCTCTAATCCATAAGGCAGGGATTCTATATTTTTCTTCATCCTAACATCGGATGTTTGTATGGTACCACTCTCCGCATAGACGGCTGACCAGCGCAAGGCTCCTGTACCTATCGTGTACAGATCATCCTTAACTGGTATGAGATTCCCCCTAAAATTAAAGGATGCTAAATACTCACCAAATAAGTTAATCGGTCTAATGGATAAATAATCATATCCAGGTCCAGTCCCTTTGTCTTTATAATAAAAATTGAATCTGGATGTAGCAGTATTAGATGCCAAGGCAACTGAACCATTCGCACGTCCCGCAACATCCCAAAAGTCATCCCCCGATGAGCCAGAATTAATAAATTTAATACGCGCATAATCATCAGCTGTCGTCTCATCTATCTCCAAGTGAGCTGAGGACAAGGTAGAATTGTGTCTGACATCAAACTGAGCAGTCGGCCCTGTGGTACCAATGCCAATGTCACCCGTAGCTCCGTCAATGGTCATTCTGGTCAAAGCAGAACCATTCGTCCCTGAACCAAATCTAAGATCCCCTCGATGCGATTCTAAATAAAAAATACTCAATTGCTCTCTGAGCATGCCCTTTCTTCGGTTATCACCTGTGTCAAAAAATTCTAATGAGGCTGTCCCATCAGATATCTTGACATCTCCTTCAAATTCGCCTATTTGAGATTTGGCATTGATGGATAGTAGTAATAATACACTCATGCTTAAAAATGTATACTTTTTCATTTTTTTAATATTTAATACGGTTAGAAAAATGACAGCGCTGAAGTGGCTGACATATTCATGTACCATCAAAAAGAAAGAGGTAAATGAAAAGCTGTACAATTCTTTTTTAAAAGCAAAAAAGCGATCTCTAAGTCAGAGATAATCGCTTTATCTGAAACGTCTATGACGTAGATAATTACGACACCCAAGTGGATGATTAAACTTAGTTATTTGCTGATTGGCATTCAGTTCCAAAATTTAAACATATGAAACGTCTATGACGTAGATAATTAAGACACCCAAGTGGATGAGTAAACTTAGCTATTTGCTGACAGGCATTTCGCCCTGAAATTTAAACATATGAAACGTCTATGACATAGATAACTAAGACACCCAAGTGGATGATTATACTTAGCTATTTGCTGACAGGCATTCAGTTCTAAAATTTAAACATATGAAAACACACTTTATAAGTACGACTCAATCCTTTTAGACATACCCGACTTTTGTATGAGGTGATGTACCATGTGTGCCATAAAATCGATAAGGTTAATCGATTTGACCTTTAGATTTTCTCATCATCCTGAGTCAGCTCCAATCAGCATTTTCTCATGGGTAGATCACCATATCACTAATGACAGGACAGCACCTAAAAAATCCCACTGACACATTCATTGGCCAGCATCACTTCTTTGCTGCGCCACTCCATAAAAAAAAGACCCCCAATCTTTTGACTAAGGGTCTAACAGAGATTTCTATTTCTATAATATTATTCTGATTTGTAGATCAGATGACTGGTACTAAAAGAACAGCAAGATCCTAGTAGCGCTGTGTGTCATAAGGCAATGGACAAAGGTCTTTCCTCAAAGGCAGCTGTAGTCTTGCCTTTAGACAAGCGTAGATAATTCAATTCAAAAGCTCGTCTGATCAGACCTGCCGTGTTTTTGACATTGAGCTTTCTGAGTAGGTTCTTACGGTGAGAGAGGATCGTGTGGTCGCTGAGATGCAGAGCCATAGCCATATCCATCGTAGAGTATTCTTGCGCGATCATATACAGGACCTCTTGCTCTCTGGTTGATATTAAGTTATTGTAGTTCATCATTGTGATTTTAGATCATGTGCTTTAGAAAAAGAATAGGTAAATCAATGCTGGCATTAATTATATGAAGGCTATCATAAATAAGTCCGCGAATGCATCCATACCTTACCCTCGGAGGTAAATTAATATGTATTCATCTTATAGGGTTCGTTAGACATGACTACCCAGAGAAAGCTTCTTCTATCTGGTGTGAAATAAGTCATATGGTCCCAAAAGATATGGTGTGATAAGTGCTTACATCTTTATAAACTTCTGTAAGCTTAGCTTCCCATTCGTCGGATTCTGTATGCTGATGAAGTACATCCCAGGCCCCAGATTGTTGGTATTGATGACGATTTCTTGAGGTTCATTGGGTATTTCCCACAGCACCTGTCCAGCCATATTTATGAGTGCGAGCTTGTACTCTGGGAGGGCGCCTCGGATGGTAAAAAATTCGTCAGTCGGATTCGGAAATATCTCTATGGAAGAAGGAGACAGACCGATATGGGTATCACCTGATGTCAGGCCACAGCTGTAGTCTCCAGCTAGAGCTCCGTATATCGCTGCAGCCGTCACATTATTCTGATGAATGGTATACTCTGGTCCTAGAGCGGCGTAGCGCTGCTCGAACCATCGTTCGTGTCCAGGCCAGACATTTATATCAGGATAGATCCATTGGTTAGGCCAGTGATGATGAGAGCTGGTGATGATCGATGGTTCATCTCTCTTCCAAGGACCATAGGGTACAATGCCGCTCTTCATATATTCACCGCCATCCCCGCTCGCCCAAGAGTCTAAGTGGAGTAAGCCATAGGGAGACTTCTCGCCCAGACCAGAGATCCATGTCATCTGAAGTGGATTAGTGCCCAAGAAATAATCTACGGTGGTATATAAATACTTCAGGTATTCGGCTGCTTTGGACGGATTAGATTCTCTGATCAGATTATAACCCATCAAGCCTTCTAATACATAAGGTGTCGTCGGATGACCACTAAGCATGGGTAAGAAGGGATTGCCTCCCCAGCGGCAAGATCTCTTATCGACATTCCAGATAAGGTAAAAATCTGAAGTGTATTCTATAGCAATCTTAATGGAATCATCAATGCTACCACTCTTGGTCATATCAGTAAATGCATAGACATAAGGGCCATAGGCTGGTTCTGCTTGTAGGACATCAAAAGCTTTCTGACCAGTTGCCGTCCATGTCGCTTGAAAGTCTGCATCATAGCTCGCATCTCCTGTCAGTCTAAATAGCGCTGCGGCAGCATAATTTCTGGCCCATACATGAGTGTAATCTTGACAGACGGCATTGACATCGTACGCTTGCACGGCCCATTGATACGCACTGATCGCCTCAGCTTCCCAGTCAATATTCTCAGGATCTGTCAGCTGGCCCTGCTCTAATAAATAAGCAAAATGAGCAGCGATGCCTGCATAATTAAATGTGGTCACCACATCCTCACCAGAAGCCACCCAGATCCGATCATTATCCTGCCAGCTGCCTCTGATGATGTCTCCTTCGCCTAAGTCATCACCCCACAGGTCTCCAAAGACTCGACCGCCTGGCACACCACCTGTGGTCCAGTTCTTTGATTCAGTCTCATCTTTTATTCGCTTGTAATACCTGATGAGCCATCTAGCTTCATCTAATATATCAGGCAGTCCATTATTATTCTCTGCTGTCCCTAACTGACCATCCGTAAAGTTTTCGGGAAAATGCTCATAAGTAAGCAACAACTGGACTGGTACTTTATAATGCGAGGGATATCCATCCCAGTCTCCTGCATCTTGATACCAGCCCCATGCATCTAAGTCTCCAAGTATGCCACTTTCCCATAAGGGCTTATCAGCCTCATTAGCATCAGGAACAGACGCTTGACATATGGTGGTGGTGGTATACTTTAGTTTACCCGCAAAACCTGGTGTCACCAGCGGATTATGTGGTGCTGGTCTCGTTGCTTCCGTGTAAGGATGATCTAATTCTACACCACTTCGATTGTAATAAATACTCTTCATGACCATTTCAAACGGCAGACGCGTAGAGTTACAGGAGATATTAAATGGATAAGACGATCCAATCCCTTCCACGAATAATTTATACTCACCAGGAACATTATAGGCTGAAAAATCACACTCATAGACTTCAGCGCCTAAGAAATTATTATTAGGTGTTTCCGTGACATCACCACGAGCGGACTCTTGTGCGAATTCATCTTTTCTAAATTTCAGATTTCCAGAATAAACGACCTGGCCCGAGGACACATCGATTAGTCCAAATGCATTATTATCATACGCTGACAAGTCGAGACTCCCCCCATCTCCCAGCCAATGATAGACATATCCATACTTCAATTCTGCTGCGGTAGAATAGGCGATGTTATTCACATGAATGGCATCTGATCTCAACTGCTGCTCATCAAAGACAAACTCAATCTCTCGCTGCCCGCCAATCACGCCTGCACTCATGGTCAGTCGGTACGTCTGGCCACCTTGTAAGGCCTGAGCTAGCCTTAGATATATCCAGTGCTCCATCACATGATCTGGTGAATTATTGGCACAGCCTATGACACCGTAAAAAGGCTGCACTTCGTAGACCTCACATAAGGGAGCAAAATCTGTCGGTTTAGACTTCCGATTTAGACTAGTCGGTGACTTTGCAGCGGTGTAAGCTGGATCTGTCGGACTACTCAGTTGGTATTGATTCGGCTGCGTCGCCAGATTTACATTGACAGGATTAACGAAGGCAGTGGCCTGCTTTCTTACTTGGCCAGCGACGGCATGCTGGACATAGCCCTCGTCTATGTGCACCATCAGGACTCGATCAGTCAGCGGCCTGACATCTATGGTCTCTTGAGCTGAGAGGCTGCTCAAAAGAAACATCGCTAAAATGATTGTTGTGTACTTCATGATTTGTGTTTTTTCTTATCTATACGGATTCACCCTGCATCACCCTACCAGCTGACTAAAAATAAATGCTATCAAGACAAGAAGAAGTCATGCGTAACATTAGCAGCGTCATCAGGATTGTAGTTTCTTTGCAGAATAAATAGCGTCATTGAATATAGTAGCCATCGTCTTAGCTGCAGGTCTGTCCAGAAGAATGGGATCTCAAAATAAATTGCTCTTAGAGCTCGGCAAGCAGTCTATGGTAGAAGCCGTAGTAGACAGACTGATCGCCAGCCCTTCATCAAAAGTGATCGTAGTCGTGGGACACGAAGCTGATCAGATAAAATCAGTCATTTCAGACAAAGCCGTAAGCATCATCAAAAATGATCAATACCAAACAGGCATGACCAGCAGCATCAAGGCTGGCGTAGCACAGCTACCTGAGGATGCTGATGCATTCATGATCTGCCTATCGGATATGCCACTGCTGATGACACATCATTATGCTGAACTAATCAAGGCATACGCTGTTCACTCAGCTGCGGATGAGTGTATACTCAGACCCCAAGTCAATGGCAAGAAAGGCCACCCTGTGATCTTTCACAAAGCCTATAAAGAAAGCATCATGCAGTGTACGGATACTGATGGCTGCAACGCAGTCATCCAAGCGCATCATGCTAAATGCATATACTACGATACAGAAGCAGTAGCCTACATCAGAGACGTAGATACGCCTCAAGATAAACAGTGGATCTCCACATCATATGACAGAAGAAAAAGATAGATACCTCAGACTGATCGACGCGGTAGAAGCAGAACGAAAAGAGGAAGAACACTACTTCAAATCGATCCAGTCCAAAAAAACGGTCAAAGAAAAAGTGCAGTCAGGCATCATGTGGCACCCCGTACACATTGTGAAAAAATACTACACCATCGGCGAATTAGTCGAAATCATCCTGGAAAGAAAAAAAGAGCATCAAGGCCCTCACAAATTTAAGTCAGGTGTCGGATGCCAGCTATCATACAAGACAGATGTCACAGTCAATATACCAGCCGTGGTGTCATTTGTGAAGCGGGACAGAATGGGCATCATCTGCAATGGCGGCATCCAAGAGCTAAGTGATATCCCAGACCATGCTAGAGCCAGCGTCGAAGTGATCTATGATGAGCGCCCCTACCGACTGATGAAACAGGCCCTGGCCAAAGTCATCAATGCAGAAGAAGAGCACATCAGAGAACTAAGAGAAGGCATCAGAAATAAAGCCACCTTCGAAAGCTATCAAGATCCAGATGCAGCGATCCATATGATCCCGACGCAGCTCAATGAATCTCAGTCGACAGCCCTCGGCGGGAGCTATGCGGCAGAGCGGCTGTCCATCATCCACGGTCCGCCAGGCACAGGCAAGACGACTACACTCGTCGCCTTGATCAGGCAGCTACTGACGACGGAGAAGAAAGTGCTGGTATGCGCCCCCAGTAATAATGCTGTAGATCTACTAGCTCGTCAGCTTGACGCAGCTGGAGTCAATACCCTGCGGATAGGAAATGTCACCAGAGTAGGCGACTCGATAGCGCACCTCACACTAACTCAAAAAGCCGCTGACCACGCTGACTGGAAGCACATCAAAAAAGTAAAAATAGAGGCTAATGAGGCACGTAAACACGCCTCCAGCTTCAAACGAAAATTTGGAGCCAAGGAAAGATCCAATCGAAATGCGATGTACAAGGAGTCCAGAGACCTCATGAAGTGGGCCAAAGAATTAGAAGAGCGGATGATCTCTAATATCGTACATGGAGCACAGGCCATCTGCACCACACTCATGGGTGTGAGTCAGCGGCATATATCTGGCGTCATATTCGATACGCTGATCATAGACGAGGCCTCACAGGCGCTGGAGCCAGAATGCTGGAATGCCATCCTGAAAGCGAAGAGAGTCATCCTGGCCGGTGATCACCTGCAGCTACCTCCCACCATAAAATCCCAAGAAGCCAAGTCACTTGGATTAGAGCAGACCCTGCTAGACCGCATGACCGCCCAAATCGAAAGCAGCCACCTTCTCCAAGTCCAGTATCGCATGAATGACAAGATCCTGTCATTCTCCAATCAGCAATTCTACGATGGTCATCTGGTATCCGCAGAGGCAGTAGCGAATCACAAAATAGACGACCACCCCTTGGTCCTCATAGACACCAGCGGTACAGGGTTTGAGGAGAAGCTAAATCCAGAATCCAGAAGCCGCTATAATGAAGGCGAGTATTTCATCATCAGAGAGTGGCTACTGCTGTACAAGGACTTGGTAAAAGACTCCAGCATAGGCATCATCAGCCCCTATGCCGAGCAGGTCAGGTATCTCCGGCATAAGCAAGAAGAAGAGGAGGTATTCCGAGAGCTGGATGTGGAGGTGAACTCCATAGATGGATTCCAAGGCCAAGAGAAAGATGTGATCATCATCAGCCTGGTGCGCTCCAATGACTCTGGCGAAATCGGATTTCTCAAAGACGAGCGACGGCTCAATGTAGCCATGACCCGAGCCCGAAAAAAACTCATCATCATCGGAGACCTATCCACCCTCTCCAGCAATAATCTATTCGAAAAGCTGGCGGCACACGTGGAGAGTCACGGACTGTATCAGTCTGCCTATGAATATATGAGTTAAAAGTGACTGCGTGCTGACTGATGTAAGCCATCTCATTCTACATTTCTCAATAAAAAAATGAGCGTTTAAATCATATCCGGCAGAGAATCGGGTTCGGTGAAATCAAACTATTTTAGAAAACCTTTTACCGAACTGGTATAAATCTTGCACTACATACCTGATTAATCAAATGACTTATGGAGCAAAATAAATTTAGAGCACAGATATCTCGAGCGGCAATAGAAAAACTGTATATCTCCATGAGGCATCTACTCATCAGAGGTCACTATAAGCCCACTGGCGTATCAGGAGAAGCAATGATCGAATCACTCTTATCTCTTAAACCCGAGATATATGGTTCCATCGCCGATCCAGAAAAAGTGGAACTCAACGGGCTCCTCTACATATTCCAACGGCTGCCCATCGGTATCGAGCAGTGCCAATTCATCAAGCTCATCAGCAGAGAGGGCCTGGAGTCATCCAGCTTCACCCCCATCATCCCTGCTAAGCGAAGGCGTAACTGCTATCGCGTGGATAAGAAGCAGATGCTGATCGAAATGACCAGAGGCCGAAGCGACATTTATGATGTTCTCACCCACCTGACCTTCATGTTCATCGAGGCAGAGAAAATAAAATATAATAGCACCGACTCTAAGTCCAAGAAAAAACGAGAGTGGAAAAAACTCGAACAGATCGTCAAACAAATAGAACTGGGTGAAGAGTATAATATGGAAGTAGGCTGTACTTATCTCAGCACCATTCTGGGGCGCACCTATAATGAAACCCTCATCGCCTGCGAAAAATTTGCTGGAGCTCGGGGCGTCAATTCACTTTTTCAGATCGTGTATTGGATGGGACGTCTCAGCATAGACGAGCAAGTATCTAAACTAGACAGAGAGATCACCTTCTCCTCTAGCCTACGCAATGTCATCGGCCATCACATCTATGGTGAACAGTGGGCTGACAGGATCAAAAATTATCTGGTGGAGAAGGATCTATTCGATCTGCCCATACAGATCATCAGTGCCAATCTGCATAGCGTGCAGAACTGCCTGTATGCCACGACTGCTATCAAGAAAAAAGTCAAATACAACAAGTTCTCAGAACTGATGGGAGAGGTCAGCAAACCGAATAATGGAAAGCTCCGCAAACTCATCAATCAATACGCTCTTAAAAACGGCATGCACGTACTCAATGATGAAAGTGGCACCAACATCACCGTACAGATATTCGAGATAGATCAAGACGATTTTTCAAGAATGGCGAAGGACCTTGGCTGGATCGACTTTAAACAAAAGAAACAGAAGACACTGATCCTGATGATGGATTATGCCTTCGGTGAGCAGGCCTATGAGACCATGGACGAACTGCTAAAACCGATCTATGTGGATGGCAAAGAAAAATCGCTGAATGTCAAATCAATCAACATCATGGGCAAGGCTGGCATCCTAGCTGGCGAGAAAGGAGATATCATGATACCAGATGCTCACATCTTCGAAGGGACTGCGGATAATTACCCCTTTAAAAATGAGCTGAACAAAAAAGAATTCGAAGGCAATGGTCTGGGAGTCTATGATGGCACCATGGTGACCGTACTCGGCACATCGCTGCAGAGTCGGGATATCCTGGAGTACTTCCTCACTTCCAGCTGGAATGGATCAGGCTTGGAGATGGAGGGTGCTCACTACCAGAAAGCCATCCAGTCTGCGTCCAAAATACGCAAGCACATCGATAAGAATGTAAAGCTCAGGTATGCCTACTACGCTTCTGATAATCCGCTCAAGACAGGTAGCACCTTAGCATCTGGTAGTCTCGGTATCGAGGGCATAGAGCCCACCTACCTGATCACTTCCAGGATTTTACTGGGCATAGCTAAGCAATAGAAAAACTGTATCAAGCTTGACCCTGCAGGATGATGTTATCAATCAAGCGGACATCTTCTACCCAGACGGCGATGCAGGCTACGACGTATTTCTTCTTAGTGATGTGATTGATAGGTCGAAGACTATGACCGTCGATGATCTGAAAATATTCTGGGCGAAAGCCTGGTATCCTCAGTCGGTCTATGGCTTCTTCTTCCAAGTCGTGTACTGACATTTCACTCTTTTGATCGTGTACCCACTGTAGTGTCTCATAGATGACCCCAGCTGCTTGGCGCTTCTTCTTGGATAGGCGTTCATTACGCGATGACATGGCCAGGCCATGCGGCTCTCGTATGATGGGACATACGACGAGCTCCGTCTTCAGCTTAAAGTGTGTCATCATGTGACTGACGATCGCCACCTGCTGGAAGTCTTTCTGCCCCATGTAAAGCTGATGTGGATTCACGATGTCCAGTAGCCTCTTTACGACTTGGGCGACACCATCAAAGTGGCCAGGGCGAAACGCACCCTCCATTACTTTATCGAGCTTGCCGAAATCGATCTTGACCTCCGTCTCTATATCTTTAGGATAGACTTGGGGTGCAGATGGAAAGAAGAGGACATCGCATCCTTCTGCGATCAGCAAGGCACTATCAGCCTCATAGGTACGCGGGTATTTTTCCAGATCACTCGTTTCATTGAATTGCGTCGGATTCACAAAGATGCTGCATACCGTGATGTCGCTCTTTTCCTTAGAAAGTTTTATCAAAGACATGTGGCCCTCGTGCAGTGCTCCCAGCGTCGGGACGAATCCAATCTTCTTCCTCTTCTTGCGGAAGGGTTTGAGGTAAGCTTGCAGACCTTTGACCGTTTTGTATACTTTCATTTGTTTCCTTTTCAAGGTAAATGCCATGCTGTAGTAACTTATATACCATCCGCTCGGATGATATGGTGATCTACCTCATAGGCGTTTCTTCCGTTTCTATAAATTAACAAAAGCAAGATAAAACATTATAGTATAGACTCCCACTTGATCCTTCGATAGAATGAGAAGTATGACTTACCTTGCTCCATTAATAGGTAGAAATATCGGTATGAGTTGGATTTATCTCGTTGATTTATTTGGGACTGCTGTCTTTGCTATCTCAGGCGTACTCACTGCCATCGAAAAGCGATTTGACCTGGTCGGTTCTCTGATCATCGGATTCGTCACTGCGATCGGGGGTGGCACATTGCGGGATCTACTCATCGGCAGATCGCCTGTAGGCTGGCTCAATGATCGTAACTATTTCATCATCATTTTGCTGAGCTATGTCGTGGCACTGGTATTTCGTAGGCAGATCAAGCGATTTCAAAAGAGTCTGTTTCTTTTCGATACGATTGGCATAGGCCTCTTTACCATACTTGGCATTCAGATCGCGACGGAATACCAACTCAATCCAGAGATCTGTCTGGTGATGGGCGTCATCTCTGCCTGCTTTGGAGGAGTAATCAGGGATGTCTTGACGAATGAGATCCCACTCATCTTCAGAAAAGAAATCTACATGACGGCCTGCTTAGTCGGGGGCCTGGTATATCTGCTACTCTTACGCATCAGCGACTGGGATAATCTAAGTATTTCAGTGTCTATCTGTACGGTCATACTGATCAGGTATTTCAGTGTGAGGTATGGCTGGTCTCTGCAAATGCCAGCTCGGGATTAGTCTCTGCCATACCAGCGCTCTATGACTGTCTGTGCCATCTTATTTTGAGGGGTGTAATCCTTATCAATGTAGCCTTCATGCCCCTGCATATTGGGAAACCACTTCCATAAAAACCCACCAGCCCAGAAGTCCTCTTTCCAGAAAGCTAAGAATAAAGATTCGATGGCGTTAGCCTGTGCCTGCTCATTGATGGACAGCTGATGCACCTGCTTCTCCAGCTCCCAAGCTCGGTATGCGCATCCATCCACTGAGAGATAACCAAACTCTGTGAAGAGTATCTGTTTCTTTTTCTTTTTGCTGTACTTCGATAGCTTTTTGACTATGGGCCTCCACTCGGACAGCAGCTCTACGAAGTCGGGTGTGTCCGAATCCGTGAGTGGAAAGTACGCACTGATACCGATGTAGTCCAGCGCATCCCAGAATGGCACTTTTTGATACGAATCCCAATTAGCTGAGTAGGTCAATTGTCCCGTATACATCGCTCTGATATCCCGAATCATAGATCTCCAAAAATCTTCTCGCTTAGCTGCTGAGTGATTGATCTCGGTCCCGATGCATATCATCTCTGCGCCCTGCTCCACTGCTATATCGACCATATTCATAATGTAAGCTCTATACTGAGTCTCCCAAGATTCCCACTGTGCATCATCTTCAAAATCAAGATCACCCACCCAACTACCAGGTATGTATATCTGAGGCTTCAGCATGACCTTCAGTCCAGCTGCCTGTGCCGAGCTGATGCTCTTACGCACCCCATCTGATCGCTCACCCCACCACTGCCCTGGCATATTGAATACCAGTCGAGGCTCTCCCTGTCGCATGAAGCTGAAGGGGACCAGAGTGGTCCAGTTAGCATTGACCTCTGCGATTTTTTCCAGTGGATTATTCTGAAATTCTGAAGGCGGGGCCACCATCGTGATGCCCTTTATTTTGTCCTGAGCAGTGATGCCACTGATCAGTCCCAGCAAGAAAAGGACGAGTAGTTTTCTTATCATATATTAAGTGTTGAGGCGAAATGTATACTTACCACACAACTCCGTTTATTCATGTACGTCACTGTCATAGTTATGTCTACGTTATAGACGTTTCAAATTAAGATGTGTTTAATTGGATCAGGGCAGTTCGAAAAATAATCATCTTTCTCTGCCTGACTGCACACGCCTGGATAGTCACCTGCGTGCCCCTGCATATCTAAGATGATCTGAAAATGCAGATGGGGAGCCCAGCCACCATTTTCGTTGATGTCGCCCACATATGCTAATGGATGACCCTCTGAAATGACCTGACCCACTACCAGCTCTGATAGGCCCGCAGAAGATAGATGACCGTATAGACTATAGTAGGTGCTGTTCTCGGATCCGTGCTTGGTGATGATCGTGTATCCATAGTCTAGGTAGGCATCATTATTCTGTATGCTGTGGATCACACCATCAGAGTGAACATACACGCGCTCCCCTGCTCCGAGCCAGATATCTATCCCGAGATGTATGGTCCTCACATCGTCGCTAAATAACTCACTCTGCAGGTAAAAATCTCTTTCTTCCTGATAACCTCCATAAGCCAGTCGCTTTCCCATCAGTCGAGTCTGATCTTGTATGTACGCCTCGATATCATGCTGGGTTTTCACCCGGCTAAGGTCCGCATTATTCACACTTAGATCTATCAGATGATAGTCTGATCGATGATAGTCGCTACCAGCTACGGGATACATAGGTTAATTGATTTCATTATTAGAATCGCAATACTAAACAATTTCTAAAAACAGTGGTCTGCCAACATCTGATTTTAGATTATATTTAAAATATGAAGTATAAAATCGTAATTTTCTAATATTTAATTAATTTAATTAAAACATTTGCATCATAATTAGAATCCATGCTATATTTGTATTGTCTTTAGAAGTAAAGCATCAATTTTAAATACTGTGAGGTGATGAAATTGGCAGCCATGCCCTCTTGTCTCGGGGGTGAGGAACCAGCGACAAACGTCAGATATGGGTTGACCACAAATTTATCTTTGTCTGATGGCTAAGCTCCTCGTGGAGGTTCGACTCCTTCTCTCACAGCTTAGGCTAATAAAACCTTGTTGATGTATTTCAGCAAGGTTTTTTTATTTCCTTTCTGGAATATCTCTGAGTGAAAGCAGTCCCTGTAATCACAATATTGTTACTTTCATTGTGCAGTCCCACTAATGCATAAGGCAATACTTCATGAAAAAATACAGAAATATATACGTCGCTGCCACCAGCCAGCACATCGGTAAAACCACTACGACACTCGGTCTCATATCAGCCTTTCATGAGCAAGGTGTAAATGTAGGCTACTGCAAGCCAGTGGGACAGCAGTACGTGAATATCCAGAATCAAAAAGTAGATAAGGATACCATCCTCTTCGCAGACTTATTGGGATTCGAAATAGAACCAGAGATCCACAGCCCCATCATCTTTAGCAGAGGGACCACCGAGCATCTCATAGAGAATCGGCATGATCTCGGACTAGAGCCTATCCTCTTAGACGCAGTTAAAGAACTTAACTCCCGACACGAGCTCACTATTTTTGAAGGTACGGGTCACCCAGGCGTCGGCACTATTGCAAATCTCTCAAATGCGAGAGTCGCTAAGGTCCTAGATGCGGGAGTCATCATGGTGGTAGAAGGCGGTATCGGCAGAACCATCGACATGCTCCATATGAGTACCGCATTATTCCGAGAAGAAGGGGTGCCCATCATAGGCGTCATCGTCAATAAGGTATGGGAAGATAAAGCAGACAAAATAAAGCACTACCTCTCACTCTTCATGAATGACCACGACATCCCTCTACTCGGCATCCTACCGTATGATAAGACACTCGCCTACCCACTGGTACGTACAGTCTGTGCTGCGATCAAAGGTGACGTGATCAAACACGAAGAGAATCTGAATAATAAAGTCTCCAATATCTTAGGAGGCTCGATCATAGACCTCAATGAATTTAAGGCATCAGAGGACATGCTCCTAGTGGCCAGCGCCAGACTGGCAGACAGAGCCATCAGCAAGGTCATCTCATTCTCATCCCTCATGGACCTGCAGGACTCCCCTCTCTCAGGCATCGTCATCACAGGTAGCGAGGCGCTGACTGATGACTCTAATAATTACATAGATCGCTATAAGATACCTCTGATCAGGACTAAGCTAGACACCTACGGTGTGACTGTGAAAATAAGTCGAGTGGAGGTCAAGATCAATCGCCGGACGCCATGGAAAGTCAGACGAGCCATCGAGCTGGTGCAGCAGAATGTAGACCTCAGCACCATCATACAAATCATAAATAAGTAAAGGTCAAAGATGTAAGCGAATAGGACAAGACTGTCGATGATCTATCCGATGCATCTACTGGATGCTCATAGTCCCAAAAACTTTAATAGGTCAAAACATGTGCCTGTAGATAGCGGCATACGTCTTAGAGGCAGAAATTGTTCTTATTATGGACCAGCGGTTATTCACTGATAGTCAATAGCCGCTGGTCTTTTTATTTCTATTTCAGTAGGATCACTCCCGAAGCCATGAATTTTAATTCTTCTTTTGGCTCATTGATCGCTAAGATTTGATCCTTTGGTAGTCCCTCATCCTCGGCATAGTGTCTGAGCTCATCCACAGAAGTCACCTCCTTATAGGCTCTGCCCTCCACGATCACCTCTCGTCCAGCGATATCCTTTGGCATAAAGAAGCCATAATCCTCAAACTTGACAAACATCTCCTCATCAGTGCTCTGATCCGCCGAAGTCAGGTTCATCCAGCAGCCTTTCGCCTGGCACACGCCGGTTACTTGAGCTTTTACCTTTACATTCTCTACTGATTCTACTTCTTTCAGACGCTGGTGCAGCTCTGCATAGGAGATGGCTCCATCAGATTCGAAGGTATCGCCGAAGGTTTGCAGGTTTTCTGCGTTGACTTGGGCCGTGGCTGGCTGCTGCTTACAGGCGATGCATAAGATTAAAAGCATCGTCGTAAGTGAGCCGATTATGTATTTCATATTTATCATATTATTATAATTAACTGCCGGTAAATCAAAGACATTAAAAATGTTGTATCCAGAGATAAAGTTAATTATTTTTTGGCTCTGACACCATAGCGAAGGAAGTCTGCTATCTTCACTCATTTTACTTTTAGCTATGGGTGGTAAAGATATTCAATTAGTCATTTTTGATTGTGACGGTGTATTAGTCGATAGTGAAATGATCTCATCTAATGTCCTTGCTGAGATTTTTCAAGAGATCGGACTGACGCTTTCTCCTGTGGATATATATGAAAGGTTCAGAGGAGGCTCCATGAAAAACACACTCCAGTATGTAGAAGATCAGCTGGGAGGTCCCATCCCGATCGACCTGGAAGCTGAGTATCGCAGGCGATCATTTGAGGCTTATAGACGTGATATGACAGCCATCGACGGAGTAGAAGAAATACTGGCCGAGCTTCAGGTAGCTAAGTGTGTCGGCTCTAATGGTCCACAGTCTAAGATCATGATCAACTTGGAAGTAACAGGCCTATTGCAGTATTTTGACAAGGATCACATTCACTCTGCTTATGACATCCAGAAGTGGAAGCCGCTGCCCGACTTATACTTACACGCTGCTGACAGACATCAAGTCAAGCCAGCACAGTGTCTGGTCATAGAAGACAGCATTCACGGAGCGCAGGCAGCGCAGGCGGCTGGAATGGTTTGCCTGGGCTACACAGCAGATACATCAGCCGCAGACTTCCAAGCTGTGAACGCTGTATCCATCAGCCATATGTCAAAAATAAGAACACTTTATCCAGAGCTGTTCCGGAACTAATCTCAATCTAAAATTGTGCCGATTCTGTAAAAAATCTCGCTACAGAAACGCGACAAAACCCTGCGAATGGTCTACAAAAACAAATGCATCTGTAAGGATTAAGACAACTGTATGAATTGAGTGTTAACCTGTGCATACTATTGGTGTTTACCCTTGGGAAAATAGAATTTTTACATCTATATTTGAAAAACTGAATCACTTCTAAATTGTCTATTTATGTCTTGGACTATTGATATTCAGTGAGACCTTATTCTTGTATCCTATACACTCATACACCGTTAATCTAATTGTTACATACTATCCGTAAACCTGTTGGATGAAATTGATACTGAAAGCAGTACTCTGCTTACTATTGACGAAGACTTGCCTACTGGCAACTACCATATCTCCTTATACTAATCTCGGTGAACTTAGTACTGCCTCAGATGCCATCTACTTAGTGAAAGCTATGGACATTGAGACCAGTGAATATGGTAACTCTACTTCCTTTTATCAACTATTTTCGGTTTTGGAGACGATCAAGGGAGAAAATACGCCAGAAGTCTCCGTAAAATACCTCTCAGCTGTAGAAGGAGATATGGTGAAAAGTATTCAAGGCGACGTTTCATACGAACCTGGCCATACCTACCTCATCTTTTTGACAAAAAATGGTGAGGGAGATTACATCAATGTGTGTGTCTCTTATTATGTATTCGAAGAAGTCATAAAAAACAATGAATCATATCTTGTGCCAGGCGGTACCCACGAAGAAGTGAATATTTACCAAAATGGCAGAACAATAGAACCGCTCTACACCTACTCAACTCAAGCACTGGTCAAAGAACTACAGCAAGTCGTTCACCAAAAAACCAAGTGGGACTACACGAAGGCTAAAGCCAAGACAGACCTACACGAAGAGCTAGATCACAAACAAAATAAAGCAATAGCGAATCACTGCAATTTATTCCCCGTCAATCCTCCACCAAGATGGAGAAACTTTGAAACACAACAACTACCAATCTATTACCAAGGGAATAGCTCAGGATGCTCTAACATAAATACGGAGATGACGAACTCCATCAATCATATAAGAAATAAGTACAAGGGAGTAAACCTCAGGTTGCAAGGCACATTCACCAACTACAATCCCTCCTGTGCCAATAATAATGCAGCAGATGGTAACTTCATCTCTTATGTCAATAGTAACCTCAATGGAGAGAGATCAGTCATGGTCGTCTTTGATGATCCGTGTAATCAGCTGGGATCCATCAACTCTAACTGTGGTGGCACGCTAGCCGTAGGAGGTCTATACTACGCTACGAATCAAACCCATGCATATAATGGAGACATCTACAGTAAAGCCATGTATGGCTATGTCATCGTTAACGACGGTGCAGGCCAGTGTAACTGTGGCACCTTTTCAGGAAATAACACAGAGACTAACTATGTGCTGCTAATGACTCACGAGCTGACACATACTTTAGGCTTTAATCATATGACGACTAATATTACGAACGCTAACATGTCAGCCTATAGCTGCTGCGCTAATTCTTCTGTGAGTAATTTTGACCTGCAGTGTGTGAATTATGTCTACGAACCAGCTAATGTACCAGGCTGTACTGATACAGCAGCAGAAAACTATAACTCGCAAGCGACCACTAACAATGGATCCTGCACTTACTGTAGTAATGGAGTCAAAGATGGAGATGAGCAAGGTATAGATTGTGGTGGCTCAGGTCCAAACTGCCCCAGCTGTATGGCTGATTTGACTATCGCTCATGAGGGCACGTTGAGTATTTCTGGCAGCACCATTATTATAAATAATGCGACAGTGGCCAATAATGGGTCAGGTACAGCTCCGACATCATTTCTAAGATTCTATCTATCTAATAATACAGTGATCACCACCTCTGATGTCCTAATCGCTACGAGGCAGATAGCACCCATAGCAGGCGGGAGCCAGCGATCCATTTCGCTGTCAGTCAATGCGGCTAGTGTCAACTTAGGTCCTGGCCAATACTTTGTCGGAATGATAGCGGACGCTACTTCGATCGTAGCGGAGACAAGTGAGGTCAATAATACAGCCTATGAAGTCAGTCCTAAATACGTGATTAGCTCTTGCAATGACGGCATCAGAAATGCAGGCGAGACTGGGGTGGACTGTGGAGGAGACTATTGTCCCGCATGTGATTGTCAAGGGAATGTGACTTATAGCAATAACATAAACTTCAATGTAACAAGACACGCTCGGACCTATGTCAGAACAAGCTCGACTGTTAAAGTGGGCAATAATGCCACTGTCAGCCTAAATGCGCAGAGTTATGTTCTGTTAAATCCAGGTTTCGAAGTAATAAAAGGGGCATCCGTGCTCATGAATACCGAGAATTGTGATTAAATTCGCGGCGGATGAAAACCGCCTGTTATTATATATCCGTATTGCTGTTATGCATCAGCCTAAGCTCATACGCGCAGCAATCTGCTAAGCTATCCTTCTCTGGGACCTCCAAAGCGCTTAAAAGCTTAAAGACAGACCACGGTGCTATCAATGAATATCAGGTGGTAAGTATCAGCCCTAAGGTACTATCGCAAATCACCTCATCCACCAACAGAGATTTCTACCTCGACATCAAGCTTCCTTATATCAATCGCACGACTCAGCTGATCGAAACCAATCTGACGCTTAATCAAGAGTCTGACTCAGTCAATAAGTCTCTGGTAAAGACTAAAGTGCTCGCATCTGATGATCTCAGCTCGATCAGATTGACCTTAGCAGATCATTTTATTTATGGATTCTTTACAGAGAATGGGAAGAGATACTATATAGAGCCACTGCGCTACCAGCAGACGGGAGCACCAGCAGATGACTACATTATATACCCTGAAGATGCTGTAAAGGACAAAGGCCATACATGTGCTGGAAATGCTGTCAAAAGCACACCAGAGCCTCCATCCAGCTCGGCAACTGACAAAAAAGCTAATCTCTGTAAAATCGTAAAATTAGCGATAGCCAGCACGAAAGACATGGTGGATCGCTACGGCTCTGTCGCAGAAGTCAAAAATCGCAACATCGGTGTGATGAACATGGTAGCCGCAGATTATACTGGTTTTTTGGATATGATAGAATACGAAATCACAAAACATTACGTATCCACTTCCACCAGTGCCGACCCAATCAATAGTACCTCAGACTTTGTTACAGCAATGTCACAATTTAAATCGTGGGCTGCTAATGGACCTTGGAACAGCAATTTTAAAATGGCCCAACTATGGACAGCACGTACCATGGCTTGGGGCAGTAACACCTACACCATAGGTTATGCTGATACTCCAGGCTGGTTTCAGGTATTAGAAGATGCAAGTTTTGCGACTGCTTCTTTATTGAGGACAGTAACCTCGCACGAAATAGGGCATAACTGGTGGGCTTATCATGATAATTCGAATACCAATATCATGGCTGGCTTCATCAAGACTACGAGTACTTGGAATGCCGCAGCTATCAATAGCATCAATGCGCGCATGAACTTCACCAATCCTGGTCTCCCTTCATGTGACCCAAGCAACCCCAAACCAGTGGCAAGATTTAACGCCAGCAACATCAAATCCTGTGGATCATCAATCATCTACCTGAACGATGAATCACTCTATGGAGGATCCAGAAGCTGGTCAGTGAATCGAGGTAGCCTCAGCTCCACTACGGGCGCCACATCTAGACTGACACTCCCAGCTTCGGGCAATGTCACCGTCACTCTGATAAAGTCAAATAGTGGAGGCACTCATAGCGTATCCAAAGTGATACAAGTGATCAGCAATGCACATGGCTATTGTAAGCCTTCTTCTAATTATGGGACGGGGGGCTTTAGCTTCTTAGAGCTGAGTCCTACCAGTAATGGCTCGACAGTGTTCTCACAGCGCAGCCAATTGGCTTCTGAGATAGGCAGCTATACTGACTACAGCTGTCACGAGACGATCAGGCTGTCACGAAGTACAGCTTATGATGTGACATATACTGCCTCAAGTAAGAGCCAGAGTGGTCAAAGGCTTTGGGTATACATAGACTATAATGATGATGGCATTTTTAACACCTCTAACGAACTCGTCACCAGCTCTACTTATTACTGGCTGAGCGGCCCGATCAGTCATGGCACACAGGCAGGCAGCAGTATAGAATCAGGTCTGCGCTTTACCACCCCGAATTATGTGGTAGACAATCGGACAATAAGACTGCGCGTCAAGTCTGATAACGTGAACAGCAATAACCCCTGCTACGCTTCATCAAAGGGCCAAATCAAAGATTATTTCGTCCACTTTGGGGATAACCTGTGTAACTCCACAGTCGTGAATGTCAGCTCAGTGACCGCCAATAATAAATCCTATGGTGGTGACACAGAAAACCTTAACTCCACAGCAATCATCAACAAGACCAATATCAGCTTTGCCGCAGAAAAGAGCATCAACCTTAGCTATCCATTTGAAGTAAAAATTAATAAAACCTTTACTGCTACCACAGCTAAATGTCCAGACTAAGCTGAACAGATAAGTCTGTACGCCTCGATATGGACATCAGTCAAGATGCCTAACTGTTTTGATCAAATCTCAACTATATGTATTGGTATCTAAATAGAAATTTCGCAGTTGTATTCTTGCGTGGACACAATGTATAATCTACAGCCAGAAAAGCGAGCTGTCATAGTGATGTCTGAAAGTCTCTTATAATTTGAAGTTCAATCTCAATGCTTATCCAAAAAAATAAGAGGTTTCTCAACATCTTGAGAAACCTCTTATTAATTAACACCTTTAAACTGCATGTCAAAGATAAGGGCTCACCAAGCTGTATCATAGCCATGCCCATCTACAAGCTCGCAGCACTCCCCCCTACAGTATATACACACATGATAATTAATAGTCATGTGTAACAGCAATCTATGATTACTTTGGTCTCGAGCTATGTATGTAGTAGATCACAATATTGTGAAAGTGGAGAGGCTGCAATAAAGTTGTGAAGATGGAGAAGCTGCAATAAAAAAAGGCTTTCCAACATCTTGAAAAGCCTTTTATTAATTAACACCTTTAAACTGCATATCAAAGATAAGGGCTCATCAAGCTATACCATAGCCATACCTATCTACAAGCTCGCAGCACTCGCCATACAGAATATCAACACATGATAATTAATAGTCATGTGTATCAGATAGCAATTACTATTTTATTCTCGAGCTTTGAAGAAGATCACAATATTGTCAAAGTGGAGAAGCTGCAATAAAGTTGTGAAGATGGAGAAGGTGAAATAAAAAAAGGCTTTCCAACATCTTGAAAAGCCTTTTATTAATTAACACCTTTAAACTGCGTAGCAAAGATAAGGGCTCATCAAGCTATATCATAGCCTTGCCCATCTACAAGCTCTCAGCACTCAACCTACAGAATATCCACACATGATAATTAATAGTCATGTGTATCAGAAAGCTACTACTATTTTAGTCTCGAATTTTGAAGAAGATCATAAAATTGTGAAAGTGGAGAAGTCGCGGGGATGAGTAAGCTGCAAAGAAAAAAGGCTTTCCAACATCTTGAAAAGCCTTTTATTAATTAACACCTTTAAACTGCATTCCAAAGATAGGGCTGGTGATCATATATACAAAGTGTATGGCACTACAAGCACACCTCAGGACCCCTACAGAATGACCACACATATAAGATATATCTAACCTATTAACCATTTTAACAGGATTAATTAAATAGATAGGTCATATTCATAGTGAAAAAAACCTAAACCCTCAATTTTTCTAACATTACATCCGATATATCAAACTTTACTACCGAAAATAGCTTCTCGGGCAGCATCATGGATGGCATAACCAATCATAAAGCCCAACGTGAGAGAGCTATTCATTTACGGAATAAACAGCATTTTCTTAGTGGATGAATAGTTTTCGCCAGTCAGCTGGTAATAATATATGCCATTCGACTGAAATAAGTCTCTCACTATCGTAATCTCATGATAGCCTTTCTGATAGCCTGACTGCTGCGAATAAACCACGCGACCTGATACATCCATGACAGAGAAAGCCAAAACCATGTCAGTCGGCACGCTAAATCCGATAGCCGTAGACTTCGAGAATGGATTAGGCTGGTTTTGAAATAACTCAAACTTGGCATCTTCTGCCACAAAACTTAAGGTCAAGCCTGACTTTTTAATGGGATAATCCACATAGGCCTCAGCCAAGATCCCACTCGGAGAAATCTTGATGCTTTCAGATAGACGGCCAGACTTATCAGCTCTCAGTACCAACTGAAAGAGAGGACCTTCTATCGTCTGCTCAGATGCTTCATGCCAGCTGACATAGAGTCGACCGCCTGACACATGATAGTGATCCGCAGTAACATCGATGCTAGCTGACCGAAGCTCTACCACCGACATATCCTGGATGTCAAGGGCAAACTGAAGACCATATAGACTTGACTGATCCTCTAATTCTATATCGACAATGTACTCTTGCCCTGATGTGACAGATACATCCTGAATGGTCAGCTGTGTCAGATCAGATGATGACCTAGACTTAGACTTTTGTAGCTGACTTCCCGATGCATTTCCACTCACGTCACCTACTTTGATTCCAATAAAGTCTTGAGCTGATAAATTAGCATTCAAGGCGTCGATCACAATCTGCTCTACGAATGGCCAAGGACTGTTCACATCAGCAAACTGATTCTCCGCATTAATAAATCTCCAACTACTATTGGCGGGTAGTTCTGTGATGAGGCCTAAAATTAGCCTTCTCAGCAGTACGACATCACTGGCCGTGAGTTTTTGATCATTATTGATATCACCAGCAATGACTTTGTATGGATCATCAAAACTCTGCAGCCCTAATATGTGCTGCTGTATTAAGACTAGATCCAATGTACTAACTCCATTGAGGTAGTCACCATCTTTTTCTGCCTTGATGATGTAATTCATCGATAGAGGATTGTCATCAAAGGCATAGAGTCCCGAATCAGAATTATATACTTTAGGGTAACCTGGCAAGGCACTGTTAATGATGATATCTGCAGATTCGATCATTGATCCTGTGGGTGTCCTCAGGCTACCAGTGATGAGTGCTGCCACTTCGGGCTCTTCACCCGCACCTGGCTGATCACTAGCGTCATCAGGATCATTCGCAGGTGGATTATTGATGACGTTACAGTCATCATCCGTGTCATCTATTCTGAAATAGACAGAGCAAAAATCTCGATTGCCTGATCTGTCCCATACATACATGGTGAGATCTAAAGTTCTTGTGGCAGCACCATCCAGATCCGCACAGGAATAAGTCACAGCAGAGCTCCCCCGCTCTACGATGAAGTCTGGATCATCATCAGGATGGATGTCCGAAAGGGTGAATCTTAGATCCTCTGCCTCGTCACAATTGTCATAAGAGCCGATATTAAAATCAGAAGCCCAGATGGTAGCCTTACCATCCGTCTCCATGACGGCTGTGGACACGCCTGACAGGCAGTATGGTGTCGGCTCTCTGGAGTCTCTGGCAATGTATGTATCCTCAGCAGTGGCCACATTCTGACAGCCGTCACTGACAAGATATTTTACGGTGTATTCGCCTGAGCCGACATGATCCACTTCCCAGGATATGTCTGATCCACTGGCTGTGTGCTGTGACACGATTTCGCCCTCATAATTCAGAATCTGGATATCCCACTTCAGCAGTGACACACAGCCAGAATCCTCCGCATGCTTATTAATCGTTATACTGCCCTGACATGACTCGCCACTAAGATCAGCATCTATGGTGACACCTGGATCTATGACAGGCACCGTCTCATCCACGACCTTGATCACCTGCTCCCAGCTGTAGTACCCATCCCAGACGATGGCCGCAGAGTCTTGACCCGCGTGACCCTTCACTCTGGCATATCTATAGTAGGTGCCATACTCTTGCTGCGCTATGCATCCCGTCGTATCACAATTATCTTGCACCGCTTCGAAGAGCTCATTCTTATGATTACTGCCTGCATGGTAGGTATTCGGATCATAGTGACACCAGTCGATCACCGTCCACCGCTTAATGATCTTGGAGCATGAGCTGCCATTACCAGCGTGGATGGTATCGATGTCAACATTATGCCCGATCAGGCCACAGTCTACAGCTGCCCACTCTGGAGCGCACAGCTCTATCTCATCAGTACAGTTTACAGCTTCACCGAGATCTACTTGTGCCGCTTTTTCTTGGCAGTAGCCATATTCATCTTTGGAGCGATGTATGCCTCTGACCCAGTCACCTGTGTAGTGCTTCGGCCATTTGATCGTGGTGGGATCAAATTTTTGACCATCTAAATATATCTCTTGATCACACATGTGATGCTCTTCGGCATCTACGGTGCCATTATGATTTTGGTCAAAATACCAAGACCGGATGATCCTGCCAGTGCCACAGGATGGATCACCGTATTCAACATCTTTGTAGATCATGTTATGCTCATCACAGCCATTCTCAATCTCGGGCATGCCCATCTTAGACATGTCGTGCAGATCGTCCAGGCAGTCCGTGTGTCTGGCAGGTGCGCAGATCTTCAGCTGAGGCAGTTGTTTCTTCGTGGTGACGAGTATCATACAGTCATTATAATTACCCACATAGTCATCTGGAGCAATCGGCCCATCACCTGGGTCTTGATCAAAGACTCTGAGGACTACAGTCACAGAATCATCAGCGCAGCAAAACTTGACATAGTCATCAAAATAAACCAAGGCGGAAGAATCTATGATGATACCATTTTTATCTCTCTCATAGATGGTGGCGTCTGCATCTTCACAGGCTATGGGCAGTCCAGTCTTTCTATCTGAGGAGGCATCCCACTCGTCCATCCTCAGCACTTTATAGTACACATCATTACAGTCAGAATCGTGAGATCCGTCATCAAATGCTGCTGCGGGCACCTTGGCGACTCCGCCATCATGCTCACCCTCATCACTGATCAGACTGATGACCAGCTCATCTGGGCAGACGGCTACAGGCGGTACATGATCCACCACTTCCAAGAGTGTACGCTTAGTGTCTGATCGGTTACCGCAGTCATCTATCGCTACATAGTATATCCAGTATACACCAGGTGATACGCCACTGGCTGTCATCATAGCCTGCTCGCCATCAATGGAAAAGACGGTCATCTCCCCAGGAGCAATCTCTCGCTCAGCTACGATTTGCTGCGTGCTGGTATCTTTCACGGTGATGCTATAGCCAATGTCATGCGTACAGTTGTCATAGGCACTAATGAGCGGTATCGGCACATTAGCCGTACAGTGCCATGGCTCGATGCTGGTATATAGATGATCTCTGTATTTTCTGATCTTGGGTGCCTTAGTGTCTTTGACTTCAAATATCTGCAGGCACTCATTAGTTGTCTGCTGGCACCAGTCCACGATACTCCAGGTCCTGATGACCTTGTGAGATCCGTTAGTCCCTTTACCGCAGATCGCTATCTCGACGTCATCTCGGGCAATGAGTATATTGCACAGGTGTGTCCCTTCTTGTAGGGGGATGATCACTGGCAGCTCTGCCTCACGCTCTACCTTGACTACTTCTTCAGTGATGACCTTGGTGACTACGGGCAGAAATATCCATTCATCATTGATGTATAATTTTTGTACGACCGTATCCACTGGCACTTCTCTCCAGATGAAGGAGTCGATTTTCACCGTACCCATTTTTCGTTTTCCTGTCTTGATGTGAGGATAGGCATTCACAATGGCCGCCGAGTCTGATATCGTCTCTTTGAAATAATGATATAGAGAATCAGGATCGCTGCTCTGCTCGCAAGAGATTTCAAAGCCAGACTCTGCGCAGTCCACCACCTCCAGATCGAGACTGGTGAAACTAAAATTTTGTTCAAATATCTTATGCTCTGTCTTGATGCCATGATCCATGATAGCCACATACCACTGCCTCACGCAGACATTATTATCCAGTATCGCATCGCAGTCGCCTGAGAACTTGAGGCTGTATGTTCCTCTGGCATCAGGGTGTGATGCTTTTACTAAGAGCTTGGCTCCTTCCGCGATGGGCGCAGGGAGAGTATTGGCGATCGGCGTGGCTATGATATTCCCCGCAGTAGTCATGGTGTAAGTGTATACCTGCAGTGTGGCTTCTATCCATTCTATTGATCCACCTGGACCGTGTATGGCATACTTCAGGTCGCTTTCTACATCGAGCATCAGATTACAGTTAGCTACGTTAGGGGCTACGTGTAGATCCGCTCTCCAGTCGCTGTAGTCTACTCCGTTCAGCCGATTCAGCGGAAAGAGGCCTGTCTCAAAGTGCTTAGCCTCATCCAGCAGTAGGTCATCATCAAAATCATCTGAGATCTCATCTGATATCGTAGAGTAGTACGTACCCGTATTCTTATCCTCACAGTCTGGCAGTTGAGTGAAGTGATCCTTGAAGTACATGTTATAGTGTAGCTGATCACAGGCATTGCTCAGCTCGGGATTCAGTCCCCAGCTGGCAGTGTATTCATCACTATCCAGTACATCATGTACTTCAGAACAAGTGAAGGTCCATGTCGATTTTGGCTGATTGACTATTTTAGGAGCCACCTTACTTTCGATGGTGACGACACCCCAGCAGCTATTGCCACAATCATTTCCAATGCTGTAGTTATGAGAACCAAATATCTTCTCACTCTTCCATCCTGGCATGCCTGACCCATAGGCCGAGAGCGGAAAGTCTTCAATACCTAAGGAAGAAATAGAGATGGTAAAATTTTCATTTGGATCATTCTTCTGGCGCAGTGTATCACCCTCCAAGAATAAGTCAGCATGAAGCAGATAGTCACACTCGAAATCAAGGGATATCTGGATTTCATTCTCACACGACATCGTCGGGCACTCTACCTGACTGAATAAGTCAGACATCATCCCACTGATGGTTAACATCACTACAACACAGATGAGGCTCTGAATTGATAAACCGGCTTTTGACATAAGCTTGAGTTTAAATTAATAAATCACAAAAAGTGATAGAGCGCTATTAAAAAGGAACAGCGATACTTGATAACTATTACTTGATAATAGCGACTCGTATCAATGGGGGGATTATACTGATAAGGGATTACTCACAGAGAGGCAGAAACCATGCTACAGCGGATCTTTGGCTTGGGTAATTTTCAGATTGAAATAAGACACATAAAATATTTTAATCATATCATTTTCATAGATCGCTGATAAATAGCTGATTACGCAGTTAAATTATTTGATATGACGATTATAAATATGTGTGTTTTAAAGGGCTAAAAGTCTGTCTCGGTAGAATACTTACAGTCTCCTAATTTTAAATAAGTCAGATTTTAGTTAGTTATTTGATTCGATAGCAGGGCACTAATTCACACTTTATAATTACATAATTTTACATTAAATTACATTTTTACAACTTTATCGTATATTTGCGTTACTAAGAATAATTATTTTGATGAGTGATGCAAGAAGCTAAGGAAGTAGACGTATTTCTAAGAGAATTCAAGCTCAAAATGCAGATCTGGGATGTGCTATTCCTTAGCAGAAACAAGAATATCCAGACATTGGCAGAGTTGGAAATCACACCTGCATACCGCATAAAGGTTTTGGAAACACTAATCAATAAAGACTATGCTCAAGGCCCGCTTAGAGATGAGATGTTGAATGGCGCAGACATGTGGGTCTTCGGAAAGATGATCAAGGGTAAAGAGGTGTATATCAAAATCACACTTGGAAAGCCAAATACCAGCGTGATCTGTATTTCTTTCCACACTGCTGAATACCCTATGAGCTATCCATTAAAACGAGACCTATGAAAAGCCCTGTAACTGGCAAACAAATGAAACTCACTAAAAAGGAATCTTCACTGACTTATAGGAAAGAAGAATTCTCTTACTGCAGTCATACATACCTGTGCGAAGACTCTGGAGAGCAATTTAGCTCGACTGCCTTAGACGAATTGAACCTACTGCAAGTGCATAATCAATACAGGGATAAACACAACCTTCCATTTCCTCAGGAAATAAAGGACATCCGACAAAAATATGGTTTAGCAGCATCTAAAATGTCAGAGATCTTGGGCTTAGGAATTAACAGCTATCGGAACTATGAAAATGGAGAAGTCCCTTCTAATGCAAATGGCAGGCTGATCCAAATGATAAATGACCCAAGAAAGTTTAGGGACATCGTAGATCTATGCGAGACTCTTTCTTCAAATCAAAAATCTCGGTTAATTGTCAAAATAAATGCAATGATCAATGTATTAACCGAAAATCAATTCTTCAATAGCATGGAGACGTATCTATTTGGCAGTAAGCTTCCAGACTCTTTAACAGGATACGTAAAACCAAATTTTTATAAATTAACTGAGATGGTTAAATTCTTTGCAGAAAGATTAGCGCCTTGGAAAACTGTGCTAAACAAGCTTCTATTTTATTCAGATTTCCTCGCTTATCGATCCCAAGCTTATTCAATGAGCGGAGTACGCTATAGAGCCATTAAGATGGGACCAGTACCGAATAACTATAATAGCATTTACGAATTCATGTACAATCAAGGCCATATCGACATCATCAACATTCCATTCTCTGATACCGTCTTTGGATATAAATTTAAACCATCAAAAGAGAAAGAATTCCAAGCAGATATCTTCTCTGCCACAGAAATGGATGTCTTACATAAGGTCGCTGAAACGTTCTCAAAGATGAATACCAATCAAATCATCGAGTTCAGTCACAACGAGAAAGCCTGGAAAGAAAATGAACATTCAAAGAAATTGATCAATTATAAATATGCTTTTGATATAGAGCAGATATAGCATTCAGTAAAAAATCATTGTCATAAAGAATACTCAATGTAGGGTCCAAACTGATAAGAAAAAGTGCATCCTCACCCCCGCATCTGAGCCCCAAAGTGCTGGACCCAATAATCACCCACACGAGAGATGCCCATCTCCACCATATTTTGATTCATGATCATCTCACAGTGCGTGGGACTATTCAGCCAGTCTTCTATGACTTGCTCCCAGGTGGTCTGCCCTGTGGCGATGTTTTCTCCGATGTGCTGCCAGTTGTACCCAAGCTCATCCAGGCGATCACCCACACTTTTGCCTTTGCGAGAATAGTGAGAGAAGTACTTGTGACGTTTCATGTCCGAGGCGTGACGTCTGGCAGAAGCTTCTAATTGATCACTCCATTGTAGTGCTCCAGCTGGCGCCATGATTTTATTGCCACATTGACATCCTTTAGCTCTTATCTCATTGACTTCTTGCAGCATGTCATGCTTAAATAGCTTGACATCTGTCTGGCTATTCAGAACTAAGATTAAGGTAATCAGATATAGGACTGTATGCATACTTCTAAGAACGCGATAAATGGGAAGAAATTTCTGTCGCGCATTGTTAAACTTCTGTTACACATGTTGGAAGAATTAGAAGTACTAAGTAAGTAGCTATTTCTTATTAAGGCATTATTGTCAGGTTGCCGCCAGATCATTTGCAAAGTTGGGCTTACATTTATCATCGCTTAGCAATTGTATCAGAGAGCAAAGAAAAGATAAGCATAGATCAATCAATGAAACTAACATACTCCAGCATCAAAGACGAAGACTTATTCGTGATGACTAATTTTGACTGCACTGAATCCCAGCACTTACTATATGCAGCTGGTCTATATAAGATCTTGTGGTGTAAAGGGAGCTCTATCAAGCTAAAGGTAGATGGCTATGAAGTATCCTTAAAGAAAGATCATGTGATCTTCTGCACACCGCTGAACGTGATGGAGATTCCAGAAGGTCACGATGACCTGGTATCCTATGCCTTCAATAAAGAATTCTTCTGCATCCAGACTCATGATGATCAGGTATCATGCAATGGCTTTCTCTTCTTCGGGTCCTCTCAACCACAAATCGTCTAGCTTACTAAAAAAGAAAAGCAACACTTTGCTACACTGCAAGTCTTTTTCGCAAAAGACTTCTTAGTGAAAGATCATCTGCAGGGAGAGCTGCTGCGGTCACTCTTGAAAAGACTCCTGATCCTCTCCACCCGGATGCTAAAAAACCAACTGCCAAAAGCTGATGTGGCTAACTCACAATTAGAAACCATCAGGCAGTACAATCTACTCGTAGAGCAGCACTTCAAAGATAAACACGCCGTCAAAGACTACGCTGATCTACTCTTCAAAGCACCCAAGACGCTATCGAATCTATTCAAAAATTATGGCGACAAGTCTCCGCTCACTGTCATCAATGACCGCATATTGCTCGAGGCCAAGAGACAACTCCTGTATTCTGACAAGTCCATAGAGATGATTTCCCAAGATTTGGGTTATCATGAGGCTGGCCACTTCTCTAAATTCTTCAAAAAGCACACGGGCCTGACTCCCAGCAACTTCAGAATAGAAAGACGCTCCTGATTTAGTGTATCATATATGTATTATGTCAACACTCTGCGCAAGCGTCTTACGCAGATACTTCTAAATTCATTAAGATAGCTCTCAGCCCCTCCCAAACACACAAAGGGAAAAATGTACTCTTCTCAGGGAATAATGGACATGCTACATGAGTCTCCCTTCATACATCTTTGCCCCATCAATTAAAGAAAATATTTAAACCTACGAAACGTCTATGACGTTGATAATTAATACACCCAAGTGGATGATAAATCCTTAGTTATTTGCTGATTGGCACTTCGCCTTGAAATTTAAACCTATGAAACGTCTATGACGTGGATAATTAAGACACCCAAGTGGATGATAAATCCTTAGTTATTTGCTGATTGGCATTTCGCCTTGAAAATTTAAACCTACGAAACGTCAATGCCGTAGATAATTTAGACAACCACATGGAGCCTCTACTTTAATTATTTACAGATTGGTATTTCGTCAAAAATTTAATATTATGAAATTGAATATTGCAAAATTAATCGCTGTCATCTTTATCGCACTACTCTATACACAGATGAGTGCTCAGACACAAAACATCAAACTCATACAAGAGCCAGGTGTCTTTACCACAACATCACTGGAGCTCACTGAGGGAGACTACCAGTTTGAGATTGCTAATCAAGGTGTCGGTCATGAGGTCGGATTCGTCTTAGTTCCCAAGGGAAAATACGACGCTGCTCACCACATCAAGGAAGCCTACGTCACGGCTGCAGTACCAGCAGGTAGCTCATCCCTAACAAAAGTAGTATCTCTAAGTACTGGAGAATACGAATACTTCTGCCCGCTGAACCCCACTGCTAAATACCCACTGACAGTGGCTGATGGCGTGAAGAATGTCAAACTGACACAAACACCAGGGAAATTCCAAAACGAATCAGTATCGCTGGGTGAAGGCCAATACCAATTTGAGATCATCAATGATGGTGTCAATCATGAAGTAGGATTCGTGTTGGTGCCTAAAGGTAAATATGACGCAGCTGATCACATTAAGGCTGCCTACGTTAAGACACCCGTAGCGCCTGGCAAATCATCACTAACCAGTGTGGTCAATCTTTCTGCAGGTGAGTACGAATATTTCTGCCCACTCAATCCAACTGAGAAATACCCGCTGACCGTATCAGATAAGGTGCAGTCCGTCAAGCTGACACAGACTCCAGGTAAGTTCGCTAACGAAGTCGTCAGTCTATCAGCAGGCCAATACCAGTTCGAAATCGTAAACGATGGTGTCAATCATGAAGTCGGCTTCGTACTAGTGCCTAAAGGTAAATATGACGCAGCTGATCACATCAAAGCTGCCTATGTGAAGGCTCCTGTAGCTAAAGGCACCTCTTCACTGACGGATGTCGTGACGCTATCGGCAGGATCATACGAATATTTCTGTCCGCTCAATCCGACTGAAAAGTATGCCTTGGAAGTTAAATAAGATCCACCCTTTACAATTGTATCAGCGGCCATATCAATCTGAGTATTGGTATGGCCCTTTTTTATTGTCGTGACTTTATAGTAGTGATGAATCACAGCACCGTAAAGGTCCCCTTCATGGTCCGGCTCGTCGGCCTTCTAAACTCGCGCAACTCTATCTCTATGATGTAAGCATAAACGCCAGGCTCGATCATATCACCTCCGAATAAACCATCCCAAGAGATGTCAACTCCTTGAGATTCGTAGACCTGACTCCCCCAGCGATCAAAAACAAGCATTGAGACAGCATCAAATTCGCAATTGGAGAGAGGACCCAAGCTGTCATTCACCGAATCTCCATTAGGTGAAAAAGCATTAGGGACATAGACAAAGCAAGAATCGCAATCATCAAAGGTAAGCGCACCCATGAGATTAGTAGAGCTGGATGATGTGCCACATACATCTGTAAATGCATCTGAGGATTCGCTAAAATCAAAGCTGTAGTTACCATCAGAATTGATCACCGACCCTAAATCTAAGCTGATCATTGCACTAAGGTCACAGTCAAAGCTAGAAGGCGTCAAGGAGATATCTCTACCACCATAGTTCAGATTCATCATAGCACCTGCCGCACTCGCGCAGCTGACTTCTTTAGAAAAACGAAGCGTCATCGACTGAACATTACAAGAATCTGGGAAGCTGACATCAGTAATCATGGGTGCATCGAGCATCAGATCAACAGTAATCCCCAATGAGCCTGAAGCAGAGGGGACGCCGCATAGGGTAAGTACTTCATCGACACCATTAGCGATCAGTGATAAGTCATAGTCGCCATTAATAGAGAGCGCTTCGTCCAGCTCTAAGGTCAGCTCTGTCAGGCTCATGGGTGATGCTGTATTACAGTCGCTATCTACGATAGTACCCGTCACCATCCTGCCCTGATAGGCTACTGCTAGATTTGCACTGCTGATAGAACTGCAGATGACAGGTTGGCTGAATGAAAGTTGCAGCTCTCTGATGGCACAGTCAGTGCTCCAGTCTGCTGACTGTATTCTGGCTCCATCCTGAGATTCTTTGAGAAATATCGTCATGATATCTCCACTGAGCGGCAGTAAGCATTCATTCGTCAAATCAAATCCTGGAACCCGATTGATGAACAATTGGTATTCTCCATTTTCCAGCTGAGGCTGATCAAACTCAAAGACAAAGCTGCTACTGGATACACAATTATCGACCATGGTGGTTCCATTAATAAATCCATCAGGACCTGTGACAGTGAATGAATTACCTGTGACTCCCGCGCAGAGCATGGCTTGAGAAAAATTAATGGTGACTGAATTTATCTGGCATGGATCATCGGGCACAACATCCACTAAGGAGGGAGCGCCCCCATCATTCGTCACTTGAAAGGGTGCTCTCACATCACCTGTGCTATTGTCACAGAGATCAGTCACAGCTCGTCCTGCAGTAGGCTCGATTTGCAGTTCATTCATTCCAGTAGCTGTGAGAGGCTGAATAAAACTAACCTGAAAGCGACTATCTGAGGTGCCACCTTGATCACATATTTCAGAAGTGACAGTCCCAATGTTTGCAGGATCTCCATTAAGTGAAATATTCTCTACGGCAATAGAGCTACACTTTATATTTTCAGAGAATAACACTTCTACTGTCGACACTGCACAGCCTTGATCAGCTACGACATCTGCTACAGCAGGATTCACATTATCGATGATCCCAATGTCACCTGACAGGCTAAAGTCTATGGTGTACCCTCCTTCTTCTCGATCAAAGTTAGATACAGTAAGGACATAAGTATTACCAGCCTCGACATCTATAAAATCATTAAATGGGTTCTGCCCTAAATCATTCGTCGGTACAGTAGCACCACAATTGCCACCCTGCTTAGAAAAGGATGATCCACCGTTAGCTCCAGTATCACCCTCACAAAGTGGACCTCCGGCAGAGTTACAGCTCACTAATAAACTTCGATCTGAGAATATATCAGCACATGACGCATTTGTCAGGTTATACATCGACCAGTCATAATCTACAGAAGCATTATTAGGCTTGATGATAAATCCGAATTTACCCGTCCGATTTACGGTGAACGAATACCAGATATTTTTAATCTCCACCTGGATACAACTGATATCAGGATTAATCTCGTTTGGGAAAAAACCTTCATCAGTAGGTACGATGATCTCCTCATACACGTCATTACAGACAGGTGTGGCTCCAATACAGTCTGTATTGGTGATCTGTGCTGATAGAGAGAAGTGAAAACCCAAAAAGCAAATACACATAGATATGACAGCCAGTAATCGATTCATCCTGCAAATATCAAAAGCTATGTGCTGATATAGTAAATTATGAGCTATTCAATTTGCAAATTCATCATACTGAAATAGCAATTTGTCATGGCCACACTGCTCATACGAAGCCTATAAAACTGAAAAGTGAGGTAAAAATGATAGCTATAGTAACTATTAGTACAACAAGCAAAAAAAGAAAACATCGAACATAGCCCTATATAAACAATTGATTTTCAGTATATAATGAAATGATAATTGAACATATGAGCCTACATCCAGCTAAGAACGGTCTCTTTTGATAAGTGTGATAAATGATATAGCTTTGCCTTCAGACATTAGTTATGAAATCTTTTTCTTTTAGCAGCTATTTTTTCTTCTATTACTTTTTTAGCAAAAAGCGATAAGGAACCCTTGTTATTAGAAAACAAAAAATAAACGAAAGGAGGCCTTATTCAAAATAAGGGCTCCTTTTTTGCTTTAGCATATATAGATGAGTGTAGATAAAAAGATAATCATTCAAGGTATCAAGGGCTGCTTTCACCAAGAAGCGGCACAAAAATACTTCGACACCACAGCGGTAGACACTGTCCCATCTGACTCCTTCGATCAGCTGGCTGACATCCTGCAAGCTCATGAGTCAGATCATCTGGCGATCATGGCCATCGAAAATTCGATAGCAGGCAGCTTACTGCAGAACTACCGCATCCTCCGAGAGAGAGAATTCAAAGTGGTCGGAGAAGTGTATCTACGTATCAAACATAACCTCATGGCCATCGCAGGGCAGACCATAGCAGATATCAGAGAGGTCAGCTCACACCCCATGGCGATCAATCAGTGTCTCGAATATTTTGCACAATATCCTAACATCAAACTTATCAAGTCAGAAGACACCGCACTGGCAGCGAGGCAGGTGGCAGAAAAAGCCACACCAGGCATTGGTGCAATTGCCAGCAAATCCGCAGCTGAGATCTATGGATTGGACATCATCGGAAAAGGCATAGAGACCTCTAAAGAAAATTACACCCGATTCTTCATCATCCAAGGCAAAAACCAAGTTAAGGAAATCGACCCGCTGTACAATAAAGCTTCGATATACATCAGAGTACTGGACCAACCTGGATGTTTACTCAAGGCCATGGACATTATTGCGGAGCATCACATTAATATCAGTAAGCTCCAGTCCTACCCCGTCTTAGGCAAGCTGAATGAATATTACTTTTATCTGGATTTAGAATTTGCAGAAGCTGGTCAGTATGAGGCAGTCATGGAGCTACTTCCGACAGTGACCACAGTACTAAAAGAATTAGGAACCTATCAAAAAGCGAGTGTATATGATCATCAAGCCATCATTTAGAATAGGGCAAGTCAAGACATACTACTTCGCGACGAAGCTGGCACAGATAGCCGCGATGAGGACCATGGGTAAGGATGTCATCAATCTTGGCATAGGCAGCCCTGATCTGAAGCCACCACAAGAAATCATCGACACGCTCCAAGCCGCCTCTACGGGAGAGATGGCTAATCAGTATCAAAGCTATAAAGGAGTTGCAGCCTTAAGGCAAGGCTTTGCGGAATGGTATGATAGATGGTTTGGCGTGACTCTCGATGCTGACACAGAAGTGCTGCCACTGATCGGATCTAAAGAAGGCATCATGCACATATCCATGGCCTTTCTCAATGAAGGAGATGAAGTGCTCGTGCCCAATCCTGGATATCCAGCCTACCGTATGGCCAGTAAGCTAGCCGGAGCCACAGTGAGGCATTTTGACCTCAGAGCTGATACTGGCTGGAGACCAGACTTAGCCAAGCTCAGAAAGCAGGACCTCAGCAAAGTCAAAATCATGTGGATCAACTATCCTAACATGCCTACTGGAGCCAAAGCAGATCTATCATTATTCGAAGACATCATTGCCTTTGGAAGAGAGCAAGGCATCTTGATCTGTCATGATAATCCCTATGGATTCATTCTGAATGAAGAGCCGATCAGCATCATGCAGGTAGCGGGAGCAGCAGAGGTCGCCATCGAGCTAAATTCTCTGAGTAAGTGCTTCAATATGGCTGGCTGGAGAGTCGGCGTCATGGTAGGCCAAGCAGAGTACATCAATGCCGTCATGACATTCAAAAGTAATATGGACAGCGGCATGTACCAGCCCATCCAGCTGGCAGCAGTCAAAGCACTGTCACTAGATCAATCATGGTTTGACCAGCTAAATGATGTCTATCGGCAAAGAAGAGAAATCGCCTGGAAGATGATGGACCTACTCAGCTGTAACTATGATAAAGAGTCGGCAGGACTATTCGTCTGGGGCTTAGTACCAGAGTCAGTCTTCGATGTAGAGAGCTGGATCGAGACGATACTACAAGAGGCTCTGGTATTCATCACGCCTGGATTTATCTTTGGCGATAATGGTGACCGGTATATCAGGATATCCCTGTGCTGTGATCTGGAAAAACTGACGGAAGCTCTTAAAAGAGTGGCTGTTTTATTAGAGAAACAAAAGCAAAAAGTAGAGGGATGAAGCTGTGTGTCATAGGATTAGGACTTATCGGAGGATCGATTGCTAAAGAGTGCAGGAGCTTAGGCTATGAAGTCGTCGGCGTCGATGAAAACCCAATGCATCAAGAGAAAGCCATTGACTTTGGCCTGGTGGATCGCATCGAGACAATAGAATCAGCTCTGATGATGAGTGACGTATTCTGCATCGCGATACCAGTGGATGCCGTAGAAGCAGTGAGCCTTTCGTTATTGGATCAGATCAAGTGGACACAGACCATCTTTGACGTGGGCTCAACTAAGGCTAATGTCTGTGCAGCTGTGAAAACACATCCGAAGAGATCTCGCTTTGTGGCAGCTCACCCCTTAGCTGGGACAGAGTTCTCAGGGCCAGGGGCAGCCATCCTAAATCTATTCAGAGGCAAGAAAAATATCGTCACAGACGAAGACCTCTCTGATGAAGACGCCCTGGAGTCAGTCCTCACCATCTTCAATGACTTGGGCATGCAGTCTCTCTTCATGCAGTCTGAGGCACATGACCGACACATGGCCTACGTCTCGCACCTGTCCCACGTGAGTGCCTTCACACTGAGTCTGACTGTACTGGACATAGAGCAGGACCAAAAGCAAATATTTAATCTGGCGAGTACTGGATTCGAAAGTACTGTCCGGCTGGCTAAAAGTAATCCAGAAACATGGGCCTCTATTTTTGATAAAAACTCATCACATCTGTCAGACGCATTAGATGGATACATCCGCCACCTGCAGCACTTTAAGCAGGTCATCGAAAGTGGTGACAAGGTAGCTGCGAAAGAACTCATGCAAAAGGCAAATGAAATCAAAAGAGTACTGAATGGCCTCAAAATGAACGTGGTCAAACTGAGCTAAATAACTAGACAATCATAAAATACATTACAAGCAAATCTTAAATTAAATGGAATCACAAACATCAACATCATCTCGAACCAACTGGCTACGTAAGACAGATACTCCATATGTCATAGCAGGTCCATGCAGCGTAGAGACTGAAGAGCAGACACTAGAAACTTGCAAAAGAGTCGCAGCCACAGGTAAGGTCGATATGCTCCGAGGAGGTATCTGGAAGCCCAGAACATCCGCTGGCAACTTTGAAGGCATCGGCGTCAAGGGTCTGCCCTGGATGAAGCGAGCGAAGCAAGAGACGGGCCTACCCATCACTGTGGAAGCAGCTAAGGCAGGTCATGCCGAAATGTGCTTAGAGTTTGATGTGGATGTCATCTGGATCGGAGCCAGGACATCAGTCAATCCATTTTCGGTGCAGGAAGTAGCTGAAGCGCTCAGAGGCAGCGACGTACCTGTATTAGTGAAAAATCCGATTAATCCAGACCTAAAATTATGGCTGGGTGCAGTCGAACGATTCGAGCGAGTGGGGGTGAAAAATGTAGGTGCCATCCACAGAGGCTTCTCTAACTTAGGTGAGAAAGTATACCGAAACCGACCTCAATGGCAGCTAGCCCTTGACTTCATGAAGGAGAGACCAGATCTGCCGATGGTCTGCGATCCCAGTCACATCTGCGGTAGAAGAGACTTACTCCATGATGTCTCTCAGAAGGCAGTGGACCTCAGCTACGATGGACTGATGATCGAATCTCATCGAGATCCTGATAATGCCTGGACTGATGCCAAGCAGCAGATCACTCCAGAAGTACTAGGCGAAATGATCACAGCGATGAAGCTAAGACTCCACAAAGAAGACAATGCCGATGTGCAGAATAGCCTCAGCTTCTTACGCCAAGAGATCAGTGAAATCGATAATGATATCCTCAACCTCTTAGTCTCAAGAATGGGTGTGGCAAGAAAAATAGGCGACTACAAAAAGAAGAATGACATCACCATCTACCAACCCAAACGTTGGGAAGAAATCACATCATCTGCCAAACAAAGAGGCAGCGAACAAGGACTCAGCGAAGAATTCATCGACAAGTTTTTACGGGCTATCCACGATGAAAGCATCAATCAGCAAGAACAAATTATGAAGTAAACATAGACTGAAAAATCGCACCCTCTGCTTTTCTGCAGAGGGTTCTTTTTTACCCCCATCACGGGGATTGCTAAGCCCGCCAGGGATTGGTAAGCCATCATCAAGTAAAACATATCCCTAATCATAAATACACCGATACCCACACACAGCTCAGAGATCTCTGCCGAGCTCACCGATCTCTGATGCCCTCAACTCAACCACATGAAGTACATTACATATTCTTCACCACAAGTAAGAGGATACCAATAGCCGCTGGCACTGACTGAACAAACAGAGTCTTTCGATCCACGGTCAGGCTACCATAGACACCAGCCACAAAAATACAGGCCATAAAAAACAAGGCAATGCGTTCAGCCCAAAAAGCATCCTGGATAAAAAATGTCCAGATCAAGCCTGCTGCTAAAAAGCCATTATACAATCCCTGATTAGCGGCCATGACCTCAGTCTCAGCAAACAGCTTTTTAGGCATCTGACTGAATACTTTAGGTCCCTTCTTCTTCCATGCGAACATCTCAAACCACAAGATATACAAATGGATAAGCGCTAAGAGCCCAATAACAATCTTGATGCATATGTCTACCATTGGAAAAATTTAGGGTGAAATCTCATAGCAGAGACAGTTTAAAAATCTGGGATGCCCAATCAGCTTCGGATGTACAAATTCTAATTTTTTCCTCATCCCGATTTTCTTCATGACATTAATCGATGGAAGGTTTTGCTCTACCGTAGTCGCAAAGACTGACGCTAAGCCCAAGGTATTGAAGGCATACTCCAGATTCGCTCTGGCTCCTTCGGTGGCATATCCCTGACCCCAGCAATCCTTGTGAAGACGCCAGCCTATATCTACACCAGGGGTGAATGATGACTCATATGTCTGATAGCAGAGTCCAATAAAACCGATAAACTGGTCATCCTCCAGTCGATCTACAGCAAAGTAGCAATGCTGACGTTCATCATACATGCTTTGCATCTTTCTTATAAATATGGTAGTCTCTTCAGGCGTAGCTGGGGCGGGAAAATATTCCATGACATCGGGGTCAGCACTTATCCTAATCATTTGGGGGATGTCAGTGTCTATCCAATTTCGAAATCCGAGTCTGTCAGATGTGAAGCCATATTTTTTCACCAGCGGTATCTTTTGTATACACGGCTAAGATACGAATGACCGCCACACTCTGGCATCACCCATCAAACTTAAATGGCTGCAATCACCATTCTGGTAAAAGTTAATAAGGAGAAGTAAGTAAACGACTACAGTCGTCTGGCATTAAAGGTGTCGCCCTGTGCTATGTCGCCTGTCTCCAGCCCCTTTCTGAACCATCTGATCCGCTGCTCTGAGGTACCATGAGTAAAGGTCTCTGGCCTTACATAGCCTGTCGTCTTCCGTTGGATATTGTCATCGCCGATCGCTTCTGCTGCTCGCATCGCTTCTACGAAGTCGTCATCTTCGATCAGATCAGTATTCTTATAAGTATGGTGAGCCCACACTCCAGCCAAGAAGTCAGCTTGGAGTTCTAGTCTCACAGATAAATCATTGTATTCAGACTGACTGACTCTCCCCTTTCGCTCATGAACATAGTTAGTGTATCCGAGCTGGTTTTGCACATGATGCCCTACCTCGTGAGCCACCACATATGCAAATGCAAAGTCTCCAGGAGCTCCAAACTTACGCTTCAGCTGCTCATAGAAGTCCACATCTAAATATATTTTATTGTCACCTGGACAGTAGAATGGCCCAGTAGCTGATCCAGCCATACCACAGGCTGAAGCTATCTGCTCTTCGAAGAGGACTAAGCGAGCTGGCGAATAGTTACGTCCCAGCTGCTTGGGAAAAATTTCGCCCCACACCTCTTCTGTCTCTTTCAGCACGACCCCTGCTATATCTGCAAGTGCTTCTTCTTGCTCTGTGCCTACATACTGTTCACCTGAGCGACGAGGCTGCTCTTGCTGTGGCGCTGGTGCGCGCTGAGCTTGAGATAGAAATCCACTAGGATCTCCTCCTAAAATAAAGATGAGCGCCGCTATAAGCAGGGCTCCTATACCAAGACCTCCACCCGTACGGAGCATGCCTCCTCTTGATCTCTCCCCTCTCCGATCTTCGACATTTTTGCTTTGTTCTCTACCTTGCCAGCGCATATTGATTAGAATTGTTTACACTAATGTAATTGATTTCTTCCTGATTGAGTTCCTATTCTGATGGCTATGTTAGGATAAATCCTTTTTCTGCAAATGCCGCAAACCATTCACGGGGAAATGATCATCACAATCTGAATATTGAAATTCGAAAGAGGCTTTTTGATAATCGAATAGCAATCTATGTCGAGGGCCCTCAAGATGAGAATCACCAGATGTGTATCCCGCATCTCCTTCATACATGGATATGGCTTGACTGCCCTCCATCTGGATCATTGGAAGTATATAGAGGGGCTCTGAGCGCTGCCATTCTGCCACAACCTCGCTGTAACTCATACAGTATCTGATCCGCTGTAGACTGATGAATGTCGGAGGCATAAGCAAGATTTTTTTAGCGAGTGCAGCGGCCATGGCTGCCTCTGGAGTCATCCAGCGATGCTCTAGTATTTCAGAATTGTCCACCGTGATCACCGTCCCATCATAGGGCACCTGAGTATGAAAGAAATAAGTACCAAATCGCTTCGGCTCACTGGTAGGCGTCGTCCAGTGGACGAAAAAGTGTAGATCAGCCTCCTGAAGATCGAGATCAGCCTCCTCTTTTGCTTCTCTGACCACAGCAGTCTTCGCAGCCTGCAGAGAGTTGACACCTTCCATTTCATGTGGTTCTACTTTACCACCAGGAAATACCCAAAAGCCAGAGGCAAATTTCACAGCGCGATTGCGCCTGAGCATGAGGACCTCGATGCCTCCCTGCGGAAGCTCTCTAATCACTTGTACAGTAGCTGCTGGTCTGATGGCTGTCATAGATAGCTAACGTTGGTTTGGTGGATATGGTTTTAGCTCTTGGTCATCTTCACTGATGAGCTTGCATAATTAACTTGAAAAAAATAAAACCAAGCATTAATATGAAACATCTATGACGTAGATAGTTAAGACACCCAAGTGGATGAGTAAACTTAGCTATATGCTGATCGGCATTTCGCCCTAAAATTTAAACATATGAAACGTCTATGAAGTAGATAGTTAAGACACCCAAGTGGATGAGTAAACTTAGTTATATGCTGATCGGCATTTCGCCCTGAAATTTAAACATATGAAACGTCTCTGACGTAAATTACTAAGACATCCAAGGGAATGAATAAACTTAGTTAATTGCAGATTGGTATTCAGTCCCAAAACTTCAAACATATCAGAGTAGAATATCAACAAGCTGAAAGATACCGTCAATACGCTATTGAGAAACAGTAGCTTCAGCAATAAGAGAATTCATCAGATCATAGATCAACGGCTATCCCCATGATACGAATCGCCTCTCGAAGATCATCTGGCCTGATAAATGTATCCCTCTCCAGTCGTGCCATCTTCCAAGGCATAGCTGATCTGGACTCTTTCGTAATCTTCGGTCCCTTCGAATTCGTCAATCATCTGCCAGTGGTCACTCAGCTCACTGGAGATAAAGACTAAGACACTGACCTCTGAAGTAGCCGAGGGCTGATATTGTGGATAGCCTTTTCTTTCAGACCAGCCATTGTCGATGATCTGTCCTTTAATCGTCGCTTTTTGCCAAGTCCCGCTGATATGAGAGATGACCCAGTGATTTGATTCTTCAGGGGCTAAAGATCCATATATGATAAGTGCTCTTACTTTTTTGATGTTGAATGATTTATTGGTAAATATATCTATCTGATCTCAGACCTATGGAAAGCCTTGGATAACAAGTCCATTCATACAATATATTCATACAAAATATATACCCTATCCTTTTTGTTTAATTTTTGCCTCCAGCACCTGAAGCTCTTCCAAGTCTTGCTGATCAGCTGCTATGACATCCACTGCTTTTCTCCTTTAGTGAAATGCGTCATACAGTGCCCCCACTTCCGCCTTCAACTATAATTATGATGACATCTTATTTCTCCTTCCTCGACCCAAGCTAGTTTACATATTTGCTATGCCAGCATGCTTACCTATCTATCCGTTTTAGCTTACACTTTCAGGTCCACAGACTTGTAGGCATCGATCAGCTTTTGCTCGCCTTCCAGCCCTTCGTGATAATTACCGTGCTCCATTCCTAAGATACCGTCGAAGCCTTTCTCGTGAATCATCTTAAAGATATTAGAGTAGTTGATTTCTCCTGTGGTAGGCTCCTTTCGGCCTGGATTATCTCCTATCTGGAAGTAGGCGATTTCGTCCCATGATTTTTCGATGTTGGGGATCAGATTCCCTTCTTGGATCTGCTGATGATAGATGTCAAATAATATCTTGCAAGCCGGACTATCCACCGCTTTACATACTTCATATCCCTGCGCCGCTTTCGTGAGAAATAATCCAGGATGATCCCTAAAATTAAGCGGCTCTAAGACCATAGTGAGTCCATGAGGCTCAAGGATACCACTGGCTTGCTTCAGCGACTCTACGACGTGCGAGGTCTGATAGCCCATATCTTGGCGCAGATCTAAGTGTCCAGGGACTACAGTCATCCACTTCGCATTCACCCGCTTAGCGACATCGACGGCATCTCTGATGTATTGTATAAATTCGTCTCGCTTATCTTGATCACCACTGGCCAGATTAGCCTCTCGCCAGTAGATTTTGTGGGCGACGAAGACACCCATCTCCAGACCTCGATTGGCCATGGTGCTGGCCATTTTCTCCTGCAGACTGATCTCACGCTCGCGCATACCATTATCTTCAAATCCAGAAAACCCCTGATCAGCCATGAAGTTGAGCTGATCAATCGGATCATCTCCTGCATGATGCTTAAACATACCGAGGTGAGGCGCGAATTTCATCTTGAATTTATAGTCTTCTGCATCGACCCTACTGATCGCGGATCCAGACTTACAGCCAAGACCTATGGCTGAGGCAGTCAGCACACTTTGCGTTATAAATGATCTTCTATTCATTATGTTGATATATAAATTATACAGTTTGAGATTTTCCCGGTACGGCGATCTGATAGCGGCCATCAGCATCAGGCATGACAGGCGGATCAGCATCCCAGCTGTAGGTGGCTGGCGAAAGATCTATATTGGACTTTAGGGCATCATCCCATTCGATGACCTTGCCAGAGTAGCTAGCCATGCGACCTAAGATCGCCGTCATCGTAGCGTGTGCTCCATTCTCCGCATCAGCGTATTTGTACTCACCATTTGCCACAGCAGCGAAGAGCAGGTTGTGCTCCGCCTGATACGGATTAATATCATTTTCATCATCATGATTCAGTAGCGTGTAGCCACTTTTAGTCTTGATCACCCCGGGCTTAGGTGCGGTACCATTGCTGCCATGAAACGCTTCGCTCACACGGCTGGCACAGCCCTCGATGTGGCGACACTGGCTGAACATGCGGGAGCCATCCCCATACTCATACTCTATGAAGTGATGATCAAATATCTCTCCGTGGTCGATGCCATCGCGTACTTCTCGACCACCCATGCCCATCGCTCTTACGGGAAGAGCTTGCTTAGCCCAGTTGCCCACATCCAGGTTATGGATGTGCTGCTCATTGATGTGATCTCCGCATAGCCAGTTGAAGTAATACCAGTTGCGCATTTGGTATTCCATTTCAGTCTGGCCAGCCTCGCGCTCTCTCACCCACACTCCAGCACTATTCCAATATACACGAGAGGTGATGATATCACCGATCACGCCATTATGGATCATATCCATCCACACTTGGTAAATTTTCTGGTAGTGGCGCTGCAGTCCGACGACGACATTCAGTTTTTTCTGCTTGGCTATTGCTGCGGCAGCGAGCACCTTTCTCACTCCTGGAGCATCGACGGCCACTGGCTTTTCCATAAAGACATGTTTGCTTGCATTGACTGCTGCCTCAAAGTGCATGGGCCTAAAGCCAGGTGGCGTCGCTAAGATGATCACATCTGACAGCTCGATCACCTTCTTATATCCGTCGAATCCATCGAACTTATGTTCTTCTGGGACGTCTATTTTTGGATTTAGATCTACATTTTTTTCTTGTGACCAGTCTTTGAAATTTGGGTCTGTGATGCGATTATAGCACTTATCTATATTGTCCCTGAAGGCATCTGCCATAGCTACCAGCTTGACATTTTGACCAGATAGTAGGGCCTGAGTGATCGCTCCTGTCCCTCTACCTCCACAGCCGATGAGGCCTACTTTGATCACATCAGAGCCATCAATGTGGACTGCAGCTTTCAGCTGATTCTGAAATATTAGTCCCGCACCAGCGGCTGCGGTAGATTTTTTGACGAAATTTCGTCTAGTCAGTTTTTTCATGTCTTTGCATTTTTGAGGCCCAAATGACAATCAATATACCAAAGTCAACTTTCACAATTAAGCGAATCACTCTGATGCATCGTGCACATTTCAGGTAGTTAATATGTATGACTCTCTAATTTCAAATCATAAGATAGTAAATGATAGCCTAAAACGTAAAGCGAATGGAATAGGAAGTAACATTTTCTAAATAGCAGCATAAAAAAAGCGGCCACTGACAACGAATTATCAATGACCGCATCTAAATTGCCTGAGTCTTTATTAGCCCAGAAGCTCTGGAGCTTTCAGCAGTTTGAAGAATTGATCCAACTTAGGTGTGATGATGATCTCAGTTCTTCTGTTTTGTGATTTTCCTTCTTGGGTGTCGTTATCTCCTTTGGGCACATACTCCGATCTGCCAGCAGCTGTCAGCCTGTCTGGCTCTACTTGGTGCTTCGTCTGTAGCTCTCTGACGACAGCTGTAGCTCTGAGCACACTCAGGTCCCAGTTATCATTTACTTTATCATTTGCTATCGGGACGTCGTCTGTATGGCCTTCTACCAGTACATTGATGTCATCATAGTCATTGATGATGGACGCCACCTTCTGCAGCACTGCTCCTGATGCTGCGGAGAGTCGGGTGCTCCCAGATCGAAATAGCATCTTGTCAGCGATAGATACATATACGGCGCTCCCTTTCACCTGCACCTGTATGTCTTCATCATCAAAGTCCAATAGAGATCTTTTCAGATTCGTCACCAGTGCCAGATTGATGGAGTCTTTCTCATGTATCTTATTTGTGAGATTCTGGATGTAGTCATTTTGCCGATTCATGGACTCTAAAGAATTTTGAATGGACTTAGCATCCGTCTGTGTGATGACGGACAGGTCTGACAGCCTATCCAGCAGACTGCTATTCGTCTCTCTGATGTGACTCAGCTGTGTCTCTAGCTGAGTGACCTGCTCATCTTTAGTGAGCAGCTGCTCCTCTAATTGTTTGACTTTGGATCCGCATGATGTTAGGCTCAATAAGCCGATGATCACAAATATTAAATGTGTTGTATTGTACTTCATAATGTAGGATGCTTGCAATGTAAATCTTAATGAAACGCTTTCAAATAGGAAAAACCCTTAACGCCCTCTGAGAGTAATCACTGATACGGGCGAGAGACCAGACAAGTATAAACTCAGGAATCAATGAAATGATTGCCAATGAATGGAAGCTAATTAAAAGTAACTGGTGATCATGCGGTGACGAGCCACGCTGGTCAATCTCTCATATGCCTCTCAGTAACACGTACTTACAAATCAGATCAAATAATCATGGGTCACTCACAGACTGAAAAAATGGGCACACAGAAGCTACCACTGATTTCAGCCGTATCGCTTTCATCGTCTTGTGCTGTGATCGTTCCCGATATAGTACCGCCAATAAACTCGCCCTCACGAGCCCCATTTTCAGCAATTGTGATGCGCGTATTCCCCAATGAATACCTTATCGTAGGATCAGATGATTGATACAATGCATCAGGTCCATCAATGTATGGCTCTAAGACATCTCCGATACTTGGCACATCGACACTACCAAATATGATCCCGGGTACACCATCCAAAATATCGTCATACCTCGGTGTCCATCCGAAGGTCTCCCATGCTATATCTATGACTAAATAATTATATCCATACGGAGGCGGAAAATCAGGATTGAACCGTTCACATGTCGGCCGGTATAAATAGGCATGGCCTTCTCCCTCAAAATCGACGAGGGTATTTGTATTCGCTTTGATCATAAATAAACTGTCACAGTTCATCATGATGTTTTGAGATGTCATTTCTTCTGGACCTTCATTTTCACAAGACAAACAAAAAATAAGAATGAGAAAGAAAGGAAGAAGGCGATACATCGAGTGAAGTTTAGAGCTTAAAACTAACTCAAAAAAATAGATATAAGAGCTAATCCATTAAATCAAGTTAAAAATGCTGCTTACTAATTAATGACTCAATGCTATCTCTTGGAAATCTTATTGTGGCTGATGGCGCGCTGCCGATTGCATTTAAAGCGAGTGATGTCTTCACTTCTTTTTTTGAGGTGTTTTTTAGATACCCCTTCATTGACCCGTTTTCTCCAGAGACGAAAGCTCTTAGCCTTGAGCTCCGATCTCATGACTTTGATGACATCCTTCTCCGCTAAGCCAAACTGATGCAGAATCGCTTCAAACGGTGTACGGTCTTCCCAAGCCATCTCTATGACCCGATCTAAATCTATCTCTGACAAGCCGTGCTTCATGCTCTCTTAACTACTGACAAGGACCAAATGTTCAGCAGCGATTCGCATTAGATCAATCCATTAATTTAGAGGAATAAAAAAAGCAGTTCTACTCAGGTGAGTAAAACTGCCGTCCGTTAACTAATATGTCTGTGTAGGAAAGGATAATTTGGGGGACTATGCTATCACAGCCTGCCAAACTATTGATTCAAATATAGATCAATATATAAGGCTGCGCTATCCCTAAAAAAAGGGATTTTAAAGGTTTTCTATGTTTTTTAGGTGAGTATCGGCTTGTCGAATTATCGCCTCCTGCTGATCTGTGGGAAATTTCTCCCATACACGATACATCATAGAGACTCGTGCATTTTTGACAAACTTCTCACGATGGGCATCATAAAAGTTCCAGTATAGACTGTTGAAGGGGCAAGCATTCTCGCCTATCTTTTCCTTATGATTGTAGTGGCAGCCATCACAATAGTTACTCATCTTCTTCACATAGTTAGCTGATGATACATATGGCTTAGAGCCTACGATACCCCCATCGGCATATTGCGACATGCCCCGCGTGTTAGTTATCTCGACCCATTCGATCGCATCGATGTAGATGCCCAGGTACCAGGCATCCACCTCATCGGGGTCTATTCCTGCCAGCAAAGCAAAATTACCTGTGATCATCAATCGCTGAATGTGGTGCGCATAGGCGTAGTCTAAAGACTGACCTATGGCGTGCGACAGGCAATTCATCTTGGTCTCACCTGTCCAGTACCAGCTGGGTAATTTTCGTTTATGCTCGAAATAATTTAGAGTGGCATACTCTGGCATTTTTAACCAGTATATACCACGCATGTATTCTCTCCAGCCTAATATCTGACGGATGAAGCCCTCCACTGTGGCAATGTGAATCGACTCCTGGTGTTGATCCCATTCTTGCAGTACTCGATCTATCACCTCCTTCGGATGCAGCAGCTTAACATTGATCGCGAATGAAAGTCGAGAGTGATAAATACTCCAGTGATCCACATGCATAGCGTCCTGATACTTCCCAAAGAGGGGTAGGCACTGGGTCGCAAAAAACTCCAGCATCTCCAGACTTTGCTCGCGAGTGACGGGCCAGATGAAGGCCTCAGGATCTATATTCCCAATGGTCTTGATGCCTGCCTTCTGGACTGCATCATAAATGGGTGTGACATCTATGGGAAATAATTTAGCTGCGAGGACATCTTGCTTCGCAGGAAGCTTTTTTCTGTTTTCAGCATCGTAGTTCCACTTGCCAGTCAGTGGCTTGTCTCCTTCCATCAGGATGTCATACTTCTTCCTCATCATCCGGTAGAAGCTCTCCATAAGAAAGGTCTTCTTACCCTTGAAGAAAGTAGCGACATCCTCTCGCTCGGTCAGAAAGTGCTCCGTGTCGTAGCTCTGACTGGTGATGGATAAGGTATCACATATTTCTAGTAGCTGCTGATCCAACCGGTATTCATCCGGCAACTGGTACTCGAATGAGCTGATCTTCAATTTCTTGATCAGCTGCTGCAGATTCTTCTCAAGTGTTTGTTGATTTTGCTCGTCATCGATCTGGTAATAGATCACTTGATGGCCGGTATCTTCTAAGTAAGATGCAAATGCACGCATAGCAGCGAAGAAGGCGACGACCTTTTGGATGTGATGGCTCACATAGTCAGTCTCTTGTCGCATTTCAAACATGCAGTAGGTGGTGTCTTTATCAATCTTATCGTACCAGCTGTGGTGGTGATTCAGCTGATCGCCAAGTATCAGTCGTAGTTTTTTCAGGATCGCTTAGGTTTTGAGTGGTTTAGTAAGATGTTTAGATCGCCTGCATTTTTCGCTGCAGTAACGGACGTCATCCCATGATCGCTCCCACTTCTTTCTCCAGGTAAAGGGCAGCTCACAGACAGGACAGATCTTGGTCGGCAGGTCACGTTTCTTCTTTGTCTTCATGAATGACGGTATCCACTCGGTACAACAGTACTATGCAGACTATGTTTGGAATGTGGATAAATTACTAACAAGTTGGTAGTCCTGTGGATAAGCCGATTTATATCTCTAAAAAACATATAATAAAAAATTAAATATTTGTTGGAAAAGTGTTGATTAGTCAATACCGAAGATTATCTTCGTATGATATTCTATAATAATATGCACCAGGCTAAAAGATATTTAGTCACATCCGCTCTGCCATACGCTAATGGACCACTTCACATTGGCCATCTTGCTGGTGCATATATTTCAGCAGATATATATGTCAGGTTTCTACGGCTTTCAGGTAAAGACGTGGTCTACATCGGAGGATCTGACGAACATGGCGCTGCGATCACCATCAAAGCGCTCAAAGAGAATACCACTCCCAGAGCCATCATAGATCAGTACCACGAAGAATTTAAAGATGCCTTCACTAAGATGCGCGTCTCATTCGACATGTATCATCGGACCTCAGAAGCCATTCATCATAGCACGAGTCAAGAGTTCTTCAAAACTCTATATGAGAAAGGAGAATTTCAAGAAAAAGAGTCCGAACAATATTATGATGAAGAAGCTAAGCAGTTTCTGGCAGACCGCTACATCAAAGGGACATGTCCTAAGTGCAGCTACGAAGAAGCCTATGGCGACCAATGTGAAAACTGTGGCTCTTCACTCAGCCCTACAGAACTCATCAATGTAAAATCCACCCTATCAGGTAATGAGCCCGTCCTACGCAAGACCACTCACTGGTACCTGGCACTGGACAAATATGAAGAGTGGCTGAAGTCATACATAGAGGATGGTACACTGGATGGAGAATACCATCATGATCCCGAGAGCTGGAAAAACCACGTAGTAGGTCAGTGTAAATCTTGGCTGGACGGCGGGTTACAACCAAGATCTATGACTCGAGATCTAAACTGGGGCGTCGATGTACCCAAAGAAATACCAGGATCAGAAGGCAAAAAACTGTACGTGTGGATGGATGCCCCTATAGGCTATATCTCAGCGACTAAGCAGTGGGCCTTGGACAACGATAAAGATTGGGAGCCATACTGGAAAGATAAAGACACAGCACTCGTGCATTTCATAGGTAAGGACAATATCGTATTCCACTGCCTGACATTTCCAGCCATCCTGAAAGCGCATGGTGATTATATCCTACCGGTCAATGTACCGGCTAATCAGTTCCTCAATCTAGAAGGTAAGAAGATCTCTACCTCAAAAAACTGGGCTGTGTGGGTCAATGAATACTTGGAAGATATACCTAACAAGGTGGATGAACTCAGGTACCATATGATCAAGATCATGCCTGAGCAGCGCGATTCAGAATTCACCTGGAAAGGCTACCAAGACTCCGTGAATAATGAGCTGGTCAATAACTTAGCGAACTTCACGAATCGAGTTATGGTGCTGGCACATAAATACTACGATGGTGTCGTACCCGCTTTTGATGAGAACCAAGGCATCGCTAGCTGCAATGACCAAGATGAATTGTCATTTCACGACAGCGAGATCATCACACTTTTTGATGCACTTTCAGAATTAGGCCAGCACATCAGAGACTTTGACTTTAGAGCTGCCTTAAAGATGTTGATGCAGGTGTCCTCCCAAGGCAATCAGCTACTCCAATTCAATGAGCCGTGGAAGGTGGTTAAAACAGATCCAGAATTGGTAAAAGTCGTGATCAATCTGGGCCTACAGTATGTAGCAGCACTGAGCATAGGGATCAGACCATTCATGCCAGATACATCTGACACGCTGAGGGAACTACTCGGATTACCACAAATTAAGGAAGAGGGAGAATGGGATGACATGATGAATACACTCGCAGAAGGTGAGTCACTGCTCATCAGCGAGGGCCATCAGATCAATCCAGCAAAACACATCTTTAGCAGAATCGATGATGAGCTCATACAGAAGCAAGTAGACAAACTCTTTGCCACATCTTCTGATGCCGCAGCACCAGCTGTCAGTATCAAGAAGACGGTACAGTTTGATGATTTTACGAAGCTGGACATTCGGACCGCCACCATACTCGAAGCGGAAAAACATCCTAATGCAGATAAGCTGCTTAAGCTCACACTGGACCTTGGTTTTGAAAAAAGAACCGTGGTCTCTGGAATCGCAGAGCACTACTCCCCTACTGAAGTGGTCGGAAAGAAAGTATCATTATTAGCCAATCTCGCCCCGCGTAAGATCAGAGGCATCGAATCAAATGGCATGATTCTCATGGCAGAAGATGAGTCAGGCAAGCTGGCTTTCATCAGCCCAGAGAACGGTATGGTGGACGGTGCAGTGGTCAGATAGATCTAAGTTCTTTTTGATTGATAAGCTACCGTATCATCCAAATGATAGGCCTCGGCAAATAACTCATTAATCAACTCAAGGTCCAAGCTGCTATCCACTTTTAATTCTATACCCGCCACCTGACTTCTATCTTTAAAGTCCAATAGATGCCACAGATGCTCTAACTCCATGGCTCTTAAGAATGCCAATTCTACACCTCCAGATTTTAAGGGATTAAGGTAGCAAATCCACGACTTCCTAAAATAAAAAGGAATGCGGTATCTCATCTTCATCTCTACATCGGGATAATCAATAAACACGGTACTCAGCTCCTCGATGATAGTCACCACCTCTTCACTTTGTTTGGATAAGAAGTCCTGATATTGAGCCATGATTCTTTCAGCTATATTTACTAGAATAATATACAGTATCTTCTTGGGGTCAAAAAATTAGAAGAGCTGTTGTTCATTCTTCTATGATGAAAAAGCCATTGAAAATATTAATCGCATGTGATAAGTATAAAGGTTCGCTGTCGGCTGATGACGTATGCACTATTTTAGAAGAGGGTATCATGACATATCACTCCCATGCAGAATGCTTCGCGCAGCCATTAGCTGATGGAGGTGATGGTACTGTCAGCATCATTCGAAAATTCCTAGGATTACAGCCCGTCAATGTGGCTACGATCGACCCATTGAATAGGCCGATAGAAGCAGCCTACTACCACAGTGATGATACCGCATACGTAGAGCTGGCAGAATGCTCTGGCATATCACAGCTCACCCCGACAGAGCTTAATCCGATGATCACACACTGCATCGGGACAGGAAAGCTCATTCGACAAGCTATCAAAGACGGATATCGTAAAATCACACTCTGCATAGGCGGTAGCTGCACGAATGAAGCAGGGCTATCAATTGGCCACGCTTTAGGATTTAAATTTTTAGATAAAGATCAGCGTGAGCTGATCCCTACAGGTGGAAATTTAGCTGAAATAGTACACATAAATCCACCCGAGTTAGATGTAGATGTGAGCATGACAATTCTCTGCGATGTGAATAATCCATTGTATGGACTGAATGGAGCTGCTCATGCCTTTGCAGCTCAAAAAGGAGCTGCAGATCACGAGATACTTCGTCTCGATGATGGACTCAGACATATTGCCAGTCTATTAGAGAGATACACTGGACAGTCCGTCAAAGATCTCCAGGGAGGTGGTGCTGCAGGGGGTATAGCCGCTGGACTCCATGCGCTGCTCGGAGGCAAACTTATATCTGGCTTCACTTACATCAGCGAAATGATTCAGCTGGAGGACGGGATAAGACAGGCTGACATCGTCATCACGGGCGAGGGCTATTTAGATTCTCAGTCCTTCGATGGAAAAGTCATAGGTCAGATGGCGACCCTGTGTCAACTGCATGATAAACCTCTAATTGCTGTCGTCGGTGGTACAAATCTTGATAGAAGAAAACTCAATGCCAATGGAATCACAGCATTATACCAAATCATGGACCACGCCTTAGATCAAGAAGATGCTATCACAAACGCAACACGCTACCTAACACAAATATCAGCAACTCTCAAAATATAATACAGCACCTCAGAAGGCTTACTAGACAACTAATTAAACATGATGTAAGCAGGGCATGATATCAATAGATGTAATAACGAAAAAAGGATTCGCCTTCATGACGAACCCTTTACTAATTCAAACATCTACTCAGAATAATTTCGTTATGCCTTTATTCACACTAACATAAACCTTAAAAAATCAGTTTTGGGTCCACTAGCTCCATAACATATATGAAGTTCGCTCGTCACTATCAGCACACCTCTTCTATTTTTTATCTAACTGATCACTGCGAAAAATAATCGAGTTACTAAGAGATGGTTTTGATGTTCTAAAACTACTATGAAATACGACTGTCTACAAGTACCATATTATAGGCAAAAAGGATATTGATACAATAAATAATACGTAAAACGCTAAAGCTTTGAGCGATATACATTTACAATCTGATACTGATGCGAATTATGTCAATGATTTGTCAGAACCTATAGTTTGATTGTAGTTCATGACTTACAGTCGCATTTCAAACAATCAGTCAAGTGACAGCCCATATGTTTAGAGAAAGAGAGAGAGCTTGGGTACTACAGTAGAGGAGACTTTACAAAAGCAATATTGATCTGTGGGTCGTTTATAAAAAGGTGAGCAGCCAGCCTGAGAGTCTGGCTGCTCAATCCTAATTAAGCCTAATATTAATCTTTATTCTTTTAAAAATGATTCGTCAATTTCAGGACACACTTTTCAGCTGGTGAAAAAAGGGGGCAGTCAGCCTGAGAAATATGACTGCCCATCCTAATTCAGCCTAATATTAATCTACTATTCAATAACTCTATTCGTCTTTTTTGAAAGCATTTAAGCAGTCAGTTAAAAAAAGGAGGTGGATCACGCCTGAGAGATATGATCCACCCATCCTAATTCAGCCTAATATTAATCTACTATTCAATAACAATTTATCTTTTGGTCTGAGATCAATTAAAGGGCTTGAGAAAAGGGAGGCAGTCACCCTGAGAAGTAACTACCTCATCCTAATTCAGCCTAATATTAATCTTTATTCAATCACAATCATTTTCTTCGTCATAGTCTCTGCTCCACTATCCAACTGGTAGTAATAGACGCCTGCTTCATGTCCCGACCAATCCAATACGTACTCTTGATACCCTGCTTGATACTCCGATACCAATGTCTCGATCAGCTTACCATCCACACCTAAGATACTTAGGGTAGCAGGACCAGCCTCAGCTAAATAAAAGCTGATGGTCGTCTGATGCTTGAATGGATTCGGTTCGTTTTGGAAGAGAGCCGTGCTGACATCTGCGACATCCGCTGCACTCCTCACAGTCATATCTATATTCACTCTATCTAATGCCTCTCCGATGTATGCCTCTGCGGCGGTAATGCCGTCTACATCAAATTGTAGAGACTGATTGATACTCATGCTGGACGCTATGGATAGATCAGTCATAGCTTCTACCTCCATAATGAAAAGCACATCATCGCTGCTCACACTCTCCATAGCTGACCAACTGAACATAGTCCTGTTGTCAGTCGCATGATAATGCTCAGAAGACATTTGTACCGCTGCTCCGACTATCTCCTTGATCATAAGTCCAGGATGATCTAATGTAAACTGGAAGCCATATACTTCAGTAAAGTCTTTAGCATACACCTTAATGGACTCCGTCTGCCCCTTTACTAATAGCATATCTTTTACTTCCAATGAAACCTCGTTATCAGTTCTTAGTTCTGCTCGCTTCAGTCCATTTACAATGGTACTATTATTGACATCACCCACTTTAATCCCAAGGAAGTCTTCCTCCATTTGATCTTGAGCTATGTTATTAATCGCCAATCGGCTGACGAATGGCCAAGGACTCAACACGTCAAAGAATGTCTGATGCGCATCGACGAATAACCAGCTTTCATTATTCGTTAGCTCTTTGTCAATGCCTAATATTAATTTTCGTAATTCAATCAAATCTATTGCAGTGATTTTTCGGTCAGCATTCACATCAGCCGCAATCATCTTGTAGGGAGTGTCAAATGCAGCCACTCCTAAGATGTGCTTCTGAATCATCACAATGTCTATGGTGGTGACTCCATTCACGTAGCTATCATCTTTACTGGCTCTGATCTGATAGTCGACATCCATAGGATTATCGGCGAAGGCATACATACCTTCATCACCCGTCATCATCTCTACTGGATATTCAGCTAAGGAGCTGTTCACGCTGACACTTGTCCCTGGTATTCTATCACCCAGCTCTGTCTCGATCGTACCAGAGATCATTGCTCCATTACCTTGTTGTGCGCTATCATCATCACAGTCATTAGAGAATAATAATGATACAGAACAATAGTCCCCATTGCCTGACACATCCCAGACATAGACATCAAGTATTTTCAGAGATTGAATGAGTGAGTCACAGGTAAAAAAGATACTAGCTTGATCAGTGAATCCTTCGTCAGTCGGATGCAGTGGTGTGACACCCTGCTCGACGATAGAGAATTTTAATTCTTCTTTAGCCGTACAGTTATCAAAACTTCCCAGGTCATAATCTTTCGCCCAGATCGCAGCTGTATTATCAGACTCCATGAAGACTGTAGTCAGACCAATGACACATATAGGTGTCGGTGTCTTCTCGTCACCATACATCACTGTGGTCGTACCAAAGCCTTGATTGCCACATCCATCAGAGACCCTCCACTTGATAAAGCGCACATCACCTGGGCTACCCTCTCGCGTACTCATGGTCGCTGTCGAGCCCCTGCTTACTTTTACATTCGTACCTTCATCATCGTTCACTGGATCACCATTTTCATCCACGACTTCGATCGTCCAGTGCAGGAATTCTGCCGGTGACTCGATGCCATCACAAAAGTCCATCGCGCTGGCAGTGATCACTTCAGAACCGAAGCAGAGTCTATCACCTTGCTTTTGGTCAGACCCTCCCGTGGTATTGACAATGACTGTGTCAGCCTGCAGTACGACTATCGGCGCACTGTCATCCACCACTTTGATCACCTGATCATAGGTATAGTATCCATCTACATCCACCCTGTCATAGCGGAAGTACACAGAGTCCTGGATCTCTGGCCCATATTCGGGGCAGCTGCTACAGATACCCTGCGTCCAGTCTTCGATAGCGACGAAGCTATCGGAGAATTGATCATTATCATCATCCAGATTATCTGCATTAGTATCCCAGGTACACCAGTCTACGACTGTCCATCGGTTGATGATCTTCAGACAGGCATCACTCGCTACCACCGTATCTGACTCTACACTGTAGCCGACTAATCCACAATCAGTATCACACCATACAGGTATCTCATCTACCAGTCCAGACATACACGTGAATGGCTGACCCATCAGTACGATGGTGGGCTCTTGCTCTACTGATTCATCTACTTCACATTCATAATTGTATCCATCGAAGAGGCTGCCGTCATAATGCTTTGGCCACTTGATCGTGTATGGATCAAATCGATCCACCTCGGCATCTATGGTGACGATCTGCTCACAGTAGCCATCACCTCCAGAAAGGTCTCCACTGGCATCCAGATCGATGTACCACTCTCTAATAATGGTACCAGATCCACAGCCTAAGTTATTATCGGTCTCAGCGAGCAGGACGACCTCTAAATCATCAGCGCATATATCACCTATGACCTGCGGTCCTTCGGCACCTTCTAAGTCACCAGCACAACCGACCGTGATCGGCTCACACACGAGATTGCCTCCTCCTTTATTAGTCACTGTCACGCTCACCATACATCGGTTCTCATTACCAAATTTATCAGTGACGATGACGATGACGAATAATTCTTTGCCTACATCTTCACAGCAGAACTTCACATAGTCTCCTGGTATGGCTACATCTGTAAACTGGCTGCTGTCTTTGACACAGAGAAGATCAGCCTCTTCTGTGGTAGGAAAACAGGTGACGGGCTTATAGCCCAACTCATTTCCATCACAGTCCGTCACGATCTCTTCAGTATCTTCCATTCTGATGACTTGGAATGTGATATCACCACATCCAGAGTCATGACTGTTCGCATCGAATACGTCAGCCATCACTTTAGCGACTCCATCAAAGTCTATCCCATCACCAGAAGTAAGTGTAATAACCAGTTCATCCTGGCATACAGCTACGGGGCTGATGAGGTCTACGACATGCACATTGAGCGTCACGGGTGTCATATTGCCACATCCATCTGAGACTTGTAAGGTGACTGGTACTAATGAGTCTTGAGCTGGTATACCAGTGATGAATCCTTCTGAAATTGTCCCGTACGGCGTGTTCCAAGTGATCTCAAACTCAGAGGCACAATTGTCAGTTATTTCAAGCTCAGGCAAAGGGGCTCTACCTGTGCACGTCCATGGATCTATACTTATTTGGATATCATCTGGCTCTAATACCACAGGAGCTTCATTGTCAAATAATTCAATATTCTGTACTCCTGATAAATTTGTCGTAGAACTGCACCAATCTATAATCGTCCAATTTCTGATTATTTTTTTACCGCCCATACAAGCCTGAAACTCATCATCACTATAAGACGCTATCAGATTGCATTGCTTCTCCTTGATTAGTACGATTGGATTTTTAAATCCATCTATAACCGTATCTATCACAATTGAGTCTTTTAGTTCTTTCTTTACCACATCAACTAAAGTCCATATCTCCTCCAATACCCCATCGCCATCCACATCGACTCGTACTTTCGTCATCTCTTGCACAGTATCTCTAGCCCCTATCACGTGCACAATCTTTTCTTGATAAATGGTGTCTGGCACCAATGTATGCACGTCGATGTAATAAGGATATGCCAAGGTACCAGATCCAGTCTCAGCAAAAATAGCTTCAGGAGATGCATCTAATCCACATCCCAAATTGATGTTGTTAGGGAAAAATAATGGAGTGACTGTACCACTACCAGTCAATGAAGGGCTAATGTCTAATTTTTCTGTTCGATAAGCTTGCCGCAATAAGACCGTTTTGACTCGTTCTCCGTGCATCATGGTCGTAGCTGTGTAGCTTACGACATTGAGCTCTCCACCATCTGAACATATATCGCCTGTGACTTCATGATCTACAGAGAGATCTCCGACTAGAGGTGCAGAGCATCCAGCATCAATTAAGGCTAAGACGCTATCCACCGAAATAAAATTTTGGGGGATACTGCCACACCACGTAACACAATTCGAATCTAAACCACAGTCAGCAATGTTTAGATCGATAATATAGTCACCGAAGGCACTGGAATTATCTTGGGATAATGTGACAGTGTATTTGAGCTGAGCATTAATCGGAAACGATCCGCTAAATTCACCAGTGTCATCAATTAAAATTGTGGTGACTAAATTCCCTAATTCATCTATGAGCTCAGCAGTAGAGGTGGAATGCCCCCAAATGGGCTCTCCATTCCTGCCATTACCAGCGTTAAAGAAAAAGTCGGCTTTTATATCAATATTGAGGGTATTATGACAACTCTCAAGTGGAGTGATCATGACTGAATCCTTTCGATTGAACGCATCTAATTTTCCAGAAGCCCTCTCGGATACGCCCGGTACGTAGGCACACTCTGCTTCAATTCCTGGCAGAACAGCATTAAATTCTAAGTTGATCTCGCCCCAGCAGCTATTGCCACACTCGCTAATCACTTTATACTCTAATGGCCTGTTAGTATGCTCTCCAGTCAGCGTGTCACCTATCAAGGTGCCATCAGTATCAAATACTTGAATGTCATAGCTGAGGTCTCCCGAATTCTCGATCAAGAGATCAGGATCAAGCTTCACAAAGCAGTCACTTCCTATACTTATTTGGATCTTGTCATTACATGAAATAGCAGGGCATTGAGACTGCACCCCGTGGCAAATGAATACCAGTAAAAAAGCTGAAATTAGGCTCGCTTTCATCATCAGATTGGTTATTATCAATTATAGTTTTCAAACATAGATATTCTTGTAATAGGTTGTAACCTGAATATCTGTGATGTAAATATAACAAAATATTTATATATGTTATTTTTATTATATGTAAAATGTAAATACGTCGTCAGCGGTAATGCGCTCCAGACCTGTAAACAGGGGACTAAGCGGTAGAAAAGGCGCTATGAAAAAACTTTAAAAAATACTTTCTATCATGCAGAAATGCGCTGCCATTCTGGGCGCATTTGAGATTCTATGCGCATTTTGAATTCTGAGCGCATTTTGGATTCTAGGCTAAGTGGATTATGCATTGGTCGTGATAAACCTATTTGAAATGGAGACCTCTGCATTGGCTTCATAAACATCTTGGAGGACCAAGAATCCTATTGAGAACGAAAGCCTGACTCCACTTTTCAAGGAGAATACAAAGGGTCAATTTTTTTTCTAAGGGAATACAAGGCTTGATAGAGTAGCCAGGCTCTATCAATCCCAGATCCTACAAAATGCTGCATCATTATCTGAACTTATCTTGGAACCCTGCATAAGCTGTAAGTCCATGCTGGCTCATGTAATACATGGGGCGACCTATCTCCATCTCCTTTTTCAAAAAATCAACCTAACTGTCGGACCGCTAAACTCAGGACGATTGTACTCTTTCATAGCACTTACTCATTAAAAAGAGTCGAGCTACCTAAGTCCTTATCTAATCAGGAAACATTATGCTTTAGAATGGTGTTATTCTCTTTGTTAAAAATAAGCTATATGAGGATCTCCGTATTTAGAAAAGCGCACTTTAATGCAGCACACAGACTGCATAACCCCCGATGGTCAGACGAGAAGAACGCTGAAGTCTATGGTCTCTGTAATAATGCCCACTATCATGGTCATAACTATGATATGGAAGTGAAAGTGACGGGAGAGGTGAATGAAGATTCCGGCTACCTCATCGACCTCAAAGTCCTCAGCGACATCATCAAAGAGCACGTCGAGAAGCGATTTGATCATAAAAACCTCAATCTGGACATACCCTACTTCAAAGATGTGATCCCTTCTACAGAAAATTTCTGCTACCTCATACACGGCATACTCCAAGAAAAACTTGGTTCCGACCTGGATGTCAAGGTCCGCCTATACGAAACACCAAGAAACTACGTAGAATATCCCGCTGATTAACAATGCTTTGTATCTTTAGGATGTATGTATCATATCATACTTGCATTCATTACCGCATTCTTACTGACTTATCTGGCTATACCGTCGATCATCAGTGTAGCTAAGAAGAAGAAGCTATTTGATGAGCCAGGCGATCGCAAGTCACATCAGGTCAGTACCCCATCTTTAGGAGGAATCGGCATTTTTGCAGGTACTATATTTTCCATCATCCTCTGGACACCTTTCAATTTTTTTGGTGATCTGCAGTATATTCTCTGCGCCTTCATCATCATCTTCTTAATCGGTGCTAAAGATGACATAGACCCCATGTCTCCTATGAAGAAATTCATTGGTGAACTGCTCGCTGCTGGCATCTTAGTCTTCAAGGCGAATATCCGACTGACGAGCCTCTACGGCATCATGGGTATCTATGAGATACCTGGCTGGGCCAGTATCCTCCTGTCCATTTTCACCATATTGGTGATCATCAATAGCTTTAATCTGATCGACGGCATTAATGGCCTCTCCGCCAGTATTGGCTCCTTGATTGCGATCACACTGGGCATCTGGTTCCTGATGATTGATCGCATCGAGATCGCCATTTTAGCCTTTGCCACCGCCGGATCCACCATCGCCTTCCTAAAGTATAACATCACACCCGCCAGGATATTTATGGGAGATACCGGCTCCCTCCTCTTGGGGTCCGTCTGTTCTATTTTAGCCATCCTCTTTATTGAGCTACATAACATCATCGGTGACTCACCCTATGCCTTTAAGGCAGCCCCTTCCGTGGCATTTGGCATTTTGATCTTACCTCTTTTCGACACCCTTCGGGTATTCATCACCCGCGTATTCCAGGGTAAGTCGCCCTTTCATCCAGATCGGCAGCACATCCATCATTTGCTTTTAGACTCAGGGCTGACTCACATGCAGGCTACCTTTATGCTCTTAGTGGTCAATTGTTTTTTCATCTTTATTGTCGTCAAGCTGCAGAATATCGGCACCCTCAACCTATTGATTTTGATCTTGGGTATTGCTGCTATTCTATCCACCATACTATTATTCATCGCTTCGAATAAGAAAAGACTCAAAGAAGTAAGACCTTAGCGCTATGAATTTTCTTTTCATTTTCTTAGGTGGCGGACTCGGCAGTATCTGCAGGTATGGCATATCCTCACTGCTCAAGCAATACCAGCTCCACTTCCCCATAGCTACCCTCACCGCTAATGTGATCTCCTGTATCATCTTAGGCCTGCTGATCGGCCTGAGCCTCAAAGATGGCCTATCAGACCAGCAGCGTCTCTTATGGATGACAGGATTCTGTGGTGGCTTCAGCACCTTCTCGACCTTCAGTGCAGAGACATTTCAGCTGTTTGAGAAGGGCCACTTTACCACAGGCCTATTATACATCGGGCTGAGCTTAATCGTATGCCTGAGCTGTATCGGACTGGGGATGTGGCTGTCCCAGCGGCTGTGACCTTAGCTGGACCTAATAGCCATAGCTACCTGATTCAGAATGTCCTCCTCCCGACCGCATAACAGTAAATGGCTGCTGGTACATAATCAAAATGATAATCCTGAAATGTTATTACATCGGTGACATCTATCGTCGTCACAATGGCCGATCTCAGCTTATTTTTCAGCAAAAAAGAGGACAGACTTTTGAGCTCCAGAGGCTTCTGGTGAAATCGATTGCTCCACTTTATCTCGACTGCCCACTGAGGCCTGAGCGTCTCAGGCTGCAGACTGACGATATCTACCTCTCCATCTTTCCATCGGGAGTAAAAAGGCGTAAGCCAGTAGCGATGAAACCACTGCGAATAAATGGCCGTCTCCACCATATTTCCCATGACATCTGACGTAGAAGTAATGGGCGAAAACAAAGCGCTGCGAAGCGATGGATTCGTCAAATATATTTTAAAGAAGTTAGCCCGCTTAAATTTCTTCCCATTCTGATCAATGCGATTCACCACGCGGATTAAAAATGCTGCCTCTAAGTACAGAATGTATTTTTTGATCGTATTCTTTGACACCCCAGAGCTAATCGAAAGCGAGTCATATGAAAACTCATTTCCACTATTAAAGGCAATGGTGGTAAATAAAGAATTTAATTCTTGTACGTCTTGGATGCCATACAGACTGGGTAGATCTCGTAATAAGACCTTATCAATGATGTCACTTTTGATGTACCTACCAGGATTAGCCTGAATCTCCTTCGATAATGAGACCTCAGGATAGCCCCCAAAATTGATGTAGTCAACGAAATGCTTATTGAGCTCATCTATGTCTATGGTGTCATAAAATTCTATCTCTTCTCCGTGCCATCTCTTTGATGTCGTATAGATGAGAGATTCTAAATCTTTTAGATGGATATACTCATGAAAGGTCAAGGGAGGTAAAGTAAAATCTGTAAATCGCCCTGCTCCAGACTCCTGACTCTTCAGCTTCAGTGCTGCAGCTGCAGATCCAGAAACGATAAACTTACACCGGTGATAAGAATCAACCAATGACTTGAGATGCACCTCCCAGCGTTTTAGATATTGGATCTCGTCAAAAAAGATGTAATAACCAGACATCTCATCTTCCCTGCCAACAGCCTTACGGCAAAAATTAAAGAGTGTTTCTATCCCAATGCCATTGAATATGGGTGTCTCTATGGATAAGTAAAAAATCTTTTGCGGCTCGACACCTGATCGAATCAGCTCCTGTATAGCATGAAATATCATGACTGTCTTACCGACTCTTCTCGGCCCCATCAAAACCGCCGCTCTCTTTATCGAACTTTCTGATACTAAAGGAAAAAACTCATCAAAGTACAAGCGCTTTTTCATTGAGCTATAGAAATCATCGATTGCCCCATCCTTCCACCATGGGTTTTCAAATCGGATCCGATTGATGACTTGCTCTTCTGTAATCTTAAATAGAGGCATAGTATCATAATTATGACTCTAAATGTATAATATTTATCAAATAGAGTCAAAACTTTGACTCTATTTTAATTATTATTGATTTTTAAAGCTTAAATCGTGAGCTTATAGTGACACTTTCACTTCTCTTAGCTCTCCTCCTCTAATTCGATCAAGAGATTAGCGATCAGTGCCGTCCACCCTGTCTGATGTGATGCCCCCATACCTCTACCCGTCTCTCCATGGAAAAATTCATAAAATAAATGATGATCTTTAAAACTATCATCTGAGGCAAATTGATGATGCGCGTCATCATTATGATAACTATACTTACCACTATCATCGCGCTCGAATATCTTAGCCAAGCGCAGCGTCAGCTGAGCTGCGATCTCCTTGAGATTAAGCTTGTGACCCGAGCCTTTGGGAAATTCGTAAATGTAGCTTGGCCCATAAAACTTATAAAACTTACGCAGGGACTGGATGATCATATAATTAATGGGAAACCAAATAGGCCCTCGCCAATTAGAATTCCCTCCAAACATCCCTGTCTGACTCTCGCCTGGCTCATAGTGGATGCTGTGCTTCCCGTGGTGCTCGAAGACGAAGGGATGTTCCTCATGATATTTAGATAAAGAGCGTATCCCATACTCACTTAAAAACTCCGCCTGATCTAACAGCCGCTTCAGTATATGCTCTAAGCGAAAGCCCCTTAGTATGGAAAACAAATAATAACCCTCTTCATTCTCCTCTTCTATCCTGGAGATGAGAGAGGCCAAGTCAGGTCTGGTCCTGATGATTCTGGCAGCACGATCATTGAATTCGTCAAGGCCCTTGAACAGGTCTTTATGAATCACTTCCACCGCGAATAGGGGGATGACTCCCACCAGCGACCTCACCTTCATTCGAGCCGTGAAGCCACTTTCCATCTGGACGACATCATAGTAAAAATTATCCTCATCATCCCACAGTGAGATGTCTCTTTCTCCGATATGATGCATCGCCCAGGCGATATTGAGAAAGTGCCTGAAAAATTTTGCTGCTGTCTCTTCGTATGCCTTATTCTTCTCACAGAGCTCCAAGGACATCCTCAGCATATTCAGAGAGAACATGGCCATCCAGCTGGTCGCATCAGCCTGCTGCATGCGATTGATCCCTGGTGGCATATGATTCCGATCAAAGACACCGATGTTATCCAAGCCTAAAAATCCGCCTTCGAATAAATCATTGCCATCTTGATCCTTCTGATTGACCCACCAGGTATAATTGATCATCAATTTCTGAAAGCACCGCTCCAAGAAATCATAATCTGCTACCCCAGTCTTTAGCTTGTCCTTCTCATAGACATCCCAGACTGCCCAGGAATGCACGGGAGGATTCACATCACTGAAGTTCCACTCGTAGGCTGGTATCTGCCCATTAGGATGCATGCAATATTCTTTCAGCATCAGCAGCAGCTGATTTTTAGCATAGTTAGGATCGACAATGGCGAAACTCGCCGTATGAAATGCCAAATCCCATGCAGCATACCATGGGTACTCCCACTTATCAGGCATCGATATCACGTGCCGGTGTGTCATGTGCTGCCAGTCATAATTACGCAGCATTTGACGATCTGGCTTAGCTTCGCCAGGACCGCCATTCATCCATTTGTGCACATCAAAATAATAGAACTGCTTCGTCCAGAATAAGCCTCCGAATGCACTGCGGATGACGTGTCTGCGCTCGGGAGTGACAGCCGCAGGAATGATCTGATCATAATATTCGTCTGTCTCTGATTGACGCAATGAAAAGATCTCATCAAACTCCCTCCAGGGATCAGACAGCGTCTTTTTCGACAGTCTGACCTTGAATTCTTGCGCACCATGAGCTGGAATCTCAGCATGATACCAGATGGCAGCTTTAGATCCAGTCATTGCAGGATTCACCGTCTTCTTGCCATTGATGACATGCTCACCTATACCATCCTTGACATAAGTCGTCTCGTTTTTGAATTTGTATATCCTTTGATTATTAGTCTCATTCTCGCAAAAGAGGGCTTTACCTGGCTCATAGTATAGATGGTGCTTGCCATTGCGGATAGACTTCGCTTCTAAGCAGCCATCAGCCGCGAGCTGTATTTCAGGTCGATCATATCTGGGATTATGCTTCCAAAAATTCCTAAACCACAGGTGGGGCAGGACGTGTATGGTAGCTGCTTCCGAATACCGATTATGGACAGTGATCTTCATGAGGATATCGTCCTTGTCAGCTTTAGCATACTCTATGTAGCAGTCGAAATAAGCTCCATCAGCAAAGAGCCCGGTATCCAATAATTCGTATTCTAATTCACTCTTGGACCTGCGATTCGATGCTACTAAGTTAGCATAGGGAAAAGCAGCCTGCGGATATTTATACAGGTACTTACTGTAAGAATGAGTCGGCGATGAGTCTATATGAAAATAAAGCTCCTTCACATCTTCTCCGTGATTCCCTTGGCTATTCGTGAGGCCGAACAGACGTTCTTTAAGTATGTCATCCTTACCATTCCAAAAGGCTGGCGCCAGGCACAAGATCTGTCGGTAATCACAGTAGCCTGCTATACCCTCTTCACCCCACCGGTAGGCATTGCTCCGCGCCTTATCATGCGTGATGTAGTCCCAGGACTCTCCGTGCTGGCTGTAGTCTTCTCTGACCGTACCCCACTGGCGCTCTGCTAGGTAGGGCCCCCAGCGATTCCATTCACGCTGATCAGCAGATTCTTGAAGTCTCTTTTCTTCAGCCTTTTCCTGTCTCATGTACCGAGTGATGATTGTCTTGCAATGATAAGAAAGTTCTGATGTTTCTATAATCACTCACCGCTAATCAACTTAATCGTGATACACAAGATTTACAGCGATTGGACTATGAGAGCGGATAGAGAATAGTCGCCACTAACTTATAGTACAGTCCTTTATGACACACGCTGATCGATAGGACAATATCAATATAAGCCTTAGCAGCAAGGAGCGTGGAGTCCTTCTCAAAATCTTCTAAAAACAGGGGATCCGTTATCGGAAGATCATACTCGATACCTTTGTATTCAAACACTAATCTGTATTTCGGTTTTTGGTTTCCTTCATATAGCTTAGTAGTCACTCTGAACTTCGTAGACCTGATCAAGAGTAAAGAGTACTGGAGCCCAGTGATCTCCTCTTCTGATAGGACTTTTCCTCGATTACCGAATAAGAGTGCCGTATGACTATACAGCTCTTCTATTGGTATTGCTGCCCCTCTTTGTAGCACATAGATTCTTCTGCCACTGAATAAATAATTCTCAGATTGATAACCCTCGCCGGCTGGTGTGATTCCGCTTAGCTCTATGACATCCAAGGGTTTTAGCTTTTGGCACATCTCAGTCGGCAGCTGCCCGTGCCCCGCTGTACCGACCGGTCTTATCCAGACTGGATTACCATTTACTCTGACTGGTGAGTGGTCTTCATGCAATAAAACGCCTGCGACACACCTGCCACCTTCTTTGTACGAATTTGCTAAGCACAGAAGTTTCACCTCAGATAGATTAAGTCAAATGAATGATTTCAACCTCACTATTTATCTCATGAAAATATTCAGCTAATAGCCTACGATGGCACTTTTCTGCTGTATGCTCACTGCACAGCAGGCAGTTATTGTGCAGCTCTTTGATGTCGACTTTACTCGCTATTTTTCTAAAATCTAAGAGGTCCAAGTATTCTTGTTCGTACGCTTCCCACGAGATCTCCCCTTTGCGGTACTTTGACAGCAGCTCCTTCGTGGGCGCATAGTCGATATCATGGTGATAGCTTATATCATTCAGCTCCTTTGCAAAATATTTTAGATCATCTGCCTTAGCAAAGCCCGATAACTGCGAAGTATTATTCACTCGCGTATCCACGATTTTATTGACTTTATTTGATTTTAAAAGCCCAAAGAAGGTTTCTGCATTCTTCTTGGTAAAGCCGATGGTATATAGTTTAATCATGTGTCTCTTCTACTTTTATCTTATTGTCCTTTTTCCAACCGATGTCTTTATTGTGCAGTTCATAAGCGGCTTTCAGCCGGTCGTCCTCATTCACATCTGGCTCAAAGAGCGAAGGGACTGGCAGCTTCTTTTTATATTGATTCAGCAGCTCTTGTTCTAGCTCTTGGTGTGTCTTCATACGTTTGTCTTTCAAGATATGCTGCACGGCATAGCCAAGCTCCTCTAAATAGACTGAGATCATAGAGAAGCGATGACAATCCAATGGATTTCCCTCAGAACACATTAATGCGATGCGATAACCTTTCTCCAGTCCTTGCACCAATCGGGACACACCAGATTGAAATTCATCTGTCTTTCGCACTAATTCAAAATTGACCTGCCCGTCTTCATTCAGCACGTGATCATGCTCATGCCTGGCTCCGAACTCTTCTTTAAAGTGCAGGTATCGTATCTCATGCATCTCCAACTGGTGCTTCAGTGGCTGCTGATTATACTGCGGACTATAGCCACTCATGGGCGTACTCCTGACATCAATCAAGCAATCAATGTTCTGATACTGAAGCAATTCAAGAAAATAAGCAAATTCATGATTAGAATGACCGACTGTATATACCTCTTCTTTATTCATTAGCTGATATTCATTAGCTGACTTGATGTACTTTAAAAATAAAAAAATCTTACAAACCATGTTATCATACATTGCATATTGTTATAGGACCACTGTCAATGGTGACACACTAATTTAAAATAAAGTGACTCTGTAAGGCTGCCCGCTTTTCATCAAAATTCGTATCAAACAATAAAGGCCTGAATCATTGCTGATTCAAGCCTTTATAGCGTTTTGTTTTGATGGTATATGTTAGTTAGACTCTGATGTCCTTCTGGCTACCCGAGTAAATAATGACCCTCCATCTCTCAGGTCTACATGATCGGCATCTAGCTTACCTGTCCTTCGTAGGTCCACCCATCGATGACCTCCTTCTGACCAAAGCGAGTACCGACGCTGATGCAGTATCTCTTCGATCATCTCATCGCTGGAGTTACCGCCGCTGTAATCATCCAGGCCATGCGCATTGCGGATGATGTTGATAGCATTCACTGCCTCACCCATATTACCGGTCATCATATTAGCCTCTGCATAGATCAGGATTAGCTCCTCATTTCTGATGTAAGGGATCGGTGCTGTATTAGAAGCCCATCTCGCATCTTGGTATTCACCTGGGAATGGCACACCTGAGCTAGCAGCGGGATTTTCTACACGCTGAGCAAATTTCGCCAGTCTGGCATCTCCCGCTTCGGCGTCTTCTATCAGTGCAGGATGCACCACGATGATGGTACTGGTCGGTCGATCAAAAGGATAGAACAATGGATTATTCACGTCAGGGGAATTACCATAGACATGTGCTGGACCCGCCTGAAGATCTCCATCAAGGTCCATAAATGAAGCACCAAGAGCACTCAGAGCTCCAGCTCCATCGCCCGCATACAGTGCTGCTCTCGCTGCGATCGCACGATTGACAGTCGCTAGTCCTTCGCTGGTATTGTAAGCTCCATAACCGTCAGATAATCCGAACGGCAAGGCTCCCGATCCACTGCTCAACTCGCTAAAGCCAGCATCAAGTTCTGCTCTGATAGCCGTAAGCGCTTCATCATAGGTCACGATCGGACCAGGATTCAACGGATCTGCGACATCGACTCTGATGCCATTGTCAAATTGCTGCAGCAGCGGATAAAGTAACTGATGCCCTTTGACGGTCTTAGCGAATCCTGAGTAAACTGATTTCTCAGCAGCTGTCAGAGAGCTACTAGCATTCGCAGCATCGACCAAGACATTAGCTTGCTTGACCGCAAGGTATGGTGTCGTGTATGTGCCAGCAGAAGCGAAAAAGTCAGGATAGGTCTCACCATTAAGACCTATGCCGAGCCAGTCACCCGTAAACCTCGGATCAGAGCCGAAAAATGCCCAGATCTCTCGGCCAAAACTGCCAAACATCTGAGTGGCGCTGCCAAAGTAATTTCTGTGCCTGGACTCCAGACCCGTGATCAATCCCTGAAGTTCTGCCTTAGAAGGATCTCCAGTGACACTCGCCAGTGAGGGGTTATTAGGATCTACGACTTCTTCTATTTCACAGGAGCTGAAGCAGACTAAACTCACGATTAAAAAACAACTTATTAATTTATATATCGTATTCATATTATTTCAATTTTTTGTGGTGCTGATCTTAAAAATCAAGTTTCACGTGAAAAAATAATCTTCTGGAACTTGGGTATGGCGTCACTTCAATATTACCCGTGACTGCCTGCGTACCAAAGTTAGACACCTCAGGATCATATGAGCCGTAGTTCGTCCAGAGCAATAAATTATTGACTGAAGCTCCGACTTTCACGCCTTTCACAAAATCACTAAATGTGGAACCAGGAATCGTGTAATAGAGTCCCAGCTCTCTTAGCTTCACGTAGCTTGTCTCCTCTATGTAGACGCCTGTATTACCATTAGCAGCCCAGTCTAAGAGTCGATTCAGACCCTTAGTCTGCTCCGTACCATCTTCTTGGGTAACGATCTCATCCCATCCTGGAGTCGTACCACCATCATCCCAAAGTAAGGCTGAAAGATTAATCGCTGATCCTCCGCTCTGCCAGTGTAAAAGGAAGTTTAGATCAAGGTTTTTACCAATACTCAGATCATTAGAGAATGCCATACTGAAGTCTGGCTGTCTATCTCCATAGACGGTGAAGCCCAGTGGATTATCAGTACCAGCTGGCGTCCCTACGATGGTCGTCGGTGAAAAGCCTTCTGCAAATAAGTATGTCCCCAGAGACGGTCCAAAGCCACCAGTCGTCTGCGGATTTTCCCATCTGGTCAGTTCAGAATCATTCTTCCAGAATGTCAATCTCGAATACATATTCAGCTTAGAGCTTCTGATCGAGTTCACGCCTAAGGTTAGCTCAATACCTGTATTACGCAGGTCTCCAGCATTCGTACCGATAGCTGTGATACCTGTAGACTCAGGAGGATTGATATCAAATATCAAGTCATTGACCGTCTTATTGTAATACGTCGCTTCTAATAAGATGCGTCCATCCAGGAGTCCTGCATCGATCCCAAACTCTATCTCCGATGCGGTCTCAGGTCTTAGATCTGGATCAATCGCTCTGGCACCTACCTGTGAGCCTAAGCTACCACCGATCAGCTGAGGCGTCAGTGACTCATATGTCACACCGAATCTCGGTAGGCCACCCGTCTGTCCATAGGCCGCTCTCAGCTTCAGGTTATCGAATACCCCTTCACTACCCCAGAAATCAAAATTGTGCAAGTTCAGTGCTAATGAAGCTTTTGGAAATGCATAATACTTAGACTGATCAGCATTCAGCGTAGACTTATCAAAACGCATGCCGACGGAAGCGATGATCTTATCTTGAAAATTCAAATCCTCTTGGATCACGTAACCTAAATCAGTCACTCTTGTCGCGGACTGATTCTGCACTGACTGCACTGTCGCCCACTGAATGTTCGTCTGGCCTCCAGCAAGTCCACGGCCACGATTCAAGACAAATTCTGAATTTTGATCTAACCTCACAACACCCACTGAGGTGTTAGAATTAAATCCGCTAAAGTCTTTATTATAGATCAAGAGACCCTGAAGATTAGAATTAAACTGGTCATCTCTACCTCGCATCACATCTCCTGGATTAGGTGATGCTGCTTGGTGCTGGAGTATCTCTGGGAAATAGACCAAAGAGTTACCACTGGTGTAGTCTACCCCACCAGTCACATTAAACTTCAAGAAGGAAGTCGCATCAGAATAAAGATTAAAATCAATATTTCCTGACGTAATGAATCTGTCTACCTTCTGATTGTTTTCACCCAGGTCACGGATGGCAATCGGGTTATCATTGAAATATGAGTTATTAGGATAGTTACCATTCTCATCAGGGAATAGATTCGCGTATGATGGTGTGTACGCCAAGGCGTAACCGATACTACCTCCTGTATTATTTTGATTACCTGTGAATCCTCGATCACTATTGGTACGGTAATAACCAGAACTCAGGCCGACCTTAATCTTGTCGCTGAGCCGATGGTCTACATTAACTCTCGCCGAGTATCTCTGAAATCCTGTTCTTTCGATGATTCCAGTCTCGTCCGTGATTCCTCCAGAGATGCGAAATTGTGTTTTCTGATTTCCCCCAGAAACACTCAGCTGGGTATTAGATAAGATGCCAGTCTTACCATAGAAGAATTGCTCCCAGTCAGTATTACGACCTTCTGATTCTGCAGCCGCTTGTGCTGCTAATTCATCAGCGTCATCTCCAGTGAAAGAGCCCGTTCGAGCGGCATCCCAAATGCCGAAATTCTGGAAATTTTGACCTTTAGCAAATCCAAAGTCTTGTGACAAGGAAATATTAGTTTCTCCTGCCTTACCACGCTTAGTCGTGATAATGACCACACCGGCATTCGCGCGAGTCCCATAGATAGCAGCTGCTGACGGGCCTTTCAGCACTTCTATTTTTTCTATGTCATCAGGGTTAATGTCAGAGATACGATTGGCGGCATCATCCTGAGTCGCTGCATTCTGACCACCACTGGCACCACTCACTTGAGTCCGTCCAGTACGGATGGTATTATTATTCACATACACTCCGTCGATGATGAAGAGCGGCTGAGATGATCCAGCTCCGAGTGTCGAGACACCTCTGAGCTGCATGCTGATCCCTCCTCCAGGTGCACCACTATTAGATGACATCTGGACACCTGCTACTTTTCCAAATAGAGCTCCATCCAAGGTCTGAGGAGCCGTGTTACCGGTGAGCTGCTCTGCTGATACACTGGCAACTGAATTACCTGAATTAGATTTTTTAACTCCTGATCCGAGGCCAGTAATGACCACTTCGTCTAACTGGTTGACATCTTCTATCATAGCAATGTCCAAGACAGAATTATCCTGCCCTACTTCGATAATTTGTGTCCTATACCCTAAGTAGGACACCTCAATCTGAGAATCTGTACTGGGGACATCAATGGAAAATCTCCCATCAAGATCAGTGGTGGTACCACTAGTCGTCCCTTTGACCAGGACTGCAGCACCTATGACAGGATCATTGTTTTGATCCGTTACCGTACCTGTCACAGTCGACTGGGCAAAGGATGCTGTGACACCCAAGCATATGATGAGCAGGATGCACTTACATGTAAAAAAAAGTTTTTTCATGAAAAATTAGTTAGTTAATAAAATAAGAACTCAGGTCATCAGATCAGCTTTTGATGAAGTAATTCTGCCGAAAAGAAACCATCTCTACAATTTATATTTTAAAACATCCTTCTGGTAAGAGACACTTATAAAATATATTATATTGAATTTTAATCTTTATTGATCGCAAAAATTCAGGTATGCTCAGATGCAAATGTAATACATCTCTTGGTTTTTTAAGAAACTACAGTGTAAAACGATCTTCATTCATGATCTGCTTCTTATTACACCTAATATCTTATGGGCAGTACGATCTAGTGATTAAAAATGGTCAGGTCATTGATCCAGAATCAGGCTTAGACGGAATCAGAAATCTCGGAATCATCGATGATACAATAGCCATCATCACTACATCAGAGATCACTGGTGATCGGAGTATAGATGCTACTGCTCTCGTAGTCGCCCCTGGATTCATCGATCCTCATATCCATGGCGTGAGTGTAGAGGCGCAGCGCTATCAGATCAGAGATGGTGTGACCACAGCACTGGAACTAGAAAGCGGCATCGGATTCATTAAGTATTGGCTAGAGTCGAAAGCTGGTAAAAGCCTGCTGAACTATGGTGCATCAGCCGCCCATTCAGGTTTAAGGCATGCCTCGCTGCGGCAAAACCGGCAGTATATACCCGAGACTCAAGCTCAGCTCGAGAAAGAGGGCTACTCCTCTAAGATCATCAATCAGATGCTGATCAGAATGATGAGATCGAGAGATGTCATTCTCTCGGAGGACGATATCAGTCACCTGAAGACACTCATTGAAGATGAGCTGAAAGCTGGTGCTATCGGCATCGGTGTACCCGTAGGCTATTACCCGCAGGCCAGCCACTACGAGATATTCAAAAGCTATGAAATGGCGGCTCAATATGGCACCACTATATTCTCTCATGTCCGCGACGCACACATGGCAGCCATCCAAGAAGCTATCGCTAATGCGACCATCACAGGAGCCAGGCTACACATCGTGCACTTGAACAGTATGTCGCTTAGTAAAATTAAGACAGGCTTGGCTTTAGTCGAGGCAGCACAAAGGCAAGGCTTCCCCATTACGACGGAGGTGTATCCATACACAGCGGCATCAACATCACTTGAGTCAGTCCTCTTCGATGAAGGGTGGCAAGCCAAATGGGGCATGGATTATCAAGATCTTCAGTGGCAGGCCACGGGCGAAAGACTTACCGCTGAGACCTTTAAAAAATATCGTTCAGAAGGCGGCATCATCATCATGCATATGATGAAGCCAGCATGGATCGAAGAAGCCCTGGCATCGCCCATCACCATGATCGGCAGCGATGGTATGCCCTACGCGCCACTCGCCCATCCGCGTACCGCTGGCACCTACGCCCGTATCTTGGGCAGATATGTCAGAGAGGAGGGAGTGCTCAACCTGCCAGAGGCCATCAGAAAAATGACCATCATGCCAGCACAAATGCTCGAAGCTATCGCCCCTGCGATGAAGCGCAAAGGCCGCCTCCAAGTCGGTGCAGATGCTGACATCACCATATTTGACCCCGCGACTGTCATAGACAAAGCGAGCTTTGAAAAGGGACTAGACTATTCTGAAGGCATCATCCATGTCATTGTAAATGGGCGACTCACTGTACATGATTCCGAAATCGTAGACGGCGTATTCAATGGTGAGCCTGTGTATGGTCATCTACGAAGTCGTTGATATGAATAGTTAGGCACACTTATTTCATCATTAAAGTTAGTCATGACTGCCAAGTATAAAACAGATACTGCGAAACATCTATCATCTTACTTGTCCCATAATGCATCGGCCAAGAGACAATTAGTCAATAATAAATGCCGCAATCGATATTATCTTACCGAATTCGATAATTTGCATTCTTATTAAAAAATGTAACCCAAACGTGAATTGTCTATGAGACTGATAAGTAAGAGATTCAAGTCAGTCAATATGCTTCATTATTAGCTCACAGATATTCAATCTTAAAATTTAAATTTATGAAACGTCTATGACGTAGATAGTTAAGACACCCAAGCGGATGATTAAACTTAGTTTTCTACAGATGGGCATTCATTTCTAAAACTTAATCATATGAAATTAATCGCGATTACACTATCATGCTGTTTCTACCTACTACTCAGCACATCTGTCTCAGCCCAAGAATCCGAATGGCCAGAAATGGATAAAAGTCCACTCCAGCATTCTTACTATCCGAGTGATGCCGCATGGAGAAACTATCTCCAAGGTGACGATAGAAATATCAATCCTAAAATAAAGGTGACCTACTCAGCACCTGCCGTGAAAGAAAGAAAAATCATGGGTACCTTAGTCCCCTATGGCCAAGAGTGGAGAGTCGGTGCCAATGAAGCGACCGAAGTCATCTTTTACCAAAGTGTAGAAGTCGGAGGTACAGTCATATCACCAGGTACCTATACCATGACAGCAGACGTCAATGAAGACCACTGGAATGTCCACTTCTCTACCGAGCGCCACATCTGGGGTAATGAAAACAGAGACAAATCAAAAACGGTAGCTTCTGCCAAAGCCATGACGGCGAAGACTCATAAAACTCGTGAGTACTTAGCCATCGGATTCAAAGAGATCGATGCTAATACTGTCCACCTATTAATAGAATGGGAGGATACCAGCATAGCAGTCCCCGTACACTTTAATGTACCCAGCTTCCCGAGCTTTGATGCGAGTCCTGGCGACATGGTACACTACCCGGATAACTCCAGATTCACTAACTACTTAAAGCCTGAGCAGCTTGATGCCGCTAAGCCAAAGGTCACAGTCTCTTATGGTAGACCCCAGATGAAAGGCAGAAAAATCTTCGGCGAATTATTAAAATACGGAGAGACATGGAGAGTCGGCGCTAACGAATCCACAGAAGTCACCTTCTTCCAAGATGTGATGATCGGAGACCAAGAAATCAGAGCAGGTAAGTATAACCTGTATGCGGTCGTCAACGAAGCAGAATGGACCTTCATCCTCAACACTGACATGCCAGCCTGGGGTGCAGCCCATCGTGATGAGACGAAGGACATAGCCACTTTCTCCGCGCCAGTAACTCAAGGCAAGCAAAGCCTCGAAGCATTATCCATGAGATTCAAGGAGGTCGACGCTGACCATGTACACCTGATCGTAGGCTGGGATAAAACGAGAGCAGCGCTGCCCATACAGTTTAAATAGTATCTCGCTGAATAAAGAAAATTTGAAAAGGCAATGGTCGCAAGACTGTTGCCTTTTTTTGTACCATCATCATAAATCTACCTTCCGAACAGGCAGGCTTACTCCAGAATCAGTCCTGAGAACTGCTCAGTCATTCTAAACTTGGTTCAGAATCTGGCCTTAGATCTGCTCAGTCATTCTGAACTTGTTTCAGAATCTGGCTTGAGATCTACTCAGTCATTCTGAACTTGTTTCAGAATCTGGCCAGAGCGAAGCAAACAGCAAAACACCCAATTTAAATTCTCAGTGTATAAATATCCCCACTTATGGAATAAAACAACACAGCCCCATCTGCGGCTTACCAATCCCTGTCGGGCTTAGCAATCCCATACCACATTTGGTTTATCACTTTTTAAGTAATGATCCACACTTATCAACAGGACTCCCAATTTATCCATAAATTAGACGATACATCGTCTATGACATGGATAACATGGAGCGCTAAGTACATGATTAAACGGAATTATTTTCAGTTTGGCTTTTCCTTCGAAATTTATATTTATGAGACAATTTATTTTCATCCTCCTACTCACCTGCCTGTTCATCCAATGCAAGAAAAAAGCCATAGAGGCTGACTACTTCATTGAAAACATCAATATCGTACACGTCGAATCGGGAGAGATATCAGCGAATCAATATGTCGCCATCACTGATCGAGTGATCTCGGGCATCTATGATCAGCCGCAAAGGATAGCATCTACTTGCGTCACTGTAAATGGCACTGGTCAATATCTGATTCCTGGCCTATGGGACATGCACACTCACTACAGCTGGAATAATGACTTATCTAACAAGCTATTGATCGCTAATGGAGTGATTGGAATCAGAGAAATGTGGGGCGATCTACCAACGATAAATACCATCAAATCAAACATAGAATCCGATAATATTGCAGCTCCTGACATCTATACCGCTGGAAACATCATCGATGGCCCACAGCCCATCTGGCCTGGATCAGCTGCCATGAGCTCAGTAGAGGATGTGGATAAAGAGCTGACAGCACAAGCGTCAGCTGGAGCAGACTTCTACAAAGTATACAGCCTACTACCTAAGGATGTGTATCTGAAGATAGCTGAAAGGAGCAAGACTTCTGGCATACCCTTCGCTGGTCACATACCCATGTCTGTCAATATCTGGGACGCCATCCAAGCAGGACAACAGAGCACTGAGCATTTATATGGTGTGTTAGAAGCGTGTAGCGATGACGGCGCCAAACTGGACAGCTTATCCAAAGCAGATTATTTTGGTGCCGCCAGGATGGACTACTTAGTCGATGGTTTTAATCCCGCACTATTTGACTCGCTCAGCCGTAAGCTTGCTCAAAGCGAATCTTGGATATGCCCCACACTAACGGTGCTAAAAAACATTGCTCATCTTGATGACAGCACTCTGATGGAAGACCCACGCTTAGCTTACACTCCAGCCTTTATGAAGCGCATGTGGAATCCTAAGTTCGATTTTAGATTCGCCTCCAGAGGACCAGCATTCTATCGAGCCAGTAAGAAGCAGTACTTATTTCAGCAGGCTTTGCTGGGCAAGTTCGCTGCAGATGGCGTGAAGATCTTAGCGGGTACCGACTATTCTAATCCGTATTGCTATCCAGGATTTAGCTTGCATGATGAATTAGCCTTACTGGTGGATGGCGGACTGACGCCACTACAAGCGCTGCAGGCCGCTACCATTAATCCTGCTGTCTTCATGAAAAAAGAAGCGCATTTTGGAACAGTCCAAAAAGCTAAGCAAGCGTCACTTGTCCTCTTAAAAGAGAATCCGCTGCTGAACATTAAGCATACGACATCGATTAGTGGTGTCTTCCTACGAGGTAAGTATTATGGGCTCGAAGGAATTAAGGATTTATTAGAAGAGGCGAAGCGCCAAGCAGCAGAGACTGGGACCTAATCGTATTCAACGATATTAGAGGATTCTATCTTTTAAGCAATACAATTGTAACGTTTTGATGATAGCTAAATTAAACTTATCCTGGATCTGATGCGAACGCTCTCGTTTGACTCTGAAGAGATACACTTCAGAGATAGGCCATTGCTATTCCTCCAGCTCATACAGCAAGTTGAATCGGATCAATGCCAATTGGTCAACGCCCGTCCTCAAATTAGTGGTGTATCTTTCTAAATCTTGCTCAAGATTATCTTCTGAAATTAATTGGCAACCTTGAATAGCTAAAGAGTTTTGCAACTCGCCATCAATCACTGAATATAGAAACCAAGTACAGATCTCTACAGCACTGCAATCTTCATAAATCTCAACTCCATCATATAAAAGCGAATTATCCAACGTAATGCGATAGAAGTTAGGTTGTTCTATCAAACTATAATCCAAAGTAAAGGTCGTATCCTGATCGCCAAACTCTACAGTAGCATCAATCATGGCTGGGCCTGTAATCGTAAAACTTAATAATAAAGATTGCCCTTCCAGAAATTCGCTTTCAATCAGATCATCATTAAATCCATTTGCTCGCAACAGCTGATCTAAATCATCTCCACTTTCAGTAATCGAAGACCCATCATAATCATACAAAGCTATTGGCTGAAGATCATCTACATCAAGTGTATAACTGTACTTTGCTGGATAACTGGGGCATATGGTCTCACCATTGCATGAAAATAAAAATACGGTCAAAATAAAGCATCCAATGGCAAAGCTAACTTTGAATATTCCTTTCAGCATAAAATTAAATTGTCGCTACATTAAAAAACAAAGTGTCGAAGAGAGATCCAGTAAAGTGCACTTCTTCCATTCTAACATAAAAATAACAAAATATTACTGAGTCTGGCCTCTTAGCCTCAGGGCGAATACCTATTAATTTTGTTCTTAAGAGTTAGTTATCTTTTCAGTGCCTGCAGCAATGGGAATCTGATTCTATACAATTCTGAGTCGGAATATGCTATGTGGCTGCACTAAGTCGATGCATCTCTTTTCGGGCATCCCAACAGGCACACTTAGTGACAGCCATTATCAAATTATACAGAATATCTCCCTATCTTAGAAGCATGCGTTTTCTCATTTCAATACTATTAGTCATTTCGATCGTCCACGCCACCACTGCACAGGACTACGACATCATCCTGCGTAATGGCATTATATTCACGGGTGATGGAAGTCCTCACTTTTTTGGTGACATCGCCATAGACGATGATCGTATCGTAAAGATCAAAAGAAGAATCTCTGGTACAGCTGCACAAGAAATAGATTGCCATGGACTGACCATAGCACCAGGCTTCATCGATGTCCATGCTCACTTAGAGCCACTTCCCCTATTCCCCACTGCAGAAAGTCACATCCGTATGGGTGTCACCACAGCTCTGGGCGGACCAGATGGAGGAGGCCCCTTGCCACTTGGCGCATATCTTGACTCATTAGAAATGCAAGGCATCGGTATGAATGTCGCCTATCTTGTCGGGCATAACACTGTCAGGAACCACATCATGGGCCTGGTCAATCAGTCACCCAATCAAGAAGAGCTGAAGGCCATGCGGGAGTTGGTGAAAAAATCAATGCATGAAGGTGCCTTTGGCATATCTACAGGATTGAAGTACCTGCCTGGCACCTTTGCCAAGTACGATGAGATCATCGCCCTGTCGCAAGTGGCAGCCAAGTACGGAGGCATCTACACCTCCCACCTGCGAGAAGAAGGCCTCGGCCTGATCGAAGCTGTAGAGGAGGCCATCTCCATCAGTCGTGATGCCTCGATCCCTGTCGTGCTCACCCATCACAAAGCCATCGGACTGCCCATGTGGGGCAAGAGTGTAGAGACTTTAGCTATGGTGGATCAGGCTAGAGCAGATGGACTGGATGTGATGATAGACCAATATCCATACACCGCAAGCTATACGAGCATGTCTGTCCTGATACCTCCCTGGGCGATGGACGGTGGTCGGTACGACGCCTTCGTACAGCGCTGTGAAGACCCTGTACTAAGAGACAGTATCAAGCAAGGCATCGTGTACAACATCATGCATGATCGGGGCGGTGGTGATCTGAGGCGCATCCAAATCGCCAAGTTCGACTGGAAGCCAGAACTAGAAGGTAAGACGCTGTATGATTGGGCCCAAGCCGAAGGCATGGAGACCACAGCCGAAAATGGTGCAGAACTCGTCATCCGTGCCCAGCTACACAGAGGTGCCAGCTGCATCTATCACGCCATGGACGAAGCTGATGTGACCAGAATCATGCAGCATCCCTATACGATGATCGCCTCCGATGGTAGACTGACCCAATATGGGAAGGGGTTCCCTCATCCCAGGGCCTATAGCACCTTTCCCAGAGTCCTGGGTCACTACGTCAGAGAGCTTCAAGTACTACAGCTGTCCGATGCCATCAGAAAAATGACCTATCTACCCGCACAGAGATTAGGCCTGACTGATCGTGGATTAATAAAAGTAGGTTGGAAAGCTGACCTGACGATCTTCAATGCCACACAGATCATCGATAAGGCCACATTCGAAAAGCCCCATCAATATCCAGAAGGACTGCACTACGTGATCATCAATGGCCAATTGGTGTTAGATCAAGGAGCCTATCATGATGTGAGAGCCGGTGTGGTCTTAAAAGGTCCTGCCTATCTAAATGCTGGGTCCAATTAGCAATGTATCATCTTAGGATCACTGTCTCACAAACTCCAAAAATTCAGATCTGCGCTGCTGATTGATGAAAGCGCCGTCGTAGTCCATTGTCACTGTGGTGCTGGCATCATCCTCTATGCCTCTGCAAGCGACGCAGAAGTGCTTAGCATCGATTACGACAATGACATCATCTGTATCTAATATCTCTTTCAGTGCTTCCAGTATTTGGCGAGTCAGTCTCTCCTGCACCTGAGGTCGGCGAGCGAAGTAATCCACAAAGCGATTGATCTTCGACAGCCCGATGACCTTACCACTGGAGATGTATCCGACGTGAGCTTTTCCGATCACGGGTAGAAAGTGATGCTCACAGGTAGACTTCACCGTGATATCTCGTTCGATCAGCATCTTATTGTATTGATACTGATTTTGAAATAAAGACACTGATGGCTTGTTCGCAGGATTGAGGCCCTTAAAAATCTCCTTGGTAAACATCTTAGCGACTCGTCGAGGTGTACCCTGAAGGCTGTCATCTGTGAGGTCTAAACCGAGAGTCTCCATGATCTCAGCAAAATGCTCTGAGATAATTTTTATCTTTTCCTCATCACTCAATACGAAAGCATCCGCCTTCATGGGAGTCTCTAAGCTGGTCGCTACGTGCAGTTCTCCGATTTCGTCAGAATGACTATCCGCTTCAGACTCGATATTTTTAAATGTTCGCATGAATGGGCTTTAAGCTTTCTAAAATTGATACCCTCGAATAACAGTGACCTAGTGAAATTGTTTTACATTCATTTTACATTTCTACTGCAGCGATTATGAATCGAAACACCCAACTATCTATCATTTTGCTCTTCCTGATCATTCACATTCAATGCAAAAGCGGCAAGGTCCCAACGGGACAAAAGCCTGTCGAGATCATTAATAGTGGTGCAGTCAGAATCGACAGCAGCAGCTTTCGATCAGGATTCACAGCATGCGAGCCGACGATATGCATCAATCCTGCCTCGCCAAATCACATCGTCGCTGGAGCCATACTCGATAATGTCTATCACTCCCATGATGGAGGTCTCAGCTGGTCTCAGCAGAAGCTGAGTTCCTCGATGGGTGTCTATGGAGACCCCGTCGTCAGGGCAGACATGAATGGCCAATTCTACTATGCGCATCTCTCAGACCCCGATAATGCGCCCTACAGGAGTGAAGCATTCTTAGACCGCATTGTCGTACAGACCTCTACTGATCAGGGCAAGACCTGGAGTGACGGCAGCCACCCCGCTGTCAGAGGCACAAAGGACCAGGATAAGCAGTGGATGGCCATCGATCCTCAGACCAATCATCTGTATATGACATGGACAGAATTTGATCGCTACGGAAGTAAGAATCCAGAGGATAAGTCACGCATCCTATTTTCTAAAACGACTGATGCTGGCCAAAGCTGGTCCGACCCAATCTCCATCAACCAATATGACGGTGACTGCGTGGATAGTGACCTCACGACTGAAGGCGCAGTGCCTGCTGTCGGGCCCGACGGTGAAGTGTATGTCACCTGGAGCTTTGATCATAAGCTCTACTTTGATAAGTCGCTCGACGGCGGAATGACATGGATGGATCAAGACAGGATCGTCGCGGACCAGTTCGAAGGGTGGGATATCTCGGTGCCAGGATTTGGTCGAGTCAATGGGATGCCTGTCACTGAGGTCGACCAGAGTCAAGGGCCACAACGTGGTAGAATCTACATCAACTGGTCTGATCAACGAAACGGCACGGATGACACTGACATCTGGATCATCTCCTCTGACAATCAGGGTGAGACCTGGACCAATCCGAAGCGAGTGAATGATGATGCTGCAGGCAAGCATCAATTCTTCAGCTGGATGGATGTGGACCCCATGACTGGCTACATCTACATCGTATTTTACGACCGCCGCCACTATCCTGACAACAGGACGGATGTGTACCTCGCCTACTCTACAGATGGCGGAGCGTCATTCACTAATACAAAAATCAATGAAAGCGCATTCACGCCGAGCGCTATGGTCTTTCTCGGAGACTACAATGATATCAGTGCCTATAACAATCAGATCAGGCCTATCTGGACACAGATGGATAAAAACGGCACAAGTATCTGGACGGCTATACTGGAGATGGAATGAAGTGCTTTGCTTGATGTGGTCTTCTCTTGTCTTTAGCTAAATCCCTCCTCTGTATCTCTCCCGATAGTGATCGGGAAAGACGATTGAAATGGGAGACTTGATTCTTGGCATTGAGATCCGTTTTGGATAAAAATTACCCATTCTTTTAGTGGTTACCATTCAACGCAAAAAGCCCTGGCTTTCACCAAGGCTTTCTTTTAATTTATTTGGACTAAGCTAACTTAGTCTCTTGCCATCAACTCATTGACGGCAATCTGCCAGTCTTCCAGCTGAATCTGAGGAACATCAGTTAATACTTTTTCAAGCTCTTGGACTGAAGCCTCTGTCGTGTTATTATTTTCTTGATAACTCATCACGTTTGTTTTAAGAAATTAAGGAATTCGTCATGGCTTGACTACGCCATGACATTTGCTTTAAACATCTGTATCGCAATCGCTAATAAGACGATTCCAAATACTTTTCTGAATGTAGATATTGCTTGTTCAGACAGCCTGGTAGACAACCAGTCTGAGGATTTTAGAACGAGATAAACGATCAATAAGTTGATCAAAACCGCAATTGATATCGATAAAACATCAAATTCTGTCTTCAGGGAGATCAATGTGGTCAGCGTACCTGCGCCTGCGATCAGTGGAAAAGCGATCGGGACAATACTCCCTGATCCACCCTGCTCATGCGTATCTCTGAAAAACCGAATACCCAGTACCATCTCCAAACCAATGAAGAAAATAATGAGCGAGCCTGCTAAGGCAAAGGAGGACATTTCGATGCCCAGTAGGCTCAGTACACCAGCACCTCCATAAAAGAAGACCAGCATGATCAAACCAGCCGTCAGCGTGGCAGTAGCCGGATGTATTTTGATGCCTTCCCTCTTCATACTCAGAATCACGGGTAGCGATCCAGGAATATCAATTACGGAAAACAAAATCAGTGTAACGGAAAGAATTGACTGAAGTAACATGGTATGCTTTATTTATATGTGTTTGTATTTAATTACGTGCTTAAGACAGCAAATAAAGGATATGTAACACATTTACGTTCTGTTTTGAGTTAATTTAATTGTTAAAATCTTATTATTATGTCAAATTGATACTATTTTATGGAAATACAAAAGCTAAATAATCAACTTGATCCGCTGGATACCAGAATCCTGAATGAATTGACAGAGAATGCGCGGATACCTTTTTCACAACTGGCTACCAAGCTAAAAGTATCCAATTCTCTGATCCATCAGCGGATCAAAAAACTGGAAGATGCAGGTATCTTAGGCAAAGCACAATACCGCTTAGACGCCCGACTCTTGGGCTATGAGACCTGTGCTTTCACCCAGATCATCATCGCGCAGTCAAAATTTCTCAGATCCGTGACCCACGAGCTGGAGAAAGTACCAGAGATCGTGGAGTGCGTGAATATAGCTGGCCGATACGCCATCATGGTCAAGATATTCGCTGTGAATAACACCCACCTCCGAGACATTGTATATGAGAAGATCCAGACCATCAAAGGCATCGAAGAGACGAATACCATCATGACCTTTGAGACCACCTTTATGAGGTCACTTAAGCTGGACATGACGATCAATTAGTAGGGTATAAGTACTTTTCCTTTGGATATACTCGGCCGCACAGGTCAGATACTTAAACGAGTTCAGCATGAAGCAGCTCTTTAGGCTTAGGGATTATCGTATTTACAAATTAAAAAATACAAACCGCTCAAGTCAGATGCTGAAACAAGTTTAGCATGACGCGGCTCTTTAGGCTTATGGATTATCGTATTTACAAATCGAAAAACACCAGCCGCTCAAGTCAGATAGCGAAACGAGTTCAGCATGACGCGGCTCTTTAGGCTTAGGGGTTATCGTATTTACAAATCAACTCATCAGCACATCAACAAATCAAAAGTTAATTTCCTATTAATACTGCAGCTATGTGTATACCAATCACAATATGCAGCAGTCTTTGAGCTAAAGGCAGCAGATAGCTGCCACATTATCTAATCCACTAAAAATGATGATTATGAAATGGAAGATTTACACACTACTACTGATCATGAGTCTTTTCTCTTGCCGATCCGTGCAAAAACTGGTGGATCAGGGAGACTATGATGAGGCCATCTACGTAGCTGCAAAAAGGCTGCACGGGAAGAAGAATAAAAAGACCAAACATGTCAAGGCCTTAGAAAAAGCATTTGACAAAGTCACGGCCAGAGACCTGGAATACATCAATAAGCTTCGGGCTGATCTATACCCAGAGCGATGGGATGAGGTATATGAAGTGCTAGCTCAGATAGATCAAAGACAGCATAAGGTCAATCCCTTCTTGCCACTGATCAGTAAAGACGGGTATGTCGCTCACTTTGAGATGGTCGATGTCAGCCCGCTCCTGACTGAAGCGGCAGAGGGTGCGTCAGCCTTTCATTACGCCCAGGCAGAGCTGCTATTAGACAGCATCGATTATGACAGAAAGGGAGATGCGACAAGAGCATATGCGGCCTTGCAAAAAATAGATCGCTACTTCCATAGCTATCAGGACAAAGAACGATTGAAAGAGATCGCTCATCACTATGGGATGACACGGGTGCTCTTGGATACACACAATGCTGCGGATGTGGTCATGCCTGCGGATCTGGAAGCAGAACTGCTCAGCATCAATCTGATAGACCTGAATAGTTTCTGGACCAGATTCTACAGCCAGAAGTCCGCGGAGGCTCCTATGGATTTCAGAGCCATCATTGAGATAGACGAGCTGGATGTCAGTCCAGAGCGAGAATCAGAAAGCATCTATGTGGACACGCGTCAAGTGCAAGATGGATTTGACTACGTGCTGGATCAGAATGGCAATGTAGCGAAGGATACTCTGGGCAATGACATCAGAGAAGACCGCTTCATAGATGTTAGAGCCGAGGTCTACGAGCTATACCGAGAGAAGGCTGCCTTTGTAAAGGGCTCACTCAAAATCATAGACTTGAATAAAGATCAGGTTATCGACCACTTCCCGATTGCATCCGAGGCTACCTTCAATAGCTACGCCAGTCGGTACAGTGGAGACGAGCGAGCCTTAGCCAGACGCACCAGAGACCGGCTGCGCTCTAGCCCAGACCGCTTTCCAGCGGACGAAGCATTAATCTGGCAGGCAGCTGAAGATGTGAAGCTGAAGATGGCTGACTACCTGAGTGGCATCAGATACTTCTGAGTCATCCAGAAGCCGCTATAGTGCTAATCACTTAAGAGCTAAATGACGCAAGAGCAATGCAACTGCTCTTGCGTCATTTGACTTTAACAGGCCATTCATGTCTGTCCCTTTTAGACAGCATAAAAATGACATGACTCCTTGCCGAGAATGCAGTGTTATCTCAGACAGAGGTCAGTCCTGAAGTTTGCACTTCGTGTCTGGCCATCAGGATTCAATGCAAGTGGCAACTTTGATACGGCAATTAGCTTATACAATCGTTCAATCAATACTCCTCAAAGAAAATAGGATAGTAGCGTACCTTCGTTCTAAATGGAGTCAATGATTCGATACAGCATCACGGTCCTCATCACATTTGTCAGCTTGCTGCAACTTGACGCACAGGAGATGGCGAAGCTGAGCATACAGCCCAGCGCCAGAGCGTATCACAGCCTGGGCCTGGATGATGTAGGCCGCCTGCTGATCTTTGCAGAGGGAGCAGCAGCGAGCAGCTATGATGGACAGGCATTCAGACAGTCAAATCTGCAGCTCGATCGATCCTACCCCACCGACAGTCTGGGCATCGGTCCCATCTCAGATCAAGCGGTATTTCTCCGTGCACCCATCTATGCCTCCATGACTCAGGGCCTTTGGATAGACAAAGGTCAGGGTCTAAGAAAATTTCTTCTCAGCGAAGCTGCTCTACCAGAGAACATTCTAAAAGTGCATGTCGCACAGGGAGATCAGCTCTTCATACTGACTACTGATGGACACCTGTACCTCTGGGATAATCCTGACTACAAGCTAACCGAAATAGACATCACGAGGCTCCCTTACATTCAGGACATCATCATGGATGACTGGGGTCAGCTGTGGCTACTGTCCGAGTCTGAAATCCACCGCATGTCGATGCTGGGTGGCATATACGTGCCTCGAATCATGCTAAAAGACATCCAATCATCCTTCTCATCCCTGCCTAAGCCCTGGGGTAAATTACGCTTCGAAAGCGAAGACATGGTACTCACAGCGGAGGCAGAGGCCATAGACCTGAGAGGGGCGCCTCTCTCCTATCAGTACAGCATTCATCCTGATCAATGGTCTGCATCCTCTGCATCCTCCACGGCCAATCTCACGAATCTGGCAGCCGGAAGCTACGAGCTACAAATGCGTGCAAGCTCGGATCAGATTAACTATGGCTATACGGAAGTGATTCCATTCATCGTGAGTCAGTCACTATGGAGTGGCTATCTTCCCTATCTGGCGCTGGGACTATTTGGCTTAGCACTACTATGGATATTTTCATGGCTCAATTACAATCGACAGATCAACCAACTCAATACCACCTCTCAAAAACTCAGACTGCAAAACCAGCTACTCCACGAAGAGCAGCGCACTCAGCAGCTCCAGATGAATCCTCACTTCATCTTCAATATCCTGAATACCATCCAAGGTGTCATCGCCAGTGACGAACCTGCGAAAGCCAGAAAGATGATCAATAGCTACGCACAGATGATGCGCTCTCTGCTGGATCAGTCCAGAGCCGACGCCATCATGGTAGCGCATGAAATTAAATTCATAGAGCACTACTTATCATTGGAAAAAATTGCTCGCAATCATAAATTT
>CALFUK010000061.1 GCA_937929945.1 uncultured Saprospiraceae bacterium
GCCTGCTTATAAGACTCATCGCTTCTTAGTGACTCTGCGCCATGAGTGCTGCCGTGGTAGGCATCAGCACAGGCGATGATTTCTGTTCTTCCAGTGATGCGCTTAGCCAGCTTCATGGCTGCCTCTGTAGCCTCTGTCCCAGCCATGACATAGTAGATGGAGGATAGCGAGGGGTCCAGCCTTTCGCTCAGCTTGGCGGCGAGGGAGACCTGGGGTGATTGGACATGTTCTCCGTACACCATGGTGTGCATGTATTGCTTCGTCTGAGCTATGATGGCTTGCGTTACTTTCGGATGGCAGTGACCCAATGAGCTGACTGAAATCCCCGAATTCATATCCATATATCGCTTGCCAGAGGCATCATAGATGTACATGCCTTGCGCATGATCGACATCTATCATGACAGGCATCGGCCCCGTCTGGCCCACATGCTGCAGGAATAACTGTCTCTTAGTGATCATAGCTGCTTGATTTGATATTTTCTATTCATTCTTGATCTTCATTGTCTGCCAGAAAGACTGTAACAATATTTTCACGTATTCAGTCACAAATAAGTAATATATTTGGTGTAATAAAGCTCTGATTATGAGAGTTTTAATTCCTGATCTATCACATAACAATAATATGGAAAGAATAGTAAGATCAATAGCAATTCTCTCATTTATACTGGGGAGTCTGTGTGGCTACAGCCAAGGTATCGAATTCTACAAGGGCACGTATCAAGAAGCCTTCAAACAGGCGGAAGAAGAAGGTAAGTTGATCTTCGTAGACGCTTATGCTGAGTGGTGTGGTCCATGTAAGCGTATGGCGGCTACCACCTTCAAGGACGCAGAGGTCGGCGACTTTTTCAATAAGCAGTTTATCAATCTCAAGATCGATATGGAGAAGGGCCAAGGACTGACCTTCAGAGACGAATATCCCGTGTCTGCTTTTCCGACACTCTTATTCATAGATGGCAGTGGCAAGATAGTCCATAAGGCTGTAGGTGCTAAGAAGACGCCGGATTTTATCCAATTAGCCAAGCTGGCGCTACGGAAGTTCGATAACAGCGATAAATATGCGAAGCTATATGAGGAAGGAAATCGTGAGTTTGATCTGATGATGAAATATGTACAAGCCCTAAATAGAGCAGAAAAGCCAAGCCTGAAAATATCAAATGAATACCTGCGCTCTAAGCCTGCTATCTCTGAGCAGCAAATGGCTGAGTTTCTTTATGTAGCCACCACTCATGCGGACTCTCGGATATTCGACATGATGGTAGATCATAAGTCGCAAATTATTAAGATGAAAGGTGAGGCCGCTTTAGTTGAGAAAGTAGAAGAGGCCTGCTGCAAAACCGTAGAGAAAGCAATCGAATTCGAAAGTCCAGAATTACTGAGTGCTGCTAAGGAGAAGCTGAAGAAAAATGCTAAAGCCAAATACAAGTCTTTTGACGTGAAGTCAGATATGGATTACTATCTGGGTACGGGAGATATTGATAACTACCTCAAAAAGTCTAAGGAGTATGTCTCTAAGATCATTAAGAAAGACCCCGTGGAATTAAAGAAAATGGCAATTGATCTTACCACAGAATTCAAGGATAATCCGGCTGCTCTATCATTGGCGGGCCAGTCCATTCAGAAATCAATCAAGCTGGAGGATAGTGCCGAAAGCAGGATGACCTATGCGACTATCCTAATCCATTCTGATCAAAAATCAGAAGCACTAAAACAGGCCAATCAAGCGTTAGAGATAGCTAAAGATAAAGGAGAGCCCGTGAAGAAAATTCAAGGGATGATCCAATATCTACAATCCTCCTGATGTCTCACTTGATACCCTGAGTCCATTTTAAATGAAAATTCTTAAACTGCTATTACTCTTGCTGTCTGTTCTGTCTACTGAGATTCTGATGTCTCAGAGCAGTTCGGTCCAGTTTAGAAATGACATATTTGACGCTGCGCTGGCCTCAGCTCAGCAGCAAGATAAGCCCATCTTCATCGATACCTGGGCAGAGTGGTGCGGCCCCTGTAAGAAGATGGAGCCTGTCTTCAGAGACCCTGCTCTAGCCTCTTATTTCAATCAAAATTTTGTCAACGTCAGGATTGATATGGGGAGAGAAGGCGAGGTGAAACAACAAGTGCAACGCAAATACGATATCTTTTTCTTGCCGACATTACTCATCCTGGACAAGGAAGGACATGTCATGTTTCGATCAGATAATAAGGTGCTATCAGCCCAAGAACTGCTGAATGTGGCTCAAGCCATCAATTCGCCAGAATCATATGCCACGGCACCTGTGCGTAGATCAGTAAAGTCACATCCGAAATCCACGGTCCAAGAGCCTGTGGCTCAAGAGGTAAAAATATCTGAGGATATGATGCTGAGTCGGAGCACTGCTACGGGAGCGACTATACTGGTACAGCGTCCTGACATCAGCGATATGGACTACAGCGATGACCCGAATGAGAAAGTACTATATACCCTAGGCGAAGGTGATCAGCTACCACCAGAAATCCTGTATGAAGAAGCCTACTTTCGCTATTCACAGTTTTCAGATGGCAGTCATCGGGAGACGGTCCAGCAGTATCTCGATAGTCAGTCTGACTGGAAGACAGAGAAAAATGTAAAATTCATCTTCGATTTTTTGATGAATACGGATACGAGGCAGTTCAGCTTTATGATCAATAATCGCTCGCTCTTCGAATCGGTCTTAGGGGCCGATGTGGTCAAACAAAGCATCGGCATCTTAGTCTATCAGAAGCTCTTTCAAGCGGTGGATAGACCTGATCTGACACTAGCGAAGGAGCTCTTTGCGCATCTTAATCAGGCGAATAAAGACCAGAAAGCGTATAGCTATATACTAAATCGCACCTACACAGAAGGTCGTATGGAGGAATACGTGAGCATAGCTGCGGACTACATACAATACGTAAATCCGCTCGACCTACCAGTACAGCGTAAAGTGGCACATCATCTATCCGAGCACGGCACGGATAAGAAGCAGATATATCAGGCGGCTCGCCATCTCGATGATATGATGACAGGGAAAGAAGTGGATTATGAGCTTCATCATGTCTTAGCCAAATTATACTACAAAGCTGGTAAAAACAATAAAGCTAAAAAGGCTGCTGACAAAGCGATCTCAGTAGCAAAGCGCCAGAACAAAGAGTACAATAAGACAGAACAGCTGTATAGCCTGCTGTAACTCTTTAATATTCTTCCAACATCTTATGTTATCAGAGATATACTCAATCAGTGCTTTTAAGAGCCCCCCAAAATGTTATAATTTGATATCTATCCATACGGGGCAGTGATCACTATGCTTAGCGTCGTGATGGTGACCTGCATCACTTACTTTTTTAGCAAGTGGATTAGACACGGAGATGTAATCGATTCTCCAGCCTTTGTTTCTGGCTCTGGATCCCGCTCTGTAGCTCCACCAGCTGTATTCATCTTCCTGGTCCGGGTGGATGAGTCGGTAGCCGTCTTTGAAGTCTGATCCAAACCATTCATCCATCCAAGCCCTTTCTTCGGGGCGAAATCCTGATGGCTTGTCCTTTCTGCTGGGGTTATGAATGTCTTTATCCTGATGGACAATGTTATAGTCTCCCACTAATATGAGCTTTTTCTGAGAGGCCAAGAGGCCACTAATCCATGGTCTGAGGTCAGCGAGAAATTGCATTTTTACGCCGTGTCGCTCCTCGCTGCTGGAGCCAGAGGGGAAGTAGCAGTTCAGCAGAGTCCATGTGCCAAAGTCCGTCAGGATGACACGGCCTTCGTCATCATGCTGGCTGATACCCATGCCAGTTTGCACCTCCTTTGCTTTCTTTTTAGATAGGGTCAAGACGCCACTGTAGCCTTTCTTTTGTGCAGAATACCAGTAGTCATGATAGCCAGCTTCATGCAATACGCTCAGATCGACCTGCTCTGGCTGCGCCTTAGTCTCTTGCAGGCAGATGATGTCTGGATCAGTTTCTATGATCCATTCGTAGAGGCCTTTCTTGGCCGCGGCGCGTATCCCATTGACATTATAACTGACTAGTTTCATTCTCTATCTATTTTATAAATTACATCTTCGACAAGATGGGAATGAGCTTTAATTTTAAAGCACAACTCATGATTATGTCATCAGTATCGTATCGGTGATATGGAGCAGACGCAGCGACAGCAAGTCTGATCTCATATCACTTGTTATCATCTGTACTCATTCTACTAACTAATTTTTCGAGAATCAGCAATTCAGTTAGAATAACATCATTATTTAATTTACTGATTACTGGAAGCAATGCCATTGTTGGCATGTCCTGAAAAGTATAGGCTTCCCAACTTTTTCCCTCTTTCTCCATAAATAAATTGAGTTTTAGAGGTATATCTTCATTTGTAAAACCAAATTTATAATGCGATAACACATCCAAAAATTCCTTTTCGAAAGCTATAAATTGTTGCTTTATTTTCTTGGCTCTATTTTCTTTTATGAACACTTGATTGACATGCTTTATTTCAGATTCATTTTTTATGTTTCCATTTTCGTCTAATCCATGTTTGGCTATTAATAGCTCTTTAGAATTTACCAATATTTCCTTTAGTGAATCACTTATAGCTAATACCTCATTTTTGCTCTTGATAAGTTCATCCGAGTTCGAATTTTCAATTTGTTCAATGAATGAATTTTTCGTGCTCTCTGAATTTTGGATTTTACGTTGTTCAGATTGAAATTCTTCAGTTCTTATCTCTTGTTTTGCTTGTTCTACAATTTCATGTGCTCTATTGATATCGTCTATTTGTCCTTTGCAGCTTGTGAGCGTTAAGCACATTAGTATTGATATATAGTGTTCTATTTTCATTTTGTCTTTTATTGACGATAACGTAGATGTGTAGTGCTTTACTACAATTTCTTTTACCAGTAGATTTTAGAGCTTGAAAGCACCAGCTTCCAGCTCTAAGTCAGAAATATGTTGACCGGCTTTAAGATTTGTAATCGTAACATTCAGCATAAGCAGAGGGTGACTCTGAGCGATCATAGCGCCGCCTGGTATCGTCTTCCAGTCGTTCCATTCTGCTTTTGTTCCGCCGAAAGGAATAATCTTGACCCACATTTTATAGGCTTCAGGTAGTCCCGTGTCATCCAGCATCCAGAGGTATGAGTCTCCTGGTGTTACGCCCCCACCTTCGTAGGTGATCATCAGAGCTTGCTTCCCATCATCCATCGTGACGATGCTTCGCTTCGTACCTGGATCATTTACCTTATAGGGTGCAGCTAGCCAGAAGGAATCATTGCACCAGTGGCTCCAGGCAGTGGTGATAAGCTCTTGAGCCTGTTCTCCTGAGAGTTGCTGACCGCCTTTGTAGGCTTTACCTGTGACTTCATCAAGATCCATCAAGACTTCGTTGTCATCCCACTTTATAATGGCATGATTCGCAGTCTTGTCCCAGGCGAAGTGATGCCGATCAGTAAATGTCCACGAAATATAATTGAGGCTGTCCCAAGCTGGTTTTTTGAGTCGGGTTAGCATCTTTTGTGCTAAGGCTTCAGCCTCGGGGCCTGTTTGGCTCTCGGGTAGAGATTCATTTTTGACCAAGTATAGAATGATCGTAGCTATGAAGAAAATACCAATAATGGAAAGACAGCCTAAGCCAAGTTTCTTTTTCATGTGTTTAAATTTCTGGTTGAAATGCTAATCTGTAAATAACTAAGTATGATCTTCCCCTTGGGTGTCTTAATTATTTACCTCATAGACGTTTCGTGTATTGTTAATTTTAGTCAGTGTATAATTGAAGCAAAGTCAACCACTAAGGTGTCATAAATATATAATTCGTAGACGTTTCTATGCTTTAATGTTTTGCAATTCTGAATTCACCACACTCCAGCTTTCTGTTATATGGGTTCGTTGCTGTCTTTTGATTTGTGAGTATAACGTGACTTTAGGCCAAGAGTTTTTTATGAGCACCCGCGAGTGCTGAGAATAATGCCCAAATCAACAATGCGACGATATTGAAATGCTCATCAGTGAATGCTGCTCCAAAGGGCATGATGATATAATCTATCAGACTGGAAGGGGAGAATTCTCCTTGCATTTGGGTCAGCTTAATATTATAGCTGATGTGCATGGCAGCTATGAGGTATAATAGAAACAGTCCCAAGGCCATGTATAAGAGCTTTTTCTTCCATCCTATAGGCGTTGCTATGAATAGTGCGATCAAGAGTAAGCTGGGTAGTAGGACCATCTCTCTGAGCCCCTTATGAAGAATCTGTCCTGGACCTACCGTTTTTCGATAGGCCTTTTTGAATATATTCTTAGGATAGCGATTAGCCGTATAGACGAAGAATGAGCTATCCCATTTATTCATCGGTTGGCCCTCATAATGCTTCATATCCACATAGCCACCCGTATGTACCAGATTAAGAAATGGAGTGCCAATGGTGTGGTAGACGCTCAGATGTGCCTTATTTAATGCACTGATGGAAAATAATAGCGACAAGCCGATATAGACCGCTAAAAAGAGACCAAATCGTTGAAAGATATATTTATAGTCACGCATGCTCTTGTGTTGATCTTTGATTAGCCCATCTGATCCAGATGATCCATACGATGACAGTCAGAATGACATAGAGTACTTGCCAGAACTCGATGTGCATAAAATCGAAGAAAGCCATACTTCCGTATACGCCAGATAGATACAACGTCACGATCCGTATGATATTCAAAGTAAAGAGTACTAGGATACCACCTAAAAGCCCTTGCCATTTATATTTGAACGATATGGGATAAAGGACGATAGCACTCAGATAGAGCATCATGGGAGCTATCGCATCACAACCTTGCTTTATATTCACCGAGAACGTTTCGCTGGAGACTGATTGCTTTACCGCTTGGGTGCCCTGTCCCAATATATTGAGTAAAACACTTGAAATGGAAGCATAGAGATTGAGTAGGGGGTCGATCGAAGACTTGAATGATTCTGTATTCTGTATCCAAGCAAATACCCCGACGAGCAGAATAAAACCTATGCAATAAGTATAAATGAGTCTCTTTTTGAGGAAACCTTGTTTTAGCTTTTCTAGAAAACCTGGAGTCGTCACCCGGCTTACTTTTAGCTTTTTCTTGCGCTTATCTTTATTTTGCTTCTTTGCCACGTTACTTGATTAGCAGGCTGATTAAATAAGCTAATAATACTCCTGAGATGGCGCCACCAGGAAGATCTGCGCTCGTCATCTCATATCCAAAAAAATAGGTGCTAACTAAGAGTAAAAGCAATAAACCAATCCAGACCATCATGATCAATTTGATCATTAATTTCTTGTATATCGGGAAATTCATCCCGAATAAGTTAAAGTGAATCGGCTGCTCTTGATTCTCCATTGGTGTATAATATTCGTCCGAAATATAATGAAAAAGGCATTAGCTAAGGATTTATGCGAGATATGATTGCATAATTAGGTGCTCTAATGGACGATCTATTTTGTATAAACTGTTCCAAAAACAAATCAATTTAGATGATCGTCGTCCTGTCCGATTTATAAATACGATATTTGTAGCACCAATAAATGTGTCAATGAATTCGTCGAGGTATATCCTAAAAACACAGCAAAAGGCCCTAGAAATCAACCTAAATGAAGAGATCTATGGCACCTTTGCTGAGATTGGAGCTGGTCAGGAAGTAGCCAGAAATTTTTTCCAAGCTGGAGGTGCTGCAGGCACCATTGCAAAGACCATGTCAGCCTATGACAAGACCTATTCGGACGCTATCTACGGGATCGAGGAGAAGAGTCGATACGTATGTGAGTCTCGTGTCTATAAGATGCTAGATCATGAATATGGCTTGATGGAAGACAGGCTGCAGCATGTCAGACCAAACACTAATTTTTTTGTCTTTGCTGACACCGTCGCTGCCATTAACTATAATAAGACGATTCAAGGTAATGGATGGCTCGGCGTAAGATTTCAGCTGAATCCTCAAGAAAAAACTAATGATCTGGTACTGCATGTGAAAATGTTGGACCAGGATAATAAACTCCAACAAGAAGCCATCGGTGTGCTGGGTGTGAATATGATCTTTGCCTGCTATTTCTACAAGGATAATATGGAGTACTTCGTCCATTCACTCTTGGATGGGATAGAGAATCGGGTGAGTATTGACATGATCAGACTCACGGGTCCTGACTTTCAGACTGTAGATAACAGACTCTTGGCATTGTACATGGTGAAGTATAACCTGACTGATGTGACTATGTTTGACGAGAATGGTCTAGCCATCCATGCTTCGGAGTGGCTGTACAAGAAGGCACTGATGGTAGTACGGGGTCACTATCGACCGCCTACGCTTGTTACTGAGGATGTATTCGAATCTAGCTATAGACAGTTTTTGACTGATACCGATCAAGAACCTGAGCGCTGTGCCCTGGTCGCTGAGCTGACCATGGAAAACCTAAGAACAGCAGGTGGTCTCGATGACGACGACTTCTTAGCCAGAGCGGACATGCTCTGTGCCATGGGATATAATGTCATCGTATCCGACTGTAGTAATCATCAGACACTGATCAATTACCTTTCTGACTTCAAGATTAAGAAGCTCGGCTTAGTGATTGGCGCCAGAGAGCTGTTAGACATCATTGAAGATAAATATGAGCAAAATCAAGATGGTCGATTGCTAGTGGCCTTTGGTGAGCTATTCACTAGAAATATAAAAATATACGTCTATCCGGCAGCTGATCCAAGTGGAGATTCGATCATGAGCGCACATAACCTGCCTGTACCTCAGGGCATCAGGTTCTTGTACCAGCATTTATTGGATTCCGAGCAAGTCGTCGAGGTGAAAGATTATAATGCTGCACTGCTGCACATCATGCCATACCAAGTCTTGCAGAGTATTGTAGATAATGAAGGCGGATGGGAAGAGCACCTGCCTGCCGCAGTCGCTCAGGTCATTAAAAAGAAAGCCCTATTAGGGCATCAAGGAGCGAATAACTAAAATGTGTATGTCTATGAGAACCATGATAGTCTGTACTGTATGTATGATAATAGCTGCGGCATGTAAGCCTAAGGTCACCGAGCTGATGGATACGGAGAGTGACGAAACGAAGCAAGAAATCCAAGTCGATCAGTATGGATATGACCTGCAGTTCGTTATGGGTCATTTCGAGCCAGCTGAGCATCCAGACTTCACTGCGATCGAGAGACAATATGCTGATCGTGAAGGGATGTATGTACATCGAGATACTTATAAGGCATTCGTCGACATGCATCATGCAGCGAAAGCTGAAGGCATCACACTGACCATCAGATCAGCTGCCCGTAACTTTAGCTATCAGAAAGGTATATGGGAAAGAAAATGGACGGGTCAAACCAAAATCGAAAACGGAAAAGATGCTTCCGCCGCATACCCAGATCCTAAGACGAGAGCCCTGAAAATCCTCGAGTACAGCTCTATGCCCAGTACCTCTCGACATCACTGGGGTACGGATATAGATCTTAATAATTTTGAAAACGAATATTTCGAATCAGGCCAAGGCCTCAAGGAGTATACCTGGCTGGTCCAGCACGCTGCCGAATATGGATTTTGCCAAGTCTATTCACCTAAAGGGGCAGCTAGGCCTCATGGCTATAACGAGGAGAAATGGCACTGGTCATATCTTCCTTTAGCCAGCCGACTGATCGCCACGGCTCAGCAAGATCTGACAGATGAAATGATTGTCGGATTTAAAGGGGCTGAAGTAGCGACCGAGATTGGCGTCGTGGGAAAATACATCATGGGTATCAATCCTGCTTGCAAAGAGAATTAAAATCATACGTATATGTCACTTGTAGAATCTAACATGCTACCTATTGGTACGAAGGCACCTAACTTCCACTTGAAGGATACAGTCAGTGGTAATTACTACTCGCTTAATGACTTGAAGTCAGATAAAGCGACGGTGATTATGTTCATCTGCAATCATTGTCCCTTTGTGATTCATGTGAACAGTGAGCTTGTCAGACTGGCTCATGAGTATCGAAATCAAGGTGTCTCTTTCATCGCAATCTCCTCTAATGATGTGGGCTCCTATCCAGATGATGATCCTGATAAGATGAGGCTGGTGGCTAAAGTGCTTCGGTATCCTTTCCCGTATCTCTATGATAAGACGCAGGAAGTCGCACGCGCCTATGATGCCGCCTGTACGCCAGATTTTTATGTATTCGGATCGGCTATGGAGTTGACCTACCGAGGCAGATTAGACGCTTCGAGACCTGGTAATGACGAGCCCTTAGATGGCAAGGACCTACGTGCAGCCATAGATGCTACTCTAGCAGGCCAGGTGATCGAAAATCAGTACCCCAGTGCGGGCTGCAATATCAAGTGGTTTACTTCTTAATTTTGACGATTTCTTGATGTGTTGATCTGCTGAAGCTATGATGATGAGTTGATTCTTTGAATTGCTGATAAGACGATTTGTGGTGTTACACGTCCTTTCTTCCTGAAAAAATTAGTCGGTCACTTCATTATGATCAATGAGTCTGAAGCCATTACCGTGAATGTTGACAATTTCCAGATTAGGGTCTTTGCTGATGTATTTTCTGAGTTTGGTGACAAAGACATCCATACTTCGAGCTGTGAAGTAATTGTCTTCACCCCAGATTTTGGTGAGCGCCTCTGTTCTCGTCAGCACTTCATTTTTGTGCATGCAGAACATGCGAAGGAGATGTGCTTCCTTAGGAGATAGTTTGTCTTTGCTTGACTCATCTCCATTTTTATAATTTAATATTCTCAGTGGATAGTTGAAGTGGTATTTGCCGATGGAAAATTCTTTGATTTCTTCTCTCGGATCTGCTTTCTTTTCAGCTCTTCTCATGACTGCTTGCACTCGGTAGAGTAGCTCTTCTGAGTTGAAGGGCTTGGTGATGTAGTCATCTGCTCCGATTTTGAAGCCTTCTAACACGTCCTCTTTGAGAGCTTTCGCTGTGAGGAAGATAATCGGAATGTCAGTGTCTTTCTCTCGTACCTCTCTCGCTAGGGTGAATCCGTCTTTCTTAGGCATCATCACGTCAAATATGCATAGGTTATAGCTACCCTTGTTGTAGGTGTTGTATCCTGCTTCCCCATCTGATTCAAGGGTTACATCATAATCATGCATTTCTAAGTAAGATCGTAAGACATCACCGAAATTTTGATCATCTTCTACTAAAAGGATTTTGTTACTCATGGAGTGAAGATTGCTTATAGTATATAGATGAAAAAAATCACCTTTAGTCACTTTCTGAGGCAGAAAAAGGCAAAAATATCGTAAAAGTACTACCAATTCCAGGTTCACTCTCCACTTTGATCTTTCCTTGATGCGCATTTACACTCGCCTTCACATAGCTTAGACCCAATCCAAAACCTTTCACATCGTGCAGATTCCCAGTATGTACACGGTAAAATTTCTCAAAAATACTTTTCAAAGCCTCTTTAGTCATCCCAATGCCATTATCTGATATGATGATGTTGATCCCATCTTTGACGTTTTCAGTTGTGATCTTGATTTGCGGAGCTTTTGAGGAGTATTTTTCAGCATTATCCAGTAAGTTATGGATGACATTGGAGATGTGATTTTGATCAGCGCGTATCACAGATTTCTCCGCTTTGAGTTCGACTTCTATATTTCCGTCTCTCTTATTTACCTTCAGTCTGGAGTGTTCGGCGGCATTCTTGACCAGCGTATGGACATCGATTTCTGATATTTTGAGTTGGAATTCGCTTTTATCGATTTGCGCCATTTGGAGCACTTTCTCTACCTGGCCGAGCATCCGCTTATTTTCTTGTTTGATGATGTTTGCGAAGCGGTTCACCTTATCGATGTTGCCATTCACCTTAGGGCTCTTGATGGAGTCTGCTGCGAGGGATATGGTCGCGATTGGTGTCTTGAATTCGTGTGTCATGTTATTGATGAAGTCTGTCTTCATCTCTGAGACCTTCTTTTGGAAGAGGATCACATTGATGGTATAGATGAAGCAGAAGAGGATCAGGCCTGTGAATATCAATGAGCTCAAGATGGATATCCAGCTGGACGACCAGAGATATCGAGTCTTATTAGGGAAATAGATTTTGAGTTGTCCTGGCTGATCAGACTCATTCGGAAATAAATTAATCGAGTATTTAGAGCGGTAGAGGCTCTGATTTTCTCCTGGGTCCTGCAGTTCTACTTCGCTTGACATCGGCGCGTCTTCGTACTCTACGGCATACTGACCATTCAGTATGGAGAAGCTCTGCGTCTTATTGGAGTAGAGTCCGTAGTCATACATGATGTCGATACCGCGATTTTGAAATTCATTTTTGACAAATCGATCCAGAGTCTCTGGAGCGATGTCTTCGATGTAGCGATTGGGGTTGAATTTGTAGGCTAAGTCCTTAGTCTCATAGTCTCGCACACTCAGCTTGAAGTTTTTGCCAGTGCCCTTGGCTTTCATGATCTCTTTCGTCTGCCGCTGGTAGTCTATCAGCTGCTTGTGGACATTATTGAGGCCATCCATCACATTATTGTCAAAGCTCTCTGCCTGAATGTCAACAGCCCTTTTAATCCACATGAACTGTATAATCGATGTCCCGAGAAGTGCTAAGCTCATCAAGGCGATGATAATGATGATGGACTGCTTACTCATATGCGTTTTTAGTCTATTGCATGATAAACATTTTATGTGAGATTTACTCGTTTCGGCTCCTTGGTTTAACGATCATTTAACCACGGTAAGCAGCCGCTATCCGCAGCCATGCTATAGCTGGGCTATCGCACTCACACATGCATTGGTATGTGGACTAAGACTTAGTTCAAATTGAATCTGGCAGTCACACCACCCTGTACGCTGGTGATCGGGTAGGAGGTAGACAGATACGGCTGTGTCCTGCTGAAGTCCACGAAGGCTCTGAGCGAAAGGTTTTCGTTCATGTCATACTCCACGGATGGATTGATCCTGAGTGTCTTGAGTCCTCTGATCGGCTCTGCACTAGCCCCTTTATCGATCTCGTGGATCCAGGTGACATCATCTCTGAATGAAAAGTCAAAGCTGATGCTCATCTCTTGGCCTCTGGAGTTAGTCACTCGCTGATTGCCTCGGGTCTGCTCGGCATTATTCTCTCCAATAGCACTATCCGCCCTGGATCTTCTTTTTTTACCACCGAATAGATTGACATCCTGAAGGACCCAGCCGAAGTTAAATGACATCTCGGTATTTCTCGCTTCTGTCAGCTGACTGATGTTACCCGTCAGCAGACTCAGATTTCTTGTCTTTTTGAATTCGAAGCCGGCAGTAATGTCATTCGTCGTCTTGATATCAATACCGATGATCGGATCGAATGCTTCTGCAATCACCACTGCGGGTATCTCGAAGATAGCGTAGTAGTTCTGCGATGACAATTCTGGATTGATGAAGAAGGCACCTTGTAGTGGATCCTCTAAGGCTGACTGATACTGCAGGTCAGTCTCAAATCGACTGACTTTCAGGGTAGACTTATACCCATGTGTCACCCTGAAGCTGGAGAATATATTTCTAAACGCCTCCATCTTAGCAAGTCCGTCCCAGCGCAATGACCAGTTAGGTGCAGGTATGTAGCCTCGACTCTGTATCTCCTTGGTGATGTTGAGCGATATATCCTCTTCGACCAGGGCATTAGCTATCGTTAGGTCATTGCCTGTGTATGCTGCTAAGAATGAATGTATGAGTACATCATTTTGCTGCCGGCCGAATCCTTTGGCATAAGCGGGTCCGTCTTCATCATGATTTTCTCCTAAGTTAGGATTCTCACGTCCATTTCGATCTAATTCAGCCAGGCGATTAGAGACGACAGCTCTGTTATTTTGGAATGTGTTGAAGAGGCCATTCACATCATTATTGAAGAGCGTCTGCATGGAGAAGAAGGTCACATCGAAGGAGCCGACATCTCTCAGAGTCGTGTGCTGGAATAATGGTGGTGTAGCATATGCCGTGTCGGGATTAGAGTTGATGAAATACTCAGAGTGGTTGGAGGTGAAACTCTTTTTGAAATTCACATCCAGCTTAAAGTCTTTCCATGGCTCTATCTCTATGTCTGCCTGATAGGTCTGCTGTGTGTTCTGGAGCACTTGCTGATTCTGAAAGCGATCTGGTGTGATCCATCCTTTACGCGCAGCATCATCGAGGTACTGACCGCTTGCCAGATCTGGCTGTAGTCCTAAGACGAATCCCCAGCCCGGCGCGTCAAATCCTGATGAAAGGCCTAATAAGCTGGACTCTGGTAAGAATCCTGGTATGACCGTAGACAGTCTCTCTTTATAGGAGAATTTGAAATTGCGTAAGGAGAAGAGTGGCCTGACTAAGAACTTGGCAATAGCTGATGGGCCATCGCCTTTTTGTTTCTTTTTATCGTCGCCTGCTGCATCAGCGGAGGGCTCTTCTTTTGCTTGGCCTCGGCTTCTACTAGACCTTCTGGAGGAGCTTGACCGGTCTAAGCTTTTGATGTATTTCGACTTATCATACAGCTTATCGAAGGCGAATGTCGCCGTCAGAGACCGGCTCTGATTGTTACTGATGACATTACCTAATTGGATGCCGTCTACACCATTTCGCGAATTACCTAGGGCGACCCCGTTATTCACCGATAGTGATCCGACTGTCCAGGCATAGTCCGCATCATAGCCAGCCTTCACTGTGACCCAGTCCATATAGGGCAAGTATCTGATCGGCAGGGTATAGGAGAGATTGAGCTGATGATCGTAGTTTTTATTTCGACCAAAATCACGCAAGTTGTTGACCAGCGTATCTCTTGCTGCTTGCTGCTTTTGCGCTATGTCAGCAAGTACATTTACCTCGTCTACTTCTCTACCAAATTTGTCAAAGAAGGGTCTGGCATCACGATTGATCCGGATACTCCCTGGCCTGATCTCATCCACCACAGCGAAATTAGTCGCTGTGAAGTTCATCTTAAGGGCCTTCGTAAAGTCCCAGTCTAAGGTGTAGCGCCGATCCCAATCAAAGCGCTGGTCATTAAAGACATAATCGATGTCTTTTGGTATTCGAAATTCCTTCACACTCTTAAATCGCCTGAGCTCGGTGCTAAAAGAAAAGCTGTTGGGGAAAGGATTAAAGTTGAATTCCTTAATGATTTTGAGATGCTTGCTTTTTATCTTTTTAAAAGGCTGGATCGGCTTACCGGAGCGAGTGTAATTATAGGTCAGGCTGCCTCGCTGATCGTCAGCCACATCTTGCTTGATGATGTCATCCTTATATTCTGTTCTGGTGTGGCCATAGCTCACTGTGAAGTTAGAGATATCCCAGGGCATTGGCTTCTTCTTAGAACCCGTGGCCCGTTCTTTACGCACATTGGTGAAGTTCACTGTTTTTATCGTGGTGGTCTGTGCGCTTCTGTCTTTGATGTCTTCTATCAGATCGGGATCGGTGGTGCTTTCTATGAGTTCGTCCACCTTAAGGTCCAGCTCGTAGGGATCGAACTGGTCTTGGATTTTAGACTTTGCATACTGAGCGTAGAAGGGTATCTGCACGCCCCATTTATTAGGTAAGAATTTGCCAAGATTAAGATTAGTTGCCACATCATACTCTGTGATGCTCTCGAGGCTTCTCTCGAAAGTACGCTCTTCTAGTGATCCCCAGCCTACACTGCTGTAGGCAGCTGATGCCGTGATGTCACCGAGGTCAGCTAGCTGTACCTCCAGTCTGGCCTCACCAGCCACACCGCCGTTCTCATCCAGGCCATTGATTCTGAGCTCATTCACCCAGACTTCTCCACAGAATTTGGAGCCTCTTTTATTATGTCTTACCCCGATGGTGATGCCTTTCACGTAGCCCAGACTCGGGTTACCTTTGATCCTGACAATGCCATTGACCGAGGTGGTATCTCCAGGGATCGTTTCAGCTAGTTCTTTGACACCGATGCTGTACTCTTCTGTGAAATTACTGGGTTGGTCTAGATTTCTTCGTTTTTTTAGCTCTCTGAGCAATTCCAGATTAAGGTCAAAATCATTCTCTGCTCGCCATACGATTGCTGAGTATGCATCATCTGGTATATTGCTGATGGGCATATCTGTATCGACCAGAGATGTATCTGAGAAGGAGAGTGGGATCTCATACTCGTAGTAGTTGTTATTGAAATCCTTTCCCAGTCTGATGTAAGCAGACAGCTCACCATTTTCAAAATCGTCACTTGAGGGATCGATCTCGGCGTGGGCAAACATCTGTAGCCGCTTATAGTAGCGCATATCCAGCTGTGTGAGCTTATACATACGAGCATCGCAGCTGTCTGGCAGCGCACAGATATTCATGTTCAGTGCATTTTCATCCTGCAGCACATTGGCAAAGGTATTGAAGACTCGCTCCTGTACGATGCCCTTAGGTGAGACATAGTTGAAGGGTAGCTTACTACTGTTTTCTTCGATACCGATTTCATTCACTACGAATGATCTTTCGTCTCTTCCATCTGCGCCTACACTACATTCATCTGGTAAGCGTCTCCACTGGTTTCTGATCAATTCGAATTCCGCGAGACGTAGTAATTTAGGTGTCTCGAATCCAGTCATGTACATCCTCATGAATTGAATGGATCTGAAGCCCTGAATTCCATTTACAACTTCAGCTTTCGTTGTGTCTTGTATCGGAATCTGGAAGCGGTACCACTTTTCAGTTTGTCCCGATGGATTAAGCACCTCTCGCACATCTGTGACGAATTCTGCATTAGCGACATCTATTTCTCCGTTTTCATTTCTGAGTTTGACTTCGTACTCATAGTAAGCCTCGCTTTGTTCGAGTGATCGATTGTCATTCAGGTCTTCCGCATCGGGTATAGGATTACCCGTACCGATTCTAGAGGTTTCTTCTGGAGCATTGCCTTGTGGGTGGTTATATCGCAGGTACCTTTCTTGTAGATTAGGTGACCCATTAAATCTTTCGTCTCGATAGGAGATGAAGTTATCATTAGATGGGTCAGTCTCTACGGAGAAGTCTGTTGGAAATGCAGTAGCGACCTCGTTTACATAGTCATTGAACATGGCTCTCTCGCCATCATCATCCAGCCCATCTAATCCTAAGTCCTGCTCTCTTCTAAATTCTAAATCAAAAGCATTGACCTGAGGTATCGTCAGAGGGACTAGGCCCCACGCCGTGGTTAGTTCTGGTGTGTTTTCGCCTGGTGTCTTTACGGAGTTTTCGTAGAATTGTTGATTGTCTTTCAGGATATCTTCTGATACATTTCCTAAGTTGAAATACAGTGATCCATCTTCGCCGATGGGCTGTTCGTTACCATTTCTGTCATCGCTGAATGGATTGAGCATCCAGAACTCGATGTACTCAAAATTAGCTGCTTGAAAATCATTATTAGGTAGATACCGCATGATACCGCCCCATCTTGATTCTGGATCTTTCAGGACGACCCTTTGCTGATCGTCATCTAGTTCTAATCCCGCTGATATATCAGATCCCGATGGTGGGTCAAAGTTATATTGACCTCTCTCCGACGGATAGTATGCGAGATCAAAGGTCAGTAAGTCAGAGATCTGGCTTCTGGGTACATCCCTGTTGAAGAGTTCTCTCTGCTGTACGACTCTGGTGTATGGATCAGCTCTGTCCTCAGGACTTCTGATAGACCTGTCGTCTATGATGTACCAGTTCAGCAGGGCTCGATTATAGCCATAGGATTTGTCATCTGTGCGCTGAGCTTCAGCTAATGTGGATGGTGTGCTAGCCAGATACCATAGATTAGGTCTGGATCCTAAGGGGATGCTACTGCTGGCTCCCTCGAAGTCATCCAGACTGACGACACCTTCCTCTTCTCCTTCTATATTGATCGCGCCTGAGTGACCAGGCTTCAGTGCCGCTACTTCTGCGGAGAAGTTGATCAGTGATGGTTCTTTCGTATTGATAAATGGGAGCTTATCTACGAGCCTCGTCACGAAGGGGGCCTCGGAGCTATAGTTCACATCCAGGCCAAATACTCGGTTATTGATCGGATCACTACCGATATTTACTTTCTGTGTAAAGGGTCGCTCAAAGAGGCGCATGTAGGTACCTCCGATGTTCAGTTTTTTATTGACTGCAAAGTCAGCTCTCAGGCCAAACATCGTCTTCTGCTGCAGGCTGAAGAGCGACTGATCCTCGAAGGAGACTCTGATCGGCACCCCTTGCTGTAGGTAGGCATCATTGAGTATTTTGATCCTGCCGATGCCATAGTCGATGTCATAATCAATCCCTTCTCTCAAGATCTGACTGCCTGCTCTCACGGTCACTGATCCCTGAGGAATGTTGAATGAGCCCAGATTGATTTCTGAGGAGACAGATGACTTTAAGGTACCTTTGATTAAGAATCGATTTTTGTCTAGATTCTCTCTGGCTAAGGTTACAGAATTATCATACAGGGTGGGGAATCCATATTTTTCGTACAGAATCTGATTGCCATCTAATAAATTCAAAAGCGAATTACCAAATGGCTCCAGCACTGGAAAAAAGATGCTTCCTGTTCTGGTATTGACAGTCAGACCTGGCTGAAAGTCAAATATCCCATCTTGCTGAGGATCACCATAAGAATTCAGCCTGTCCAGCTGAAAGAAGTCCAATAAAGGGATCTCTCGATATCCGTCCTCAGGCAAGAATCTCTTGAGACTCACATCTTCATTATCCTCAAAGAATATATCGAGCAGGAAGTCTTCTTGAGTCAGCTGAGATGTGCCTAGTGAATAGACGTTTTTCATCATCAGATCCCATGATGGTAAGTCCACACGCTGATTAGAACTCTTCAGCATCTTCACATAGATGACTTCATCAGGGCTGGCCTCTTCTTCCATACTGACGGGATCGAAGGTAGTGCCTCCTGATCCTGTTTCGTTAGTGATTTCGCCGACTTTATAGATGGCATTACCATTGAGTGAATAGGTATATTCGAAAGCGACACCAAGGACTTGGTTAGGTCGTAGTCTGGTATTAAGCGAGATATACCCCAGCTGAGGATGAAAGGTGAATTCATTATCATTCAGTCGACGCATGCTTTGTACTTCAAAATCTCTGACTTGATCGAGTCCATATTTACTCTTTAGTTCGGAGGCAGCATTGACTCTGGTATTTTCATCTGGCACTAACTCTGCGAAAAGGCTGGAGTTACCATTTTCTGGAAGGATACGCTGGTCTACATCTCTTTCATCACCCGTGAAGGTATTTTTAGGAGTGTACCTCGTATTTGGATCAGAGAATTCACTCAGGTCTGACTCTCCCAAATAGGAGATGGCAGCTACCTTAGATGAGCTACGCAGGTTAGAGTTTTGCTCATTTGTGACCCAGACCTCTATGTCTTGAATCTGGACGAGTGATCTGACTTGAGGCATATTAGAGAGGGCATCTTCGTAGATGTCTCTGAAGTAGTGAGCGATGAAGAAGTGCCTGTTCTCATCATATTCGTCGGGTCTGATTTCGAACTCTTGGACGAGTGCTCCATTCTCTATTTGAAGGTCCTTCCGCTCTGAGCGCTGCTGTGAGGCGACACCTGTGAGGGTCAAGCGACCAAACTGTGCCACCGTTTTTACCCCAAATAGCTTCTGTGGTCCTTGGATCAGATTGCTTCTGAGTGGCAGGCTGACGTCTCCTGCTTCGATTTTTTTAATGATATCATCCTCCGAGAACTGCTCACTGTCGTAGTCTATTTTGATTTTGTTATCAAAGTCAAACGAAGCATTGGTATCATAGTTAAAGTCGAGATTCATCTTCTCGCCAATATTTCCTTCTACATTCATCTGGATATCCATATCAAAATCAAAACCGCCTTGACTCTGCAGTCTTGGTGGTATGAATGGATTCTGGATGCGCTGGTAGTCGACTCCAAAGGTCAGATCGATATTGCCCTTGGGCTCAATAGTCACATCTGTACCGCCGAAAAGACGGTCCACCAGCGTGCTACCTAAATCTATGCGCTCTATGGGATTCAGGACTTCACCAAACCTGGCGCGCGGAGCATCTGTACCTGACATGCGGCCAAACTGTTCTCGCTGCTGCTTCTTATTTCGGTACTCTATGTACTCATTAAATGTCATGTAGGTAGGCGCCCTGTAGTATTCATCACCAATTTTTTCGGTGATGATGTAGTAGCCTGTCTCAGGGTCATACTCGACTTCCTGCTGGATCACACTGGGCTGAATATCAAATGGATTGTAAGCGCCATCTGTGATAAAGTCGCCTTTTCTGTCTTGTACGGGGAATGTGTCTAAACTTTCAGCTTCTATCAGTTGTTGGTATGGGTCTGGAGGGTTAGTTCCATATGCCAGACTCTGATATGAGGAGAACACACATGCGATAATAAAAATAGGATATATAAAACTCCTCATTTTGAGAGATTAAGGATTCTTTCTATTACGAAAAAAGATTCTTCGGGACAATGAGATATCTAACGCAGAACCAATAGAATGAGTATAGCAATTATAAATTATCTCGAAACTTGTTGAAGCACCGCTTTGATAAGTTCTTCAACAGTCATGCCAGCCGAATAATATTTGTCGACGCTCTTTTTAATCTGATTTCGCTGGAAGCCTAGCGCCAATAAAGCTGTAGTCGCTTCTTCGGGCACAGGATTGACAGCTGCAGAGGTCTCTATATCGGCAGAAAGCCCTTCTTTGATGATTTTTTCTTTCAGATCTAATATGATCCGTTTAGCTGTTTTAGGTCCGACACCTTTGACCTTATTAAAGGCCACAACATTCTCATTGGCAATGGATTGTCTCACTTCGGAAGAGCTCATGCCAGAGAGTATGAGTCGAGCAGTATTAGGGCCTATCCCAGAGACAGACAGTAAGTGCTGGAAGACTGCCCGCTCATCTTGGTCAAAAAATCCGTAGAGCGTCTGAGAATCTTCTTTTACGTGTAGATACGTCCATAATTTTACCTTTGTGGATGTTTCTATTTTCGAGTAGGTCTGGAGACTGATGTTGACATGATATCCCAGCCCATTGATGTCGATGTAGACATAGGTAGGAGTCATCATACTGATCTGTCCATCAAGATATGCGATCATGAGTCGATAGTGTATTAGTAAGCGAAGGTAGGATAATAATATATATAATTAAATGATACTATTTAAAATATTGAAATACAGCTAATTAATGAATATTTTACTCTTAGGAAGCGGCGGTAGAGAACATGCATTCGCCTGGAAACTAGAACAAAGCCAAATCGCGCACGAACTATACATAGCACCAGGTAACTCTGGTACCCAGCTGCATGGTACGAATGTAGATTTGCAGGTGAGTGATTTCGTCCAGATCGAGTCATTCGTACAGGAGAAGTCGATTGATATGATCATCGTCGGGCCCGAAGTACCACTGGTAGAGGGCATCGTCAACCACTTTGCCTCGATGGACGTTTTTGTGCTGGGTCCAGATCAAGAAGCCGCGATGTTAGAGGGGAGTAAGGAGTATGCTAAGGAGTTTATGAAAGAATTCAGCATTCCGACAGCTGCCTATGCATCATTCACACATGAGACATTGGATGAGGGGCTGCGCTATCTGGAGGGGATGCAGACGCCTATTGTGCTCAAAGCTGACGGACTGGCAGCAGGTAAAGGAGTGCTGATCTTAGAAAGTAGAGAAGAAGCCCAAGCGGAGCTCCGAGCCATGCTGAGTGGTAAGTTTGGAGAGGCGAGCTCCACGGTCGTGATCGAAGAATTCTTATCTGGCATTGAGTTTTCGATGTTTGCCGTGACGGATGGATCATCCTATAAGCTGCTCCCGACGGCTAAGGACTATAAGCGCATAGGAGAAGGTGATACTGGCCTCAATACGGGAGGCATGGGAGCTGTGTCACCGGTCTCATTCGTGGATGCAGCCTTATTGAGCAAAGTAGAAGAGCGAATCATTAAGCCCACGATAGATGGCATCCAGACTAAAGGCCTCGATTATAAGGGCTTTGTCTTTTTCGGCCTGATCGCCGTAGACGGAGAGCCCTACGTCATAGAATATAACTGTAGAATGGGCGATCCAGAGACGGAGGTGGTTCTGCCGCGCCTGAAGACTGATCTTTTAGAAATATGCATCGCTCTCAAAGATGGCTACCTGCAGGATATCCAGATAGAAATAGATGAGCGACACGCCACGGCAGTGATGCTGGTATCAGGAGGCTATCCTGGCCACTATGATAAGGGGCTGAAGCTGACGGGTGTAGACCAGATCGACGACTCTATCGCATTCCACGCCGGAGTGAAAGAGACTGATGGCGAGCTGCTTACTAATGGAGGCAGGGTGATGGCGATCACCTCTTATGGCAGCTCGAAGATTGATGCATTAGCGAAATCGATGCGCAATGCGGAAAGAATTCAGTTCGAGGGCAAATATTTTAGATCAGATATTGGTTTTGATCTGGCATGAACTTCAGCTTAGCTCAGATACAGTCCATCACTGGTGGTGAAGTGCGCGGAGGCGATACACAGCGACCGATCTCTCAGATATATTTCGATACGCGTAAGATAGCCATCCCCAGAAATGGTCTTTTTATCTGTTTTGTCGGTCATAAGCGAGATGGTCATGACTTCATCGATCAGGCAGCCGAAAAGGGCATCAGGCACTTCATTGTAGAGAGAGACTTAGAAAACGAAGAAATCAGCTACCTCAAAGTGGATTCTAGCATTCAGGCACTGCAGTCACTGGCGATCCATCATCGATCACAACTGGATATACCAGTCGTGGGCATCACAGGTAGCAATGGTAAGACCATAGTCAAAGAATGGCTGTATACCATCCTGTCAGATACCTACCGAGTGATGCGTAGTCCGATGAGCTATAACTCCCAGATAGGAGTCGCTCTCTCAGTACTTCAGATGGAGCAGAGTCACGACTTAGCCATCATAGAGGCGGCCATAGAGCGAGTAGGAGATATGTCTTCACTTCAGCAGATGGTACAATGTCAGCAAGGTATATTCACCAATATCGGAGATGCCCACCAAGCGGGATTCGCTAACAGAGCAGAGAAGATCAAAGAGAAGCTGAAATTGTTTCAAAGCTCTCATTCTATGATATACTGCGCTGATCACGAAGAGCTGAATGCAGCCATCCACGAACAACATTTGCCGACAGTCAGCTGGAGCCAAAGTCAGGAAGCTGGCACCTATCTGGTCAAGATGCAGCCTCACCAACGAGGTACAGCAATAGCCATCCATCACCACGAAACCATCCATAGGCTTCAGACCAAAATCATCGAAAAGAAGTCATTAGAAAATTTGACTCATTGTCTGATATTTGCGATCGAACAGGGCATGAGTACAGAGGCTATCCAGCGCGGTGTGGATAAGATCAAAAAGCTTTCTTTACGATTAGAGCTGAAAGAAGGCGCTCAGGGTAATATCATCATAGATGACAGTTATAGCTTTGATATTATTTCGTTAGAATCAGCTTTGTCATTTCTGCATGATCAAGCTAAAGGCAGGAGTAAGGTGCTGATTATCAGTGATATATTACAGGCTAAAGATAAGCAAGAGGCTTATACGCTGCTCTCTGAACTAATCGTTTCCCACGGGATACAGCGAGTACTGCATATTGGAGAAGATGCAGCACTTCTACAGTCCAAGCTCAATTCCGACATACGATATAGCTCTTTCGATACGGTCGCTGAGTGTCTGATGCATCTCGCCCAGTCACCCATTAAGCAAGCTGCGATCTTAGTGAAAGGCGCCCGCCAATTTCAATTTGACCGGATATCTCAAAAGCTGTCCAGAAAGCTGCACCAAACCGAACTGGAGGTGAATCTTACAGCGATCAGGCATAATCTTAATGTCATGACGCGGCATCTAGATGCAGAGACAAAACTGCTGTGTGTGATCAAGGCTGATGCCTATGGTACTGGCAGTCATACGATTGGTCATTATCTCGAGAGCATTGGAGTAGACTATCTTGCCGTAGCCTATACCGATGAAGGCATAGAGCTGCGGCAGAGTGGCGTCACACTGCCGATCCTGGTGCTCAATCCTGAGTTAGACCAGTTCGAGGAAATCTATAGCTACCAGCTCGAACCAGAGATATACAGCCTGCATCAGCTGCGTGCATTTTGCGCGGCTGAGATGCCAGAGGGGGCGGTAGGCATCCACATCAAGGTGGATACGGGGATGAATCGACTGGGGCTTCAGCCAGAAGACATAGATGAAGTCGTCAGACTGATCCGTCATCATCAGATTAAGGTCAAATCGATCATGTCGCACCTCGCAGCGAGTGATGATGCTGATAAAGACGAATTTACATACGGACAGCTTAGCTTATTTAAAGCGTTAACGGAGCGTTTGCATCAGGCTTTGGACACGAGGCCCATGCGTCAGATACTGAATACCTCTGGGGTCACCAGATTCGGTGAGCATCAGTACGAGATGGTCCGCATAGGCAAAGGGATGTATGGCATCGATATGACCTATCAGATCGATAAGCAGCTGATTAAGGTCCATCGCCTCTACGCCAGAGTGTCTCAGGTCAAGACGGTAGCGGCAGGCTCTACCATAGGCTATGGCTGTCATTTTATTTTAGAAAAGGACAGACGGATTGCGATCATCGGGATAGGCTACGCGGATGGTTTGCCCAGGAATATTGGAAATGGGCTAATCCAATTTAAAATCGGGGACACCACTGTGCCGACCATCGGAAATATCTGCATGGATATGTGCATGATCGATGTGACTGATGTGAAAGGCGTTTCGGCAGGTGATCGAGTCGAGATTTTCGGTGATGATATTGATATCCGAGATGTAGCGGCGGCGGCGGGGACGATCCCTTTAGAAATACTCTCCAAACTCTCTAAGCGGCTGAATAAAGTGTACGTAGAGGACTAATCAGAAAACACCGCAAAAAGCTTATTATTAGTCATCTCCAATTGCCTTTGAATGGATAAAGTCAGTATTAATCGATAAGATTTTGACTCACCTAAGCCTTAACATCTTATTTTAAATCCCTTTCATAATAAACGGCACTACTTTTGACGTTGTGGTAGTTAAGCCTTTAATAAGCGAACGATGATAAAACAAGCCATGATTTTCAGCTTTCTCTTCGTGATCATAGCTCAGATCGCAGCTCAAAATGAAGATCCAGTATTATTCACGGTCAATGATCGACCTGTCTACTTTTCTGAGTTTGATTACATCTACAAGAAAAACAATCGGGATAAGGCGGACTACTCGAAAGAAAGCCTCCAAGAATACTTAGATCTATACATCAAATTTAAGCTGAAAGTAGAAAAAGCGAAAGAGCTCAAACTCGATACGCTGGAAGCCCTCCAGACGGAGCTGGCAGGCTACCGTAAGCAATTAGCCAGTGCCTATCTCGTAGATAAGGAAGTGACTAATGAGCTGATAGATGAGGCGTACGGGCGTAAGATGGAGGATGTCAAAGTGAGGCATATCTTAGTCTCCGTACCTGCAAAGGCCTCGAAGGACCGTATCGCTGCTGCTGAAGAAAAAATATATAATATCAAAGAAAAGCTCAATAATGGAGCTGACTTTGGGATGATGGCTAAGACGCTCTCTGACGACAAGCGATCCGCGGCTAATGAGGGTGAATTGGGCTGGCTGACCGCCACACTGCCCAATGGATTCTATGCCTTGGAGAATGCCATCTACCAGACCGAAGCCAATCAGCCCTCTCAGCCCATTCGGACTAAGATCGGCTATCACATCGTAGAAGTCTTAGATAAAAGACCCGCCAGAGGCGAAATAGAAGTCTCTCATCTATTGATCAGATCAAAAAAGAATGGCATCCCTAACCCAGAGGCTCATGCCACTGCGGACAGCATCTATGAGCTGATCAAAGGAGGTCGATCATACGATGAGATGGTGCAGCGGCACAGCGATGATAAAAATACAGCGAATAAAAATGGAAGCTTGGGTTTCTTCGGCATCGGCATGTATGATCCTGCCTTTGAGCAGGCTGCCTTCAGTCTGAAGCAGGATGGCGATATCACGGCTCCAGTAAAATCATCCATAGGATGGCACATCATCAGAAGAGACAGTAAGCGCGACTATTCTAATGAGCAAAAGATGAAGTCCAAACTGAAAAACTCGATATCCACTGATGATCGATTTGATACGGCTAAGGCAGCCAAGATCAAACAAATCCAAGAGGCAGCGGGATTCAGCTACGACGAAGCGGCGCTTCAAGGCTTCATAGCTCAGCTCAATGAGAGCTATTATTCATTCAAATGGGAGATGCCAGTGGTAGCAGATAAGGACATAGCTAGCTTCCCTGGCTATGCTGCGTATACAGTGCAAGACTTCGCTGAGTACAGTAAGAGAAATACGAAGAAAAGGCTGCGATTTGATAAGACGATACCGCTGCAGGAGTCAGTGGGCGAAATGTTTGACGCCTTTATCGAAGAGAAGACGCTATCCTTTGAAGAGGCTAACTTGGAGCAGAAATATCCAGACTTCAGAGCGCTGATGAGAGAGTACTCAGAAGGTGTCCTCCTCTTCGAAGTGACTAAAGATAATGTGTGGGATAAGGCATCGAGAGATACGGTAGGCTTGAAAGAATTTCACAGTAGACACAGAGACGACTATGTCTGGAAGGATCGCTTAGTGCTCGATGAGTACATCATAGAGACCACTGACAAGGGGATCCTGCGCCAGGTGAATAAACTTGCAGAAAAAATGACAGCCGAAGAAGTGAAAGCCAAAATAGCGGAAGATCACGGCCAAACCGTCTTTGTCGAAAGGCACACTTACGAAAAAGGAGATGATAAGCTCAGAGGCATCAAGTGGAAAAAGGGGCACAAAGAGGTCAGAATGGATCAAGTAAATAAGGAAAGTAAAGTCATCATCGTCCGAGAAGTGCTGCCAGCAGCTCAAAAGACGCTGAAGGAGGCCAAAGGCTACATCATAGCTGACTACCAGGACGAACTGGAGCAGAAATGGGTGCAATCACTTCGTGAGCAATACCCTGTCGATATTAAGGAGAATGTCCTATCCACAATGGTACAGTAGATGATGCTGATCAGGTCACTCGGTATACTACTCTTTATCACATCATTCTTCCTATCCTGCCAGCAGCAGCCAGCCATCGTCGATGATGATCCTGTCATAGCAAAAGTGTACGCTTATGAGCTTAGATCAAATGAACTACAGGATGTGATCTCCGAAGCGGTATCGACGCAGGACAGTCTGGCCATGGCTAATGCCTACATCGAAAAGTGGCTGCGCGAAAAAATATGGATCGAAGAAGCAGAACAAAAAATGGGGACAGATGCAGAGCTGGAGTCACTCGTGGACGCTTATCGTGCCAGCTTGATCAAACTTCAATATGAAAACAGGATCATAGAAGAAAAACTGGATTCCATCATCAGTGATCGTGAATATCAGACGAACTATGAGACCTACAAATCTCAGTTTACTCTGGATGACCAACTGATCCGCTGCTGGATCGTCAAGGTGCCCAGAGCAGCAGATGGCACGGCCCAATTTTATAAAGATTTCAAAAAGGGTGAGCTGGAAAGTGTCAGCCAGTACAGCCGGCTGTATGCAGAGCTGTCTTATTTTGATGATCCATCATGGCTGACCCGAGATGAATTAGAGAAAATCGTCCCAGCCGAGCTCATCAGTAAGCCTGAGATGAGACAAAAAGCCAACTTTAGAAAGAGAAAAGGAGAGGATTATTATTTCCTTAAATACCTGGACTACAAGGACAAAAACGACTTCCCACCGTTAGAATACATTAAAGACGAGTTAAAGAGGCTGATCTTGCATAGGAGAAAACAAAAAATTATCGCAGATTTGACCGAGCAAATGTATGAGGAGAAGCTCAAAAACAATCAAATACAGGTATTTACAAATCCATCTTAGATGAATAAAATGATAATCGCTGGCCTATTGATGATGATCTCGGTCTTCTCACAGGCTCAGCAGTCGGCACAGGTGATCGATAAAGTGATCGGTAAAATAGGTGGTGAATACCTCCTCTACTCTGACCTCATCAATGGCTATCGCTACCAAAAGGAGCGGATGCCAGAGCTGGAAGAGGAAGCCATGTGCGGCATCATGGAGCAGCTGATATCCCAAAAGATTTTAATCGATCAGGCAAAACTCGATAGCATAGAAGTCTCAGCGGATGAAGTCGAAAGCCAGCTGGACTACAGGATAGAAAATATTCTGAGAGCTATGGGTGGTGATGAAAACCGATTCCTCGATTACTACGGTAAATCCATCGGAGAGGTAAAAGATGACATGAGACTCGATATGAGGCAAAATATCTTGGCGCAACGCATCCAGGGCAAATTGATTAATGAAGTTACCATAACTCCGAAAGAGGTCGTCGAATTCTACGAGCAGATCCCTCAGGATAGTGTCCCATTCCTTAGTTCGGAGGTCGAAATCAGCGAGATAGTACTGCGGCCACAAGTGAATGATGAGGAGAGCCAAAAGGCGCAGGGAAAACTAAAAGAAATCAGAGAAAAAATCGTCAGTGGAGAAGAAACGTTCGAAGAGATGGCCTCGAAGCATTCAGCGGATGGATCCAGAGAGACTGGTGGAGACTTAGGCTGGGCGAAGCGTGGTAGCTATGTGCCAGAGTTTGAGGCAGTCGCTTACACCCTGGATCAGGGCGAACTATCGGAGATCGTTGAGACAGATTTTGGCTTTCATATCATCAAATTGAAAGAGCGTAGGGGTAACTCGATCAATGTCCAGCATATCCTGATTAGACCTACCATTACAGGAGCGGATAATGAGCTGGCTAAAAATAAGCTGGACTCCATCAGGGGCCTCATTGCTACAGACTCATTATCATTTGAGTATGCGGTAAAGCTTTTTTCAGATAAGGATGTACCGAGCTATAACAATGGAGGAAGAATGCAGAATCCTAAGACAGGCGATATCTACTTCGAGACAGCTGACCTACCACCAGACATTTACTTTGAGATAGAGGAGATCGAAGTAGGTGATATCACCGAGCCATTAGAATATTATGATCAAAGAAATGAGCTGCAGTACCGGATCGTCCGCTTAGAATCTCGAACCAAGCCTCACAGAGCCAGCTTAGAGACGGACTATTCTCGGATACAGCGTTTTGCCAAGGAGAGTAAGAAGAATCAATATTATAATAACTGGATGGTAGAAAAGATGGGTCAGACCTTTATAGAGATTGACTCTGATCTCGGCAGCTGTCAGAATTTGACCCAGTGGATCAAGGAGCCGACAGTGGTGGAGCCGGCAGGCAAGTAAAAAAAACGACAACATCAATTTTTAAGATAGTCGTCATTCTCAGTAATTTATGAGAGTGGGTGTCGCAATGTAGGTCTTTTCACAAGACTCAATTGTTACATGTTGGTCAAGGGTCATTGTCCTGGGTCAAAACATAAAAAAAGGCTGGCATTACCCCCCAGTAAGCCAGCCATTAATTTCCAATACTTAATCCCTTAAGTATTATCAAAGTATACTGAACACTCACACTCAAGCCAAAATCTTGCCAATTCGCCTCAAATCCTGTTTTTCATATTAATTTTTTATAAAATGTGTAATAATCTTAGATTCATGGGCTTCTGTATATCCTGTTCGCGTATTTAGGCCGAACAGGATATATAAATTATCTTCATTCTGAAAAAATCATTAGTCATGGAAAATCTATCAGATAATCATTTTGCAGATGCCAGTATGATGATCCGACGACCAGTCACAGAAGTATATCAAGCCTTCATAGACCCTGAAGTGACCAGCCAATTTTGGTTTTCTGAGGGCTCAGATGCCTTATCAGAAGGGGAGACTGTGGAGTGGACCTGGGGGATGTTCAATCATCAAGTACAAATCAAAGTATTAAGTCTAGTCAAAGATGAATCGATCCACATCCAGTGGGGGGAAGATCCAGATGCTCAGGTGCGCTGGACTTTCGATGAGATTGGCGAATCTAAGACTGTAGTCAAGATCATCAATACAGGCTTCAAGGGTGATCAGGTGGCGCTCATCAGTCAGATTAGGGATACTACGGGTGGCTTCACACTAGTCCTCGCGGGTCTAAAGGCATGGCTTGAGCATGGTATTAGGCTAAATCTGGTCGCCGATAAATATCCTGAGCTGAGTGATTCTTGATTCATTCGTAGTGAATAGAGCTGGGGCTGCGATTCTGATTCTACCCAGCTATCTTACCCAGTGAATATAGGAGTAGGCTGAGCAGGGGGACGAAACTGAAAGCCAGATACTTGACCGACCGATTCACATCTCTCAGTTTTTCTTTTACGATTTTCGAATGAATGAATATCTGCTGTCCGAGCTGATCGAATAATGTTTCGTCGTCAGAGACCACTTTGTCGAAGGTCTTGACAAAAGAATCAATGTCTCCGTAGTTAGTGACGGCATCTTGAAAAAAGAATACATTCTTCTTATAGCTGCCCTCTACGTGTGGCAGAAAGCACTTGAAGCTCCAATAAATGGATACAGCGATGAGCATCACCCACATGATGGTAAGTATGATAAATATATAGTCATTACTAAAGGACTCGATTACCTTAGTCAGGTACTGGAATACGACACCCAGCAATATTCCGTAAAAGGTCAGGACGAGACCCGCCTTGATCTCAGATGCTCGGTTCAGATTGGTCAGATGCTTTAGCGTCTCTATGTAAACGAAAGACTTTTCTTCTAAGCCTAATTTCATGAGAATATTATTTATAAGTAATAGCTTACTACTTTACCCAATAACTGGAGTATCATAATTATCCACAACACAAATGTGTCATAAAGTAATAGACTCCCGTATCGTAGCTTATATGAATGGAATTATTCAACCTAAAAATAGAATAATTTAGAAGAAATCAGGAGTAGAACGCGATGGGTGTGTTTATTATGCTACCACGGCCTTGCTGCATTCTACCAGCTCACAGTAGTAGTCTTCATACTGAGGGAGAATTTTGTCAATGTGAAAGTCCTTAGCTCTGGCTAAAGCGCTCTTGCGGAAAGACTGGAGCATAGCGTCGTCAGAAAGCAGCTTGATGGCATGATTGGCCATGGATTCGACGTCACCTACATCCTCTAAGAAGCCATTTTCACCATGGACGATGACTTCGGGTAGACCTCCTATATTAGATGAGATGACAGGCACTTCACAGGCCATCGCCTCCAGTGCTGCTAATCCGAAGCTCTCATTCTGAGACGGTATCAAGAAGAGATCCGCCAGCGCTAAGAGTTCTTCGACAGCATCCTGCTTTCCTAAAAATCTTACAGATTGACATACTTGGAGCTCTTTACACAGTGCCTCTAGCGTCGTCCTCTCTGGTCCATCACCGATCAGCAGCAGTTTAGATGGTATATGCTGATTGACCTTGTGAAATATACGGATGACATCGTCTACTCTTTTGACCTTTCTAAAGTTAGAGGTGTGAACGATGATTTTTTCTCCTTCAGGAGCAATGGCTTGCTTGAAGTGATCTTTATTAATTTTGCGAAATCGGTCAAAATCGATGAAGTTGTAGATGACTTTGATGTCTCGATTGATTCCAAATTTTTCTAAGGTTTCGTTTTTCAGGTGATTGGAGACAGCCGTGACTCCGTCAGAGCTATTGATGCTGAACTCGACGACGGGTGAGAAGTTGGCGTGCTTACCTACGAGTGTGATATCAGTACCATGCAGTGTCGTGATCACAGGTATGTTCTTACCGTGTGAGGCTAATATACTCTTGGCCATGAATGCCACAGCAGCATGAGGAATAGCGTAGTGCACGTGGAGAATGTCCAAATTTTCGTTTTTTACGACCTCTACCATTTTACTTGCCAATGAGGTCTCATAAGGTAGATACTCGAATAGCGGGTAATTGATCGTCGTCACCTCGTGCAGATATATGTTTTCGGAAAAGATGCTGAGTCGAGCGGGTCTTTTGTAAGAAATGAAGTGAATGGAGTGTCCTTTCTTAGCTAATGCAATACCCAATTCGGTGGCGACGACACCGCTACCTCCGTAGGTAGGGTAGCAGACGACGCCAATTTTCAATTTCTTATTCAATTTGACTTGGTTTAGATGATCGAATTTGGTGTTTATCCGAAATTAGTAGAACATAATTATTATCTATTGTGTTGTTGTTTTTAGTTACTATTTTCAAGGACTCAATGGTAGTGTATTCGATTAATGATATTGAAAAATTATCAGGCGTAAAGGCCCATACCCTCCGCATATGGGAAAAACGCTATGGCATCATCCAGCCTAAGAGAACAAAAACCAATATCAGATACTATCTGGATGAAGACTTGAAGCACGTCCTCAACATAGCTTTGCTCAATAAAAAAGGCATAAAAATCTCCAAAATCGCTAAAATGCCAGAGCAGGAGATTAAAAAGAAAGTGGCTGAGCTGTCGGATATCGGAACAGAATTCGAAGATTATTTAGATTCGCTCACCTTATCGCTGCTTGAACTAGACGAGCAAAAATTCAATCGTATCCTTGACTCCAACATCAAACAAAAAGGACTAGAAAGGACGATGATGGAGGTGATCTACCCACTACTGGATAAGTTAGGTCTGATGTGGATCACGGGCTCCATTAATGGTGCCCACGAACGATTCGTCAGAGGTCACATCCGACAGAAGATCATCGCCAATACGGATAAGATTGAGAGCGATCCGAAGAAGCCTACATTCATCATATATCTACCTGAAAACGAAGATCAAGAATTGAGTTTGCTCTTTGCTCACTTTTTGATTAAACAGACTGGATTCAAAGTGATAAATCTGGGACTCCATACGCCAGTGAAGGACTTATCTGATGCCGCGAGCGTCGCACATCCTGATTATATTTATACCATCATCAATCATAGTTTAGCTGGCATGAGCATTGTGGATTATGTAGATTCTATTAAGAGCTCCATCCCTGAGAGTCAAGTTTTGATATCTGGCATTCAGGCGACTAAGTGCAGCTCAGATACAAGTGGTAGGGTGAATGTCCTGCACAGCTTCCAAGCATTAACCCAGTATCTGGAAGAGATCACCTCTGCGAAAAAAGCTGCCGTATCCGCTGCTGCTCTAGGGTAGTCCAGCCCTTACAGATTGATTCAATAAGATTAGGCCCACACCTTACACCCTTCCGTACAGTTAGTGCATATATCTATTTGGTCTCTGCCCTGCAGTAGTGTCCGCCTGAATTTTTGATAATCATCTCCCCTCCAGATTTCTTGAAAGTTCCTCTCTTTTAGATCTCCCAGCTTATGTGTCGCATCTTTATCAAAGCAGCAGGGTACTACGAGGCCGTCCCAGGTGATCACACAGGCGTGCCATAACTTCCAGCAGTGATCCAGTAGTTCATTTTTGACGCTGTAGCTTCCGTCTCGCTGGAGCTGGTAGCGTGAGTATTTCTCTTGAGTAGGTATGAGCTCATTGCCGTGCTTGTAGTTATAGACTTGAGCTGTTTTTAGTTTGACTTCGTCGACACCGATGTCTGCTGCGATCCGTTGGACATCTTCGATTTGATGTTCGTTAGGCTTCACCACTAAGAATTGGAAGATGATGTAGGGGGTATGGCTTTTTAGTTCTTTTTTCCAGTGTATGACCTGTCGTGCCCCTTCGAGCACCGTCTCCAGTTTGCCCTCTTTTCTGTATTGTTCATACACCTCTTGGGTGGTGCCATCCACAGATATGATGAGCCTGTCCAGTCCTGATTCTACCGTTTTTTTTGCGTTGGCAGCATTGAGGAAGTGCCCATTCGTAGAGCTCATGGTATATATCCCTTTCTCATGGGCTAGCTTTACCATATTGAGAAATTCTGGATTGATGTAGGGTTCGCCTTGAAAGTAAAACATCATGTACATCAGTCGGTCAGCTACTTGTGCAAGTGTCTGGCGAAAGAAGTCTTTTTTAAGATTACCCGTGTCACGGGTGAAGGATTTGAGGCCACTGGGGCATTCGGGGCATCTCAGGTTACAAGCTGTCGTCGGCTCTATGGAGATAGTCATCGGCTGGCCCCACTGCACTGGTCTCTTGACCCACTTGGTCCACTGGTAGCTTGTGTAGAGCAGGGCTATATTCCAGATTCTTTTCCAAGTCAGTTTGCTGGAGAAATTAAGCGCATCATGGATTCTGGGATGTAGCATGGCTATGGTAGATTGGTATAAAAATACAATGCTTACTCTGCGAATGTGTATGATATTAACTAATTTTCACAAATGGGAGATAAAAGTAAACTTGCAGCCATATTATACGCCGACATTGCTGGGTATACTGCTGTCATGCAAAAGAACGAATCTGCCGGCCTACAATTAGTGAGTGATTACAATGTCATTCTCCGTGAGGTGATATCTCTCTACGATGGCGAATTAGTCAAAAGCTATGGTGATAGCACGCTAGTGCTCTACAGTAGTTCGCTGGATGCCCTAAAGTGCGCTGAAGACCTGCAAAAGCGGTTTATCAAAGCTAAAATACCTGTCAGAATAGGTGCCCATCTGGGAGAAGTGCTCTATCGAGATGGAGATTACTATGGTGACAGTATCAATATCGCGTCCCGACTTGAGTCAGTCGCCTCGCCTAATTCTATTCTTCTCTCTGATACGATGGCAGCGGTAGTCAGGAATAAGGATGGCATCTCACTGAAGAGTATCGGGGACTATGATTTTAAAAATGTAGATCACCCCATCGCCGTTTATGCGCTAGTCAGCAAGGGCATCAAGGTGCCTTCGTCCAATAATAGTGCTTCGGGTAAGGGCAGGACTATCACTAAGGCCGAGCGTGAGTTGGATAAACTCGAAAAAAAGAAGAAGCAATTTTCCACTTTGGCTGGTATGCTTGGTGCAGCCTCCGTGTTTTTCATTGGTCTCTATTTTGCGGGGATCACACCTATGCAGTCATTATCAGTCTTGCTGACCATATTTTTGTCGTCAGGCATTTTTTTCTATTTCACATTTTTTGGGTTTAGATTTGATATATATGGTGTGCCAGACGATGGTGAAGATCTAGACGATGATGATATGGAGGACGGCAGCTGGGTCGAAAAGAGAGATGCCTCTGATGGTATATCCAAGGAGGAAAAAGCGCTGGAGCTAAAGCATCTTGAGAAGATGAAAGCGACCCGTGATCGGGGAGAGAAGGAAGTGTAGAATGTGTATTCGAAAGGTCCTGGGATTTTTACGGGATAATGTAAGGTCTTTCCCAATATCCTAATTTTTGATGCGAATGCAGTTAAAACACAAGATCCAACCAAAGCTCCTGACAGGAGAACTCCGGCTTTCAAGCGTAGTTTTCCTGAATTGAACCTAGCGGGAAGTATTCAGGTGAGGTACTTGATAAAAGAGCCTAAAAGACGCAGAAGACGAGGTTAGTGATATTGTGATCGCTACAATTAAACAATGAATACACTTACAGTTTCTAATTAAGAATAACTTATCGAATCAGCTGATCACGATTCTACCATATCAACCATTGATCCATTTAGCTGTTTAGTCGTTTTGGCGCCCAAAGCTTTGATCTTATTAGCTCTGCTGATCAGATTACCACTGCCAGTGTGTAGTTTTTTGTAGCTGTCGTGATAGCTATTCTGTACGGTATTCAGCTGTTTGCCTATTTTTTCGACATCCTCTAAGAAGCTGACGAACTTATCATACATCTTACCAGCCTCCTGAGCGATTTCTACGGCGTGCCGGTTCTGCTTGTCATTACGCCACATGGATTCCACTGTCTTTAGTGTAGCGAGTAGGGTAGAGGGAGTCACGATGACGATGTCTTTCTCAAAGGCGTATTGGTACAGATCAGGATGCTGCTTGATAGCGACGCTGAATGCCGTATCGATCGGGATAAACATCAGGACGAAATCGGGGCTTTCGATTTGATACAGTCTGTGGTATGCCTTTTGCGATAGGTCATCGATGTGGTTTTTGATGGCTTTCGTATGAGCAGTATACCAGCCTGCAGCAGCACTCTCACTTTCTGCCTGTATGATCCTGTCGTAGGCCACGAGAGAGACCTTGGAGTCTATGATCAGGCGCTTCCCATCAGGTATGTGGATGATCACATCTGGTTTTTTCATGCGGCCAGTGTCATCTCTCAGCGTCTGCTGTACGAAGTATTCTCTGTCTTTTTCGAGGCCAGACTTATCGAGGATAGACTCTAAGACGAATTCACCCCAGTTACCCTGTTGCTTGAAATCTCCTTTGAGCGCTTTAGCCAGATTATTTGCGTCTGCTGAGATCTTATGGCTTTGCTCATTGACCAGTTTGACCTGTTCTTTGAGAGATTCGACTCGCTTGATCGAATCTATGTGAGTGCGCTCTATCTTAGCTTCGAATGATTTTAACTTTTCTTCCAGAGGATTCAGTAGGCTCTGCATGCCTTTAGTCTGATGGCGGTCGAATGAGACTGACTGTTGCTCGATGATTCTATTAGCGATAAGCTCAAATTTTTGATTCTGCTGCTCTTCATCGCGGAGGAGTTCTTCGTATTTGAGCCGTAGATGGCGGAGATCGCTTTTAATGGTTTGGTTTTCCTGAAGTTGGAGCTGGTACTGCTCATTATAGCTGCTACTCAATTGTTTTTCTTGTTCCAGCTCCGCTTTTAAGATTTGGCTGGTTTCTCTCAGTTGAGAGGCCTCTTGGCTGACCAGAGAAAGATGATTCTTATACTTCAGGTATTGTATCCATAGTAAGAATAGAAAGACGACTGCTAAGAAGATGGGGATGATTTCACTATTTTCCATATCATCAAATGTCCTGACTACCGTGCAGTGTATCTGCATGATGATGATCCACAGGATAATTTGTGGATGACCATTGTTCGAGAATTGCTGGCCCGATATCCTAGTTTAGAAAATGATTTAATTATTATTGTGACACAGTAAACCAATAGATTATGGATGGCATCAGTGAGGAAAAATTAAATGAGTTTATCATAGCGGGTCTGGCCGAAGATGTGCGTGATGGGGATCATACCTCTATCGCTTGTATCGATCCTTCCAGCAGAGATACAGCTTATCTATTTGCTAAGGATAATGGAGTGATCGCTGGTGTCCCACTGGCGGAGAGAATATTTAAGCATCTGGATCCTGAGGCAGAGTTTAAAGTGCATATCACTGATGGGAGTCCAGTCAAGTATATGGATGTGGTCTTTGAAGTCAAGTGTAACTCACAAGCTCTGCTAAAAGGAGAGAGACTGGCGCTTAATCTGATGCAAAGACTGAGTGGGATAGCGACGATGAGCGATCGATTCTTAGTGGAGACACAGGGCCTGGGTGTCACCATCCTCGACACTCGAAAAACGACCCCATTACTCAGATTTTTGGAGAAGTACGCCGTGCGTATGGGAGGCTGCACTAATTATAGAGATGGTCTCTATGATCGGATCATGATCAAGGATAATCACATAGACGCCTGCGGTGGTATTCCACAAGCCATCAAGCGGGTGAACGACTATCTGAAATCCAATGGACTGGATCTTAAGATCACGATCGAGGTACGTAATCTGGTAGAGCTGCACATGGCGCTGGATACAGGTCAGGTAGATCGGATCATGCTTGATAATTTTGAATTACCCTTACTGAGAGAAGCTGTATTGACCATCGGCTCACGTTTTGAGTCAGAGGCTTCTGGTGGTGTGAATATTTATACGGTGAGGAAGATCGCTCAGACAGGTGTTGATTTTATTTCGGTAGGTGCGCTGACACACTCAGCTGGAAGTTTGGATCTAAGCCTGAAGGTGCAGAAAGACGCAAAGAGATAATCTCAGCTAGGAGACAATCTCTTTGGTATGGGGTCCCTCAGACGGGATAGGTTAAGATGAGGAAACTCAGTAGAGCTCCAAAAAACAAGATGGCCAGCCAAAAGCGCGCATCCCTAAATACCGACTCTTCATTATTCTCTAACATAAATTGGTTTCTGTATCTGAGTGTGCTTCGTGGACACGCTCAGGGTTAAAAATCATGGCTTCGTTCGTCGAAGACTATACAAGTACACTTAAATTACACAGGACTCGAACACAGTCCGTTATGACTCTCAATAGTCAAATACGATACCATAGCAAAAAAGACTAATGTATCGCCTACTGGATGATGAGTAGTGGATTTATAGAGTTATTAGCATAGATTAGAATGGTATGCTTATATCGTTGTGATTCAGAGAGTTGTAGATGTTCTATATAGTCTATTTGTCCGATACATCTTTTTTTTATAGGTATAAAATACCCTAAAACTTTAGAAGCTAAGCTTATGCTTGGGTTTCGCGAGCACTCAGTTAGTAGCAGCGACTAATTCTCTTACGATAGCTGGCCCCTCGTATATGAAGCCCGTATAGAGTTGTATCAGGCTGGCACCTGCCTCCATTTTTTCCTTAGCTGATGCGGCATCATGTATGCCTCCTACTCCAATGATGGTGATGTTGCCAGCGGTTTTCTCATTAATGTAGCGGATGACTTCGGTGGATCGATCTTGCACGGGCACACCACTCAGGCCACCATTACCTATGTCCTGGATAGTCTCCTCAGCCGTCCGTAGTCCTGCTCGGCTGATGGTCGTATTCGTGGCGATGACTCCATCTACGCCGACTGACTGGACGATGTCTATGACATCATCTATCTGCGACCAGCTGAGATCGGGTGCTATCTTCAGTAGGATGGGCCGTGGACGCGTGTATTTTTTATTTTCTGAGACGACACTCTGCAGCAGTGCTGTTAGTGGCTCTTTGTCCTGCAGGGCTCTTAGGTTTGGTGTATTGGGAGAGCTGACATTCACGACAAAGTAATCCACATGATCATGTAGCTTCTTGAAGCAGATGATGTAGTCCTCTACGGCGTCTTCATTAGGCGTGGTTTTATTTTTACCGATGTTGCCTCCGATGATGACTTCAGATTTTTTCAAGCCTTTAAGTTGTTCTACCAGATAGTCGACTCCTTTATTATTGAATCCCATCCGATTGATCAGTGCCTCATCTTTCTTGAGTCTGAATAATCTTGGTTGAGGATTACCTGCCTGAGGCTTAGGTGTGACCGTACCGACTTCGACAAACCCAAATCCGAGGGCTGACATAGCCTCGATGTGATCACCGTTCTTATCAAAGCCTGCCGCCAGACCCACTCTATTCTTAAAGTGTAGTCCGAATAGATCGACTCCCGTATGATTGGCTGGAGCGTATGATTTTTTGAGGACTGATGATAAGATGGGGATGCTGAGTCCCAGCTCAAAGAGTGATAGTGCTGTGCTGTGAGCTTTTTCAGTGCTGAGTCTAAATAAGATTGATCTGAGTAGTTTGTACATGCGGCGTGGGTCTTTGGCTTGTCCCCGCTAATGTATCTCTTCTACTAATTTATCGAGGTCTCTGACCAGCAATCTTTTACGATTGAAGGTCAATAAGTTCTTATTCCTAAGGTCATTTAGCACTGTAGTGACTGTCTGTCTGGAAGTAGCGGTAAGATTGGCGATTTCTTGGTGTGTGATGAATTTTCTGACCACCCACTCATAGCCCACTCTTTGGCCTTTCTTTTTTACGGTATCAGCGAGATACTCTACGATGCGGCTTCTAGAATCTTTGAATACCATGGACTCTAGCCTCTGCTCCATATCTAAGACTCTGGATCCCATGATCTTCATGAAGAATAGACTGAGTGCGCTGTGATCCTTGAGCATCCCTTTCATCTCGTCCACAGTCATGATGCAGACCGTGGTCTTCTCCATAGAGAGTGCAAAGTCACGTCGGGTGTCCTCGCCTATGAGTGATAGCTCGCCGAAGAGCTCTCCTTTAGAGAGGATTGCTTTTGTGATTTCTTTGTTCTGGTCATTGAATGAGCCTATTTTCACTCTTCCTTCAATGATAAAGTAGATTTTATCTGCTGCCTGCTCTGGCAAGTATACATACTCTCCCTTAGGATATGATTTGTGAGAATGTGCATCTAGAGCATCACCCATTTTATTTTCACAGAAGATGCCTGAGACATCTATATTTTCTAAATACCAGATTGACTGATCTTGCATCATTTTACTATTTACAATATGAAGCATCTATGACTCAGAGAACTCAGAAATTCAGATGGAAGTTTCTATAGTTCATAGTGTGACTCAGAGATTCATATGAATTAAACAACTGAATTAAGTTGGTTTGGTTCGTTTTAAGGTTCCTTTACAGCACATCTGCCCGCTGCGAAGAAGTTAAAAAATCACCATGGGCCTACTTTCCTTGACACTAATAGCTTAACAGTTTTATATAGTTAAATCGTATGACTCAACTTATAAAATGTTCAATACGCTTTAAATTAATGAAAATTGAAGAATCATGAGTGATTCTGTGGCTAAAACTTGGCTAAAAACTTTAGACAGCGTTGTTATCCTTTTTTAGCTGCAGGGTCTTGATCAGATGCTCTAATTCGGGGTTTTTCCCGACCATTAGATCATATTTTTCTCTGAATGACAAGTACTTTTTAGGGAGTTCTATCTCTGATTTTGGGAAGAGGTCTTTATCGACCTTGATGGTGATATCCAGCTCGTAATTATGGAGTTTAGATCTGATGTCTTGCATGAGTCCGATTTCCTGCTGGAGCATCTCTTTGGCGACACCTGATGGCACATGAATGATCAATGCTTCATTCACGATTTCTAGCTTGGATTTTTCCAGTACGGCTTTTGTCGAAGGGATCTGTACTTCTGACTTATACTCATCCCATATCAGCTGGACAGAGGCGACTGTGAGTTCTTTCTGGACTGTCTGACTAGCTGCTTTATCAGCCTTCACCTCTGAGAGCAGCGAGTCGAGAGAGGAGATGGAGGGTGTATTGTGGATTTCTGAGTCTGATAGATTCGCACCATTGGCAGGGGCTGGCTCTGGTTGGTTGGATTGAGATGGGGCTACAGGAGCGGCCATCGGTTTTTCTTCTACTATCGCAGCTGGGTTAGCATCAGTCTCTGGAGGCGAGTCTACGACGGTCTTTACTACTGGCGGCGTTGCCATTGTCTCTTCATTGGGCTTAAGCTCATGAGCACTATTAGTCTGGACCTCTGGAGTCTTGGGATTTGCTGCAGGGGGTGCAGGGGGACTGTCTACCACAGGGGCTATTGGCTCACTAGCGCTGGGGTCAAGAGTTTTTTTTTCCAAGGATGGTTTCTGCGTGATCAGGTTATTGATATAGCAGGCCTTCAGGAGTGATATTTCTACTTGGAGTCTTTTGTTTTTTGCTTTTGGATATTGGATATCACACTCATTGAAGAGGTGGAGCACTGTCATGATATAACTGATATCGACGAGCTGGCTTTGATTGGCATATTTTTGCTTTACGGCATCGCTCACCTCCAGGATTTTGATGGAATGAGGATCTTGGCACAGCAGGATGTTTCTAAAGTGATCAGCTAAGCCATTGATGAAGTGATCCCCTTCGAAGCCTTTCATTAAGACCTCATTGAAGAGCTGCAGCACAGATGACCTGTTTTGGCTCAGGAGTGCATCCGTCATCTTGAAGTAATACTCTTGATCCAGCAGATTCAGCTTTTTGACGAGGTCCTCATATTTGATCTCACCATCAGCAGAACTGGCTAATCGGTCAAAGATGGAGAGTGCATCTCTCATGGCGCCATCTGCCATTTCTGCGATCACGTATTTTGATTCTTCGTCTATGCTGATCTGTTCTTGCTCCCCGATCATGCTGAGCTGCTTGATCATCTCTGGCATGGCGATGCGCTTAAAGTCGAATATCTGACACCTGGAGAGGATCGTCGGGAGGATCTTATGCTTTTCCGTAGTGGCTAAGATGAAGATGGCGTATTCTGGTGGTTCTTCCAGCGTCTTCAAGAATGCATTGAAGGCAGCCTGAGACAGCATGTGTACCTCATCGATGATGAATACCTTAAACTTTCCTACCTGAGGCTGAAATCTGACTTGCTCGATCAGGCTTCGGATGTGCTCTACAGAATTATTAGAGGCGGCATCCAGCTCAAATATATTCAATGATACATCGATGTCCCGATCTCCATACTCCTCATGAGTGATGGCTTTCTTAGGGTCAGGTGCATTGATGATTTTGGCCATGATCCGGGCGCAGGTGGTCTTACCTACACCTCTGGGACCTGTGAAGAGGAATGCATGGGCTAATTTATCAGCCATGATCGCGCTTTTCAGGGTGTCAGTGATGTGCTCCTGACCGAGGACTTGGTCAAAATTCTGGGGTCTATACTTTCTCGCTGATACCACAAAACTCATGGGCACAAGATAGGTAATGATCAGAACATATTAGGACGATATATGATATTGTATCTGGTTCTGCACGAATATTCAGAGTGGTGGAATCGCGTGACTTAGCTTAGCAAATATCACTTATATGTATAGCCAGTTCGACGATGTTTTAGCCGAGTTCGTCCATTAGTGGATGACGGTAGAACCTTTTATCATCATTCACCCGTTATACCTGCAAAGATCAGAAAGTGAAGAAAGATCGAAAATACACAGATGCGTTCAGTCTGAAACAGTTGGGTCCTAAGCTGAAGAAATATTTTTCAGTGATGGGACAGAAAGCTGTCTACAGTGTGCTGCTCCTTTTCTTTGCATTCAAGCGTAAGGATACACCGGGATGGGCAAAGAATATCATCATTGGCGCGATTGGTTATTTTCTATCTCCTCTGGATTCGATTCCAGATTTGACGCCGTTCTTAGGTCTTACAGATGATTTCGGTGTTTTGAGCTTTGGGCTGGTGGCGATAGCGTGCTACATCAATGATGAGGTGAGAGCTGATGCCAAGAAGACTCTTTCTAGCTTTTTCGATGAAGTGGATGAGCAGATGATAGCGGAGGTCGATCAGAGCCTTTGACGGATGTGACTGAGGTCCTGCTCCAGCGACGTCTCATAATAATTCAGTTCTTCTACATCTTCAGCAAAGAGAAAGACCCAGCAGTAGCTGCTCATCAGGTAGGCTAATAGCATAGAGACGAGACCAAAGCCGAGTGTATTATAGCCAAAGGACAATTCAAAGAAATAAACCATCAGAAGGGGAAAAAAGAAGATGAGCAAATTTCTTGATTGCATCACCCGAGTCCGTTTGATGGATATCCCTTTGATGGTATAGTGGACTTTGCTTTCGACGTACCTCAGATTATCGATCTGCTCATTCGCTTGGATGGGGGTGAAGGCAGATGATTTGAGTCGTTGATTCAGCTTGATTCGATGATAAATTAAATACAGGAGCAAGCCTGCTATCGGTAATGACCAGAGCCACTCACCTGATCGAATCGTTAGCGCTATAGACATTAGTATTAAGCTAATACACAGACACCAGTTGATGATGCTAAATTCTCGATTTGGCATGTGCTGTTTGATGTTTTCCAGCATGTAATCGGTTTTCTCATTGAGCTTTGCCAGAAGAGTATCATCCGACTCCGCATGAGCTGCGATGATGAGTTTTTGGAGGAAGTTCTGGTATTGATCTTGTCGATCCATATCAGTGATTTCATAGGGCTGCAGGGTAATTTAGCTCTATTTGGTCAATGAATCAATGAAATGAGAAGATATTATATACCAACCGCTGCAGATATAGGGTCCAGTTTACAGTCATGAATGAGGCGAGATTCGTCGAGCCAGACCTTTACCAGGATAAGAATGGCACATCATTGTCACCTGTGCAGGCAGATGATCTTGCGGATGATTGGCTTCGCTTTATTGGTGGTCATTTTCATATTTTCTGATCGGTTTCAATCGGGTATCCTATAACAGTAAAGTCCTCTATTAAAAGACAAGATGGACCTCAAGTTCCATCATTGTAAAAAAGTAAGTCTGCAAGCAGAATCACTATTCGTCAATCTAATGATGTTACAGATTGAATGGGAGTTAAAGAACTATTCTCTATTCCTGTACACAAAGTTATCTCATTATCAATCGTACAAGAGGGCTGTACATCCAAAATAATTCGAACTTGTGCTATTGAGTTATGCAAAGACAAACTTAGCATTAAAATCAATATTAAATTTTTCAACACACTAAAATTCAATTTCATAGCCAATACTTGGAACCATACCGTTCTGTAATTGATCAATATATGTCTGATTCGTAAAATCTGGTAATCGATCTGAAATATTCTTCCGATTCAAAACATTCTGAATTTCTAATACGAAAGAATGGGTAAACTTACTTTTATTGATAACGTATTTTGTTCCGATATCAATTCTCTGATATATAGGTGCTCTTAGTGCAAACAAGTTATTTTCAGTGATTAAGAAGTTACTAAAATCTATGTCTGAGTATCTAACGCCTCCATTAAATATGAATCTTGTATTAATGTCAATAAGGTGGCTTTTTCTTACTTTCAGTCTTGTCCCTATCAGTGTCGTGAAAGAATACCCATAATTGAATCTTGTATGACTTGTAATATTATTCGGACTCTTAAGCTTACTATCAGATAAAGAAGCCACAATGATTCCATATGACTTTTTATAGCTTTTGTGATATGATAGATCTATTCCAATGTTTCGAGCGGTTCCAGTATTAAAGAACCCTCTGCTACCAAGTACAGTGCTATATATGTCCTTAGTATTAATGATAGACCGGACAGTGAATATTGGATCATAGGGAAGGTCATATAGATTCTGATAGAATAATTCTATACTAAGTTTGTCCTTTTGATTCATGACTCGATTAAGTGATATAACAGTATGTAAGGCTTTAGATAATGTCAGGTTTCTATTTGGAAGATATGGTTGCCCATTTTCATCAATCCTGGTTAATAAATAGGTCAAAGAATGTTCAGCTTGACTATATTGACCTATTGAAATTGCCAGATTCGTCCTTTGATTTATTTTATACTGAATAGATAATTTAGGTGTAACAGATTGATCTTTTAACAATCCGTTTGTATACAGATTAACTCCGAATGTCATAGATATTCTACTACTCGGATGATATAGACCTTGGATATAGCTTTCAGAGCTAAAATATGTAGGCGCTATAGATACATGATCAAATGGGTCTGAATAGCTAAATGTAAAATCTGGATTCCTACTAATGAAACGGTCTTGTAACAAATAATCTGAAAAAGAGTATTTAAGTGTTATACCTGTTTTGATTTTAAAAAAGTCAGAAACTTTAGTGTACAGAGCAGTATATATGCCCATATTTCTATCAGAAAATATAATATTCTCGTCAGTAATCACTGTGTTTTCTAAGCTATTGATATCAATAATATCTTCTCTGATTTTATTGGACTCATACGTCATGTAAATATTAGAGCTTAGATAAGTACGATCATCTTTAAATAGTGTCTTGTACTTGACTCCGACGACTCCATATTCATTTGATTCTTTAAAATTGACTAAATCTGAAAATTGATCTACGGGTTCTTGAAAGTTAAAATCACTCTCCGATACTGAACGTCCATAAATACCATATGCTGAAATATTTGTCGTACTGGACTTGCTAAAATTTAATTGGAAGGATAGATCTTGATAATCTGGTTGGAAGTCACCAAAGTCTAAGCTTGATACTTTCGATAATAAAGAAAGGGTAGAATATCGATAATTTATTAAGTAAGTCGCCGACTTATTTTGCTTGTCTTCTGTAGTAGATGATTTATCATGTCCCAATCTAAGAGGCCCCTCTACTGTAGCTTCTAAACCAAGTATACTTGTCTTTAAGGTGAGCTCATGATTCTGACTACTTGGTCTTCTGAATCTCAAATTAAAAACACCGCCTAATGCATTTCCGTACTCAGCAGGAAATGCACCTGTATGAAAATCACTGTCTCCTAATACCTTACTACTGATTAAGCTGAGTGCGCCGCCGCTACTTCCCTTTCTTGAAAAATGATTTGGACTTGGTATCTCCACACCATCTAAGCGCCACTTCAGATAATTAGGAGAATTCCCTCTGATCACAATTTCATTAGACAGGTCATCACCTGCAGATGTTACTCCTGGCATATTTTGCATGATTCGAGCAGGATCTGAAAAAGATCCTGCATATTTTTGTGCATCACTTATTAAGAAGGTTTTAGCAGAAGCAAATGTCATTTCATTTCTAACCACTTCAGTGTTAGCCGGCGTAATCATAATTGAATCAAGAATATATACGTCTTCACTCAAATAATAAGTATTAAAGTTAGATCTCGCTGGCTTAATATTCTGGTCATACAGCGCAACAGGCTTATAGCCAAATAAACTGATGTATAAGTCACAGCTACCTGAGTCAATAGAATCTGCTCGAAAGTAGCCGACTGAGTCACTGATCGTGATCCATTTCTTAGGTCCTATTCGGATTTCTATTTCAACGCCTGATATCCCTATGTTCGTGGATTGATTTAATATGACGCCTTCTATATTCCCAAAAGTCTGTGAATTTAAAGAACCTATGGCCAAGAAAACAGTTATAACCAGTAAGGCGGCATATCGATTCATCTTCTAAACAACTTTTATCACTTGTATAATATTATTTCCAATGAAGAATATAAAACCATTTACTCCTATTTCACTTAATTTATCACACCTGTCCAAATTAAATCAGACTGGACTAAGTAAGTCTTGATTTCCAGGATATTAACCCTGAGAATAGCTTATTTCTTAAATGAATCCCCCCCTTAATCAAACAGAGTCAGTTTTGGTGGTGGTTTTTCCTTGGGTTTTATGGGATTATCTAACCATGTCCACAAATGGATTTTCGTAAATACATTCATCCTCAAAAAAGTGATCAGGTTAGATAGGTGCCATTTATATTTAGCCTTCAACTTTAGGTATCTGAGCAGTAACATTGAAATCATAGAACACCACATCTGTATCCTCACAGCATTAGAAGATGTGCCAACAAAACTCTTAACCCTGAATAACTGCTTTAAATGCTTGAAAAAGACCTCTACGTCCCATCTTGCCTTGTACAGTTGAGATACTGTGTCAGCTGTCCAACTTAATTGATTGGTCAGTAGTACCAATGTTTGATCATTTATTTCATCGTATACCTTTAC